>JAZREA010000018.1:0-85730 GCA_045660545.1 Clostridia bacterium | reverse complement strand
TCGCTATCCAGCCACTCAATATTATTAAGGATTGTATCACATCTTACAGATAAAATACAAGTATATTCCGTATCTGTTATTACAACATCCTCAGGCTCAACAGGTATGGGCTGTCCTTCGGGAACGGGATCGGTTTCGTATTTATCCTTTCCCGTAGCATCATCTATAATCATTCCCTGATTCTCGCAGTATTCTTCATTCATTTGTTTAATTTCATCCAATGTTGTTTCCTGAGAAGGTTCTTTTTCTTCTTTGGCAGTTGTCAGAGGCTGTTCGTCTCCGCTTTTTTTGTCTGCAATCTTTTGTGTTGTCTCTTGCTCTTGAGATTTGTTATCTGAATTTGCAGAGATTGTTTTTTCTGATTGTTGAGTCCAGCCGCGAAGTCCCGGAGAATCACCTCCATACCAAAAGAGAAAAGCCAATACAGTTATGATGACAACACAGGCTATTACTTTGTTTTTGTATTGTTTCAAGGCTCATCACTTCCTTAATTCATTTGGAAACAGTTTCGGAAAAACGCATAAGAATTGTTGCAACCTGTGCACGGGTTGCAGTCGCTTTCGGTGAAAGTGTGGTTTCACTTGTGCCATTTACAAGTGTTACGGAATTTGCCCAGCCAATTGCACCGAGTGCCCAAGCGCTCACATCACTTGTATCTGTAAAGCTTTCAAGAGTTGAGGATTCGCTTACATCAAAGCCTTGCATTTTTGCATAGCGATAGATAATAAGAGCCATTTGTTCACGGGTAATATCCTCATTCGGCGCAAATTTATTTTCACTAACACCGCTTACAATTCCGTTTGATGCCGCCCACAAAACCGCATCAGAATACCACTTTCCTGATGCTACATCTGCAAAGTTGTGTGCACTTTCTGTTACATTGGGATTGGCCATTCTGTAAAGAACGGTTACAAGCATCGCCCTTGTCATTTTACTTTCAGGTTCAAATCCAGCACCTGTTCCTTGCATAAGGTTATTTTCATACACATACTTTACAGATTCATAATGCCAATCGTCTTTTTTAACATCGGAAAATATTGTTTCTTCGACAGCCGATTCATCTGTGGTTTCAGATTCATTTTTTTCCTCTACAGAATCTTCGCTCGTTTTGTTATCTGTTTCGCCGGGATTGCCCGAAAATGACGGGTTTGAATAGAATGGATCACCAATATCTTTACCAAGCTGACAGGTATATTGCCATTTGATAACATCTCCGTTTTTTACTTCAAATTCTGATGCGCCATATTCGATAAATGTTTTATTGAGTGTAATCATCCAACCTGAACCTACACCTGCATCAAATTCACCAAAAGAATCATAGCTAATGCCATTAAGAGTGAAATCACCGATGGACGCAAGATAAAATCCGTTCTTTGTAGTGCCTGTGTGCTGATATGTAAAATCCATTGCATCAAGCAAACGAAGAGTTACGTCTGCAACTGTATCACCATCAGTAAACGGCACCCGTTTTGATGAAATTATTGTGCCAAGAGCTTTTGGATAAGAGACATTAGATTCTCCCTTAACTCGTTTTCCGTTATCTATAAAGCTGACATTTACATATCCGTCAATCTCATCTCCTGAAATATCCCATTCTTCCTTAGAAGTGTTACTTCCGGTACTTGCTTTTTCTTTTACTGTTAAAGTAACAGTATGTGCATCACTTTCTGTTTCATTGTCTTTGGCAACAAAGGTTATTGTATATGTACCAACACTATCAGGAGTGAAAGTGTAATAATCATCTTCTATCTGTGTTAATTCACTATCGTTGACTTTTGCTGTATATGTTAGAGCATCGTTATCTCGGTCTACAAAAACCTTTGACATACTTAGTGCATATGTACCTCCAAGATTAAGAGTTGCAGTTTTGGGTGCATTTTCACGAATGTACGGCGCCGTATTATCGCTTGGAAGCATACCTGACTTCACAGTAATATCAGGAAGTATGCTACGGGTATGGAAGGTTGTTTCACTTCCTCTTGTTGTGCCACCACCATCCGGAATATTTCTGTGACTTTCTCTATCATCAGGGAAAGCAGTAACACCGATTACCCCAAGACCAATATACCCATCCGAAAGAGTAAACTCGGTTTCTTCAGTATTTTCGGGAACAACAAATTTTACTGTTGTACCTTCTTTTGAAAAGTTGTATTGCTTACCCTCGCTTTTGACAGTTTCATCACCAAAACTGTAATGTAGATGAACTCCGCCATCACCCTCCGTATTATTCTTGTATCCGGGATTATATGTACCTGCAATTTTTGCTATGGGGGTATGGACACCTACAAGTGTAATACTTACTTCGTCTCCTGCATTTATCGGTTTACCCGGATGTGTATTGTTCTTGACCTTAAGTTCAACTTTGTCGCCACGAACTATTTTGTATGCAATTCCCGTATCGGTAGTTACGCGGATAATGTTGTTGCCCGACATAATTGGTGCAATATATACACCATCAGTTTGTTCTAAAACTGTATAGTTTTCTCCTTTGTTTCCTGATACTGCAACTTCGGTTATATTGCCACCTTCAAAAGAGGGAGATAGCTTGATTTTTCCGCTTTCGCCAATGAAGTAGAGCGTATCAAATTCACTGTCCCAAGGTTTTGCATTTACTTCATTGTAAACCATACTTCCTGCACTTGATTTGCTTTTAATACCAAAATCAACGTCAGGAACATTCTTTCCCACGGTTACAACAAACAATCCACATCTTGCAGGCTCACTTGCGCCATATAAACCGTCAAATGAACTGCCTGTTATTTCTATGGCATCATAAGTAACCTCAACAATAGCCATTCCTTCTCCGATTGCAGTAAGCTTTTTCCAATTACCGCTGCCATTTGTCATTGGCTGATTTTCGATAGGCTCAAGGCTTATTACATCCTCGCCCGAAAGAATATTATAATGAAAATCAGGCTCTATAATATGGTTATTATAAGTAAGGTCAATAATCTGCCATGTTCTGTATGCCTTTATGGTTTTAGCTTCGCCAAACTCTAAAGAAATGTGATTATTTTGATTGATATTGAGAAGTACGCTATCATCACCAACAATTGCAGCATCAGAAGTTTCTGTAAAGTAGTCGGTTGTGTCTGTTGGCAAATTATCATCTTCTGTATAGAGTACCGTTACAGAGTTTCCGGTTTTAATATATCCTGCTTTTGTAATTTTACCTTCCATTGACACACGATAGCTAAGATCGCCATCTGCCGCAAAGTAGTGTGTGGACGTACCGTTATTGTTATCAATGGTTGCAAGCGGTTCATAGACCGTATGCACAAAGTAATTGTTTGAGTATTTGAATAGCTTCGCTTTTGCACCTGTTGTTGTTATAACTGTTTTGGGGTTTTTATACGGCACTTTAATGCTTACTTTATGTGTAGCTTCGCTTATTTTATGTACTTCGGTTTTCGTATTGTATACAGATGTATTTTCAGGTGATGCCGTAAACGAATATTCTGCATCGGGTATCAACAGGAAATTGCCGTTAACACCTACTGCCTTATAACCACCACAAGAAACATCGAAAGAACCTAAAATCACTTTATCACTAAAATCAATAATTTCTGTCTGCAACTTGCAAAGCTTTATGGTGCTTTCACTTGATGCGGGAATCGACATACCACCATAAACTTCATCTCGAACAGAAATCAGAGAAATATTTTCGGGAACAGATACAGTATAAGTGCAATATCCGTCTGTGCTTTCGCCTTTTTCAAATGTAAGTACATCACCAACAATATCTGTCTTATTTTCGTCATATCCGTTTGTTATATAAAATGCCGGAGTTATATCATCGGGAAGTAACACCGCCATATCATAAGTTATGGTAGAGTTAGTTACGGTAAGTATAACTTTATATGACTCTTGAGAGTTTGCCATAAAGTCGCCTGCAAAAAATTCAAGCTCGTAAGTTCCGCCAAGCGTAGGAGTAAAACTGTAATTTACATCTGCAGATATTGCCTCTTCACCGTTAATCTTTACACTATAAACAAGTTCATCGCCATCTGTATCCGTAAAGATAGGGGCAAGGTCGAGTGCGAAGCTTTCGCCTGCAACAATTTCGGCCGTCAAAGGCTCATTCTGACTTTGTGCAAGAACAGGGATTTCGTTTTCAATAGCATAACTTATGGTATAAGTTGTATAAACATTGCTTACTGCCTTGGGGTGTGCATTGTAAAGATACATTGTTCTTTGTGCCATACCTTTTGACAAGGTATTGGTAAAAACCTTTGTATCGTTAGAAGCATTAAAAGCATTTGATGTAGATAGTTTTGGCAGACCACCGTTTTGTGTCAAATCAAAAGTGGCAGTAATTTTGCCGTTTACCTCAAAAGTTCGGGGCAAACTAACCACAATATTTTTATCCTCAAGAGATGCAGTAAGTCCATCAATGTAATTACCATCTGCGTCCGTAAATTGCACATAATTCACACTACCGTTATCAGTAGAAATCCCAAGCCAGGCACCACTTGCAATTTTAGTTACAGCTATGGTTACTGTAACGGAATCTGGACACTCGCCGATATCGTTGGATGCCGAAAAAAGCAATGTATGTATACCATCCGTAAAACTCTTGAATGTATATGTTGTTCCATCAATAAGCGTTTTTGCATCGTCATCTACGATGTAATATTCCTTTGCATCTTTGAAGTAATCCTTTAAATTTAAGTCTAACGCAACACCGCTATATGTAGATTTACTATCTGATTCTACGATTCTTGTTGGCACCACGGTCGCAGGAGCTTTATCCACCAAGAAATTGAGTGTATATGTAACAGAACCAAGTGTGATAGTTCTTATCTTAGCTTCAAGCTTCATGCTGAGTTGAGCCTCTCCGTCTTCAATCTTGACATTTTCCACAGTACCGCTCAAAGTATAGCTTGTTCCCATTTTGTTCTCTGTTCCAAATGTAACCGATACCACAGCATCGGGTGATGTTGCAGCGTCAAGGAGAATATTTACAACAGCACCTTCTTCTGTTGCCTTTACAACAGCTGCACCATCTATTTTGATGTTGATTGCCTTTGCATATTTACTGCTGGTCAACTTATAAATATCTTTATTGGTAATGTCAATGATGTTATCTGTAACAGTGCAATCTGTTGCAGCACAAATTGCCATAGGTATCATCCCGATAATCATAACAAGTGTTAAAAGTATACTTAAAAATTTCTTTAAATTCACGGTGATTCAATCCTTTCGTCTAAAACTCAATTTTAATGAATAATAGTTTTTTCTGTTTTTCACCTCCGTCTTTTACCGCAGGCAATAAAAAAACTGCGGCAATTTTTCTTTCAAAAAATTACCACAGCTGAGTTTTTCTGTGATGAATCACAATTCAGTTAAGTTACAACCGAAAATATTATCCCTATGCAAATGAGCACTTACGAGATAACATCAAAGCAGGTCTTGTGACTCGCACCATATAGACTAATGTCCGCATTTTTATATCCTGCCTTCTCAGTTTCCCAATGACTATCTTTCGATAACGGATATAAAAACTTTCGATGCACACACCGACAGTTTAACCGCAGGGGATTCTCACCCCATTCCCTTTCCACCGATTATACCTTGCTGATAAAGCCTTTGCAGTATAACCGACACTCTGTGTGAATGTATTAAATTAGGAATATCATGTTCTTTGCACTTCCTCAATGCTATATCTATGCAAAAAGTTTGCAGATATTACTATTTTGGTAAAGAACCGATATTATGCCATAAACTTTATCACAATTACAACAAAAAGTCAATGCACAAAACAAAATGCAACATATGCCTGCAGCCATTATTTTTATGATTAACATTATAAGTTATACAAACAAGTATTACATTTCAATTTAAAATAGTGGGGACAAAGCTATACTTCAGTTTTTCTCTAAGGTTTCTTTTACAATCTTTTTCACAGTTTTTGATAATAGTTTTTGTTCGTTTTTCTTAATTTTTGAATATGATTCTAAAAATTCATTTTCTGTTTTGAATACTTCATTAAGTTTGTCGTGGATATATTCTAAATCTGCAGGAACACATTTCCTGGATTTTATAATAGTAAACGTAAGTTGTATTATGGCATTCTTAATTACACTCAATTGATGCGTATGTTCTTCTACGCAGGAATAGTCAAATTGAAGCATGCACATATTACAGGATACATACCTTACATAGGCTGATATTGTTTTATCTGCTGCTTTAGCATTTTTCTCTATAATTTGATACTCTTCCTCAGATAATCTAATGTGTAAATCCATAGAATTTTTACTCATTTTCAAGTCTCCTTTTTCATTTGATTTTCAATTTTTCAGAATAAATAGTTGCCATTTCCCCTATACTCAAACATTTTGGTATGGCGGACCTGACGGTGAATTAGGCGCTTCGTTAAGATATTTGTCCCAAAGATACAGCATGCCGACTGATATGGCAAAGGGTACACTTACTGACATAGGTACAGAGGAACTTGCACATCTTGAAATTGTTGGTGCAATAGTCCATCAGCTAACCAGAAACCTTTCAATGAAGCAGATTAAAGAGCAGGGCTTTGGCGACTATTACACCGACCACGGCGTAGGTGTATACCCACAAAGTGCCGCAGGCACTCCTTGGACAGCTGCGACAATTCAAGTTAAAGGCGACGTAATTGCTGACCTTACAGAAGACCTTGCAGCAGAACAAAAAGCAAGAGCAACCTACGAAAATATCTTAAAATTAGCAGACGACCCCGACGTCATAGAGCCAATTAAATTTTTAAGGCAAAGAGAAATTGTGCACTACCAGCGCTTTGGCGAGGTTTTGAACGACGTTTATGCAAAAATGGACGAAAGAAACAAGTTTTTCATGGGCAAATAAATTATAAAAAGGTTAAGCTTTAAAAAAGCTTAACCTTTTATTTTTGCTTCCCTCGGTTAAAATATTCGGCCGTTGCGGCAAACAACACATCCCCAGAAGAATTTAATGCCGTTTCAAAAGAATCTTGTACAACGCCAATTACAAATCCAACCCCCACAACCTGCATAGCGACCTCATTGCCAATGCCGAAAAGAGAACAAGCCATAGGTATTAAAAGCAGCGAGCCGCCCGTAACGCCCGATGCACCACACGCACCAATTGATGCCACAAAACTTAATAGAATTGCCGTTGGAAGATCAACCGGTATTCCCAAAGTATTAACGGCAGCCAGGGACATAATAGTTATTGTAACGGACGCACCGTTCATATTAATCGTAGCGCCAAGCGGCAAAGATACTGAGTAGAAGTCGCGGTTTAACCCCAGTTTTTCGCAGAGCACCATATTGACAGGTATGTTTGCGGCAGAGCTTCTGGTGAAAAAGGCCGTAAGTCCGCTTTCTTTAATACAGCGAATAACAAGCGGATATGGATTTTTGCGCAGCAGTGCAAAAACAATGGCAGGGTTTATAACCAAAGCCACAAAAACGATAGTTGCAACAAGTAAAAGCAATAGCCTTCCGTAGCTTATAAAAATTGTAAGTTCGTTTTTGGATACGGTGTCATAAACAAGCCCCAAAATACCAAACGGCGCAAGATTTATAATCCACCCAACTACCTTAGATACGGAATATGCTACGTCTTGAAGGAGTATCTTTGTACTTTCAGAACCCACCGCCTTAAATGCAAGGCCAAACAGCACCGACCAGGTTAATACACCAAGATAATTAGCATTTGCGATTGATTCGACAGGATTAGCTACAATATTATCCAGCAAAAGCGCCAATACCTCTTCTATTCCTTTGGGTGGAGTAGTTGACTGGCTGACATGTGTAAGTGAAATCTCAACCGGAAACAACGTGCTTGTTATCACAGCTGTTACAGCTGCTAACAAAGTACTTAAAAGGTAAAGAATAATTACAGCTCTAAACCTCCTGCCTAGTCCCGAATTACTGTTTGCAAGAGAACTTACAACGAGAACAAACACTAAAAGCGGAGCAACAGATTTTAAAACTCCGACAAACAAGCTTCCTAAGAGCGATATGACTTCAAGACTTGGAAAAACTATGCCAAGTAAAAGGCCAAGAAAAATACCAATCAGAATACGATAAACCAAACTTATTTTCTTCCACAAAAACAAGATTAATTTCACCCCTAAATATATCTGGATAGTTTAAAAAAATACGGCGGACATTTACACAATGTACCGCCGTAAAAATGTAATAATTATTAATTGTATCTGTTCATGGCGCTGTTTAAATCACCGCGGACAATCCGCTCGACAATGTCTGGAACAGCTTTTGCAGACTCTGTAAGCAAAGCTATTTCATCCTTTGAAAACTTAGACAAAACATAATCAGCCAAATCGCGTTCGCCCGGGCCACCTATTCCGAACCTAACCCTTGGAAAGTCGTCGCTTTTAAGATGATAAATTATATTTTTCATCCCGTTATGTCCGCCGGCACTTCCCTTTGGTCTAATCCTAATCTTTCCGACATCCAAAGATATGTCGTCGTACATTACTACAACGTTTTTAGTGTCAATTTTAAAATAATTGCAAAGTTCCCTGACGCTCTCGCCGGATAAGTTCATATATGTCTGTGGCTTTGCCAGCACGACCGAATTTCCTGCAATTTTCCCTTCGCCTATAAGAGCGCGGCACTTAATCTTATTGACCTTAATGTCGTTATACGAAGCTAAAGCATCAAGCATTTCAAAGCCTACATTGTGCCTTGTATCAACATACTTTCTGTCGGGATTTCCCAAGCCTACAATTAAGTACTTGTTCATAGTTTTATTTGAAAATAGCGCTGATAGAAACATCATCATATATTCTCTTTATTGCTTCCGCAAAAACATCAGTAACAGGAAGAATCTTAATCTTGTCGATTTTCTTTTCATCAGGCTGACAAATAGTATCCAAAATTACAAGCTCGTCAATTACGGATTTTTCTATTCTTTCAATAGCAGGACCGGAAAGAACGCCATGAGTTGCACAAGCAAAAACCTGCTTAGCTCCTCTGTCTTTAAGAGCCTGCGCACCGTTACACAGTGTACCTGCAGTATCTACCATATCGTCAACAATTATACATACTTTATCCTTAATGTCGCCGATTATATTCATAACTTCACACACGTTTGCCTTAGGACGTCTTTTGTCAACAATGGCAAGAGGAGCATCAATACGGGCAGCAAAGTTCCTTGCTCTTGTAACGCTGCCAAGGTCAGGAGAAACAACAACAACTTCCTCGTTGTCTAGACCGAAGATATCCTTAAAGTATGGAGCCAAAAGCGGTACGCCTAAAAGGTGGTCAACAGGAATGTCGAAAAATCCCTGAATCTGTGGAGCGTGAAGATCCATAGTAAGTACTCTGTCAGCACCGGCCTTTGCAATCAAGTCTGCAACCAATTTTGCTGAAATCGGGTCTCTTGCCTTAGCCTTTCTGTCCTGACGAGCGTATCCGTAGTAAGGAATAACCGCGGTAATACGTCCGGCAGAAGCTCTCTTACAAGCGTCAATTAAAATCAAAAGCTCCATAAGATGGTCGTTAACAGGATATGATGTAGACTGAACGATAAAGACGTCCTGTCCTCTGACTGTTTCGTTAATATTAACACCTATTTCTCCGTCGCTAAAAGTCATAACCTGTGCATCGCCAAGTTCAACCCCAAGCTTCTTTGCAATAGACTCAGCCAATTCTTTGTTGGCATTTGCGGAAAATACCTTGATGTTCTTACCGTGTGTAATCATTTTTTATCCTCCTAGTTTTTCTTTTTTAACCAAGTTACAAAGCAGTAAATTGGTTAAAATTCCATATGTAAAAAGTTGAATTTTAAAAGTTCAACCTTTTAATTTAAGTATATTATAACATACTACGACAAAAAAATCTACAAACTTTGCAAAAATTGTTTTTAAAATTAAAGTTTTTAGAGTTATGTAAACCGTTTTTGTGGATTATACTCAACCCCTAATGTTATAAAACAGGTATTGCTGAGCAAAGCCTGCCAAATCTCCAAAATGTTCTTTAATAAATTTATCAAATTCCTTTTCCCCAACACCATAAAGCTCGTTTAGCACCCTTTTGGTCCAGACGTCCTTTGGGAACACGTCATATTTTTGGTATGCGAACAATAAAATACAGTCAGCAACCTTGTCCCCTACTCCGTTTATCTGCTTTAAATACTCGCGCGCATCAGCTGTGGACATTTCAAACGGAGCTTTAAGGTCGATTGTACCTTTCTCAACCTTTTTTGCTGCGTCCAAAATATACTTTGCTCTAAACCCGCTTTTTATAACGCCCAGTTCATCAACAGAAAGCTTTGCGACAACATCCGGACCGGGAAAAGAATAATAACCGGCATTAATTTTTTCTCCAAAATTTGCGCATAGACTTTCAACAATCTTTTTAATCCTTGGAATATTATTATTTGCTGAAATGATAAAGGAAACAATCACTTCCCAAGTGTCTTGTTTTAAAATTCTGATGCCCCTTCCTCTTTCTACAGCCGAGTTTAAAATCGGGTCAATTTTTGCGAGATTTTCTTTAATCTTTGAGTAATCCCTTTTAAAGTCAAAGTATTCCTCGATTATCGAAGGGTCATTACATTCAAATTCGAAGGTATCGTTTCTTTTGCGTGATATTTTAATTATATTTCCCCTAACGACACCGGTGTAAACTCCTGCATCGTTGCAGTTCCATCTGAAACACTGACCGCATTCGAACGTATCAACCAAATCAAAGTCTTTGTTTTTAACAACCATAGACGAACCTTTCTATTTACAATTAAATAAAATAATGTTATAATATTTGCTGACTAAATAACTCTTAAAGGAGACATTGCCTTGAAAGAAACTATATATACAATACCTATAAACGAGGCGTTTGATACCGATTGCAGCTGTGCTGTCTGCGCCATTGAAAACAAGCTTGAAAAGGAGCAAATCTCCTATACACTCGGCCCTGCTATGATGGAGCCTGATTTTCGTATCAACTCGAACAAAAAAGGCTTTTGCAAGGCACATTATCGCGCACTTATAGAGGGCAGACAGGCTCTTCCTCTTGCGCTTATACTTCAGACACATACAAAAGAACAAAACGACCTTGTACTGCAAAACGCGATTGACAACACACCTTCAAAAAAGGGAGTTTTCAAAAAGCAATCCGCCGAAGGCGATTCGGCAGAAAAGCTCATTAATCTTATAGAATCCAACCAAAGCACCTGTGTAATATGTGAAAACATAAGCGAAAAAATGCACAGATATTACAATAACATAATCTACATATGGAAAACCGAAGCAGATTTTAAGAAAAAATTTGCTTCAAAAAGCGGCTTTTGTCTTCCTCATTTTGCAAAGCTTCTAAAATATGCAAAGTCAGAGCTTGGGGCAAAGGATTTTAAAGAATTTTACCACACAATCGTCCCCATGCAAATCGCCTCACAAGAGCAAATGCACGAGGATATCAGCGCTTTTGTTGGCCTCTTTGACCACAACAGTGATAAAAAGGCTGACGAAAATGTAAAAAACTCGATCCGTCGTGCGATACAAAAGTACTCGTCACTTAACTGCGAAAACGATTAACAATATATTCGTTTGCAGCGTTTTCAATAGAGTCATCAAGTTCCTGCAAGGATACGTCTTCTCCGTATTTCCTTTGCAGGGCTTTTTTTATTATATAGTCGCAAAGCTCGGGATTTTTAGGCAAAAGCGGACCGTGCAAATATGTGCCTATTACGTTTTTATAAACAACCCCTTCTGTGGCATCCTCTCCGTTGTTACCGTTTCCGTGTATTACCTTACCAAGAGGATCGTGGCCTCCGACAAACGTTCTGCCGGCATGGTTTTCAAAGCCTACAATATGTCCGTTTAAAAAGTCGGGCTTTATAACAACATCATCAATGAGTCTTGTATCTGAAATTTCTGTATAAATATCCAAAACACCAAGTCCCTGTACGGTATCATCCTTAGTCTTGTAATATTTACCCAAAAGCTGATAACCACCACATATAGCTATTACAACGCCGTTGTCTTCAACGTACGCCTTGAAGCTATCTACTATCTCTTTTAAGCGGTTGGCAACCAGTAATTGTTCTCTGTCCGAGCCGCCGCCTAAAAATAAGATATCGGTATTATCAAAGTCAATCTCGTCAGATAATTTATACTCACGAACTTCAACATCAATACCGCGCCACTGCGCCCTTTTTATAAGTGTGGTGATGTTGCCTCTGTCGCTGTAAAGATTCAAAAGCTCCGGATACAAATGTGCAATAGTTAGTTTCATTTACCTTCCTCCAGACCTTTTATAATATTTTGTGTCGTAAAGAGAGCCGTGTAATTAACCAGCACATACAACACGTCAATTTCTTCGTCTGCCAGGCCTTTTATGATGGAGTCCTTAATATCGTCAGTATCGTAAATGTTGTCAATTTCAGCATATTTTAGTCTGACAGCTAAATCGTTATGCCTTATGCCCGATGTGCAGAACAGTTTTGCGTTAACGTCTTTATATCTTTCAAAGTCAACATCCCAAAGCCAGGAAATATCCTTGCCGTCCTGAGCCTTGTCATTAATAACAGTAACAATGTTCTTGCGTCTTTTGTCTCCCATTACAGTAGATATAGCCTGGTTAAAACCGGCAGGATTTTTAGACAGGTTAAAGACAACTTCTTTACCATTAATTATAAACTCTTCCATTCGACCGACCTGAGGCTTATATTTTAATAATATATCGTTAAACGAGCTTAGGTCAACACCACAAAGCTTAGTTACCGAAAACGTAGCTAAAATGTTGTAGATGTTATAAAAGCCTCTGTATTTAACGCTGATTTTACTGTCGGTTACGTCAAACTCTATACCGTTATCGAGCAAAACGTTTTTAGCTTCAAAATCAACCTTTGGTCTTTTAAAACCACAACCTTTGCAAGCGTACATACCCAATTGGCTGTAATGATAAAAGTCGTATTCAAGCTCTGTACCGCAGTACGAACAAAAGCGCCCCTCTTTAATCTCATTAAGAGATATTCCGGCGTCCTCTCCCACTCCGAAGAAGATGCACTCTTTGCCCGTTTTCATTCCAAGCGCGGTTACGAGCGGGTCGTCAGCGTTAAGGACAAGCTTTGTGTTGTCGCACTTTTCAATAGCCCTTTTAAGGTAATCAACGGTTATGTCAATCTCTCCGTAGCGGTCAAGCTGATCGCGGAAAAGGTTGGTGATAACCATATAGTCCGGCGAAAAGTGTTCAAACACCTTTACCGCCGACATTTCGTCAATTTCTATACATGCGTAGTCCGCTTTGCATCGCCCGAATATATCGCAGCAATCTACAAAGGCAGTAACGACACCGGGAAGCATATTAGCTCCGATATTATTACATACGACCCTGTTCCCCTTACTTTTAAACACCGAATTCAAAAGGTTGTTGGTAGTTGTTTTTCCGTTTGTACCGCACACAACCACAATCTCATTTTTAACCTGACCTGCGCAAAGCTTTAAAATATCAGGGCAAATTTTAAGAGCGTAACTACCTGGGGTAGATGAGCCCATCTTACCCATAAGCTTTCCAAACATAATCAGTAACTTTGTAATCCAAACTGCAAGAATTTTTCTCATAAACATAAGCTCCGTTAATTAATTAGTCCAAACCTTTTGTACATACCCTATTACATTACAATAAATATTTTTAATAGTATTTTCCTTGCCTGCACAAATTTCATACATTTCAGGAGTATAGTATCCAAACTCGTTAACCTTTCCGTTAACCTTAAAAGTCAGCAAAACGTCGTACCTTTCAGGCACTTCTGCCAAAACTACCGTGCCGTCATCCATAGTTATATGGTCCATCGCGGGCTGAGCAGTAGCGTCAACAAGCACGCCCATAGTACTTTCTACCTTTTCATCAAGCTTAAACGGTGTACCTATACTTGCCAAAAGTTTGTCCTTGTTAGAAGCCATAATCTTATTGATGCTGATTGAGTAGTAAAACTCTGTGTCCTCGATTACCACCTCGGAATTTTTGCCGTTAAACCTGAAATATCCACCAACAACGGCTAAACAAATCAAAACCAAAATTATTAAGTCAACAATACTTATTTTTCCGAACAGCTTACCCTTAGAATCCATTATCATAACCTACACCTCACTCTACTTCCGACAAGTCGACAATATAGCTGACCTCTGACGCAGCACCTACTGCGTTAAAAGGCATCTTTCTGCCTATTGCTACTGTTTCTCTGCCTGATGTATAGTCGTACTCGCTCTTAACTACGTCTGACCTTATAGTTACAAAGGCTGTGTAAAGCTCAGGCGCCTCTGACCAGACAAAGTCTCCGTCCTTTATGTTTTTGCCGAGTTCTTTATACGGCTCTACAACAACATCTGAAATAACACCGCTTCCTGACGAAGACTCGCCAAAGGAAACAGGGCTTCCGACCTTAAAGCTGTTTGCAATATCTTCAGAAACCTCAGTAACCATAATGGTAAATTCGATAGTTTCAACGTCGTTTGCAACTTCCGAATTGGATGAAGATACATAAATGTATCCACCAACACACAAAGCAGCAACAACAACGAAAACTATTACAAAATCAATTATATTAAATCTTTTGTTTTTCATATTACTCAACGCCTTTCTGTTGTGTCATTGTAATATCTTTATTTTTACATGAGCAGCTGTACGCACCTATACCTACGCCGCAGTAAACAAAGAAAATAGCAAAAACTCTGTAATTGTACCAGGAATAATCAAACATTCCCTGTAACATAAAGCCAAAAATTCCGGCTATTATACAGCCGCATACTATTCCGTAAATGCTCTTTTTACCGCACAAGTATCCGACAAGCATCTTTTTTAAGCTTATCAGCGTACAACCAAAGTAAGCAACAATGCCTGCGATTCCCGACTCGGAAACCAGCTGTAAATACAAGTTGTGCGAATGCAAAGCCGGAGTCGCGTTGTAGGCAAAAATCGGATAAACTTTATTGAAAGCTTCTGTTCCGATTCCGATTCCGTTCCACCAGAAACTTCTTAACATCTTTAAAGTGCCAAGCCATATATGCACTCTGTAAGATGTAGACGAGTCTGTCAGGTTACCTATGCTGGTAAAGCGATTGATTATACTCTGCGGTAAAACAAACGGCATAGCCAAAAGCCCGGCTGCTCCCAAAAGCAAAAGTCGACGGTCAATTAAAACCGCAAAGATAAACGCAACAAGTATCAGCCCAAGCCAGCATCCTCTCGACTGGGTCAGTACCATACACACTCCCGAAAGCGCAAGTGCAACAAGATAAAACAGTTTGGACTGCCATTTCCTGGATGCGTATATAAGCCCTCCGCAAATTGGTATAAGTAAAAGTAGATATTCACCAAGCACGTTGGGGTTGCCAAATGTTGAATAAACCCTGACTGATATATCTGAAAACATATCCTCATCAATCCATGCGTGTCCGATGTTGTCGCCAAAGAAGTATTGATAAATCCCGTATATCGAAACAACAATTCCTGAATTAACAAACAAGCCAAGCATTAGCTTTAACCTTTTGCCGTCGCTTGCACAGTTAATGACCGGGAATATCGACAACACAAAGACAAAGTACAGGGCAAATATTTTTATGCTGTCTGTCCTTGCGTATGACGTTACAGAGCTAATAAAGAATAAGACCAAAAGGAGCAAAAGGGACACGGACAGTGAACCGACGCTAAGCTTTACCTCTTTCTTTATAACTGCGTTTGCAAGATACGAAGCAATTGTAGCCGCCGCAATTAAAGCGCAAACAACGGTCGGCAAAAACGGCGCCAAAAATAAAATTGTATAAACACCATATTCGTAATGAGTAAAAGCGTTTAATATTACGCTGTCCTTTATTTTACTGCAAAATTGTAGTCCCTGAAGCTTTTGCAAAATGTTAGTCGCAATTTTATATACAAAGCTGTTTTTAGTTTTAAAATCGTCAAAATTCCTTGTAACAAGCCAGCCGATGTTGCTTTCTTCCCACTTCTTCGCAACCTTTTTTGCAAAAAGCGAAATCTTGCTGCAAATCCAGCTGTTTTGTAAGATTTCTTTCATCTTTTCAGCACCTCGCTTACTTCTTTTATCCTAAGAATTATAAGCATCAAAACGTAAACAACACATCCGCATACTGCATCAGCTAAAAGTCTTAAAATCAACGCGCTTTGCGCCATAGCTGAATTTAACGCAACAACAGCGGCGCCCATAACAGCAACCGCAAGTATTACCTTTAAAATGTGTAAAAACATATCCTTATTAAAAACACGAACGCTTCTTTCAATAACAAATATCAAAACCAACGACACAACGAAAGTCGCAATCGACGAACTAAGTGCAAGGCCTTTTACTCCCAGGTTCCACAGCTTTATTGAAAGCGAGGAAAAAACAACTGCTACAATTATGCCGAAAACCGAGGCAATCATAGGAATTTTAGGCCTTTTAAGCGCATAAAAGCACTTGTTAAGTATTTCGTTAACACCAAAAGAAAGCATCCCTAAAGCGTAAAACTGCAAAGCGGACGATGTCAGCATAACTGAGTTTGCAGAAAACTCTCCTCTTTCGTAGACGATAGAGATAATCTCGCCCGAAAGCAAGAACGATGCCGCCATAATCGGCGCGATTATAAGCACCATGGCTCTTACAGACTGATTGATTATATCTTGCAGTCCGGTATAATCGTCGGTACTTGCTTTTTTAGACATGTCGGGAAAAATATAGTTCGTAATAGCCATAACAAAGACGCCTGTTACGATTATATACAGCCTGTTTGCATAGTCAAGCGCCGGCGCACCTCCGATTATCGATGAAGCATAGCGCTTGTTAACAAAAATAGATATCGGCTGCAACCATGAGCTAAGCAATATCGGCAGGGCTAAAAAAGCCGCCTCTTTAATTCCTTTATCTTTAAAGTTAAGTGTAAACTGATACTTGTACTTCTTCTTAACCAAAGAAGGAATCTGAACAGCAAATTGCAGTCCCCAGCCAACAAGCATAGCAACGCAAAGGCCGTACACATTGTCAAAGAAAATCAGATAAGCAACTATAACAGCGTTTGAAACAAGGCTGATTATAGCCGGAACATTAAATTCCTTAAACGACTGCAAAATCCCAACAAACGAGTAAGCAAGAGTCGTAAATATAGTTGTCGGCAATACGATTATAATAAGCTTTTGCAAAAGAAGCTGTGTCTGCACATCAAGGTCAGGGGCTATTAAAACGCCAATGTATTTTGAAAAAATCATACAAACGACACTAATCAGCGTCGAAATAAAAACAGTAACGTTAATAAAATTGTTGGAAAACTCAAAAGCCCTCTTTTTATCTCCTTGTTCCAAATAGCCGTTAAATATAGGTATAAACGTTGCCAAAACGGCAGCGCCAAGTGTAAAGTCAAACAACTGTACAGGCAAACTGCTTGCATAACTAAACGCAGTAGCCTCCATCGTTTCAGTCCCATATTTAGCTGCAATAAAGACATCTCTCAGCAAACCCGCTACTTTTGAAAGTAACGTAGCAATCATCATAAAGCTTACTGTTTTAACAGTTTTTTTCAAGCAAAATCACCTATTCGTCTTTAAGGTATTCCTTAAACAATTCTTCTAAAATTTCGTCTCTTTCAAGCTTCATAATCAATGAACGAGCGTTGTTATAGCTTGTAATATACGTCGGGTCACCTGACATAACGTATCCTACAAACTGGCTGATAGGATTGTAACCTTTTTCCTTTAAGGATTGGTAAACTTCCAAAATAATCTCGCGTGGCTGCGCCCTTTTACCAATACCGTTAAACTTCATTGTTTCACTCATTACATTCACTCCTTCTTAGCAAAAAAATTAAATATTTATATGCTTTTTGCCAATGCCGAAAATTCGACATTGGCAAAATCAATTAATTATCACGTATTTTTGCGTCAAGTTCCTTTGAAAGCCTTAAAACAATATCTTCAATAACAGGGTTAACATCAGCATCCGAAAGAGTCTTATCCTGGTCTCTGAATTTCAAGGAATAAGCCACACTCTTTTTGTTTTCGCCAATCTGCTTGCCCTGGTAAACGTCAAATAGCTCAAAGCTTTCGATTATATTGGTCTTTGTGTTGCGGAAGATGTCCTCAATAGCACGTACAGGTGTGTTGACGTCAACAACCATAGCAAGGTCGCGTGTTATTGCAGGGAATTTCGGCAATCTCTTGTACTTCTTTTGTGTCTTTTGAACTTCCAAAAGCACGTTAAAGTCGATAACTGCCGCGAACACATCAGTATTTATACCAAAGTTCTTCTGTACAGTTGGGTGAATTTTACCCAATGTAGCAAGTTTCTTACGCTTAACATAAATGTTAGCTGTCTGTCCCGGATGGAAAATGGAATTATCCTTTTCCGCCTCGATTTCGTAATATGTTATACCAAAAGAAGCCAAAAGTTCTTCTACCACACCCTTTAACGTGTAGTAGTCGGTGCCTTTTCCGTACATAGCGATATCTATATCGAGTGTTTCGTCAGCAAGTTCACCGTCGGTCTTTTTATATTTTGTTGCAATTTCGTACAAATATGCCTGCTCGTTTCTGTAATTATAGTTTGTAGCTACTGTTTCAAGCATAGAGCCTATCGTAACCGTTCTCATAATACTCTGGTCTTCGCCAAGAGGATTAGCTATAACAATCGGGTCGTCAAGCTCAATTCCGAGCTTTGCATACATTTTGGGGCTAACGAACGAATAAGTTATAATCTCGTTTAAACCTTGTGCGCAAAGCACGTTTCTAACCTTATCTTCTGCGAGCTGCTTTTCGTTCTTGCCACCAAGGGTAGTGTCGCCGGAAAGAAGAGTTGTAGGCATATTATTGTAGCCATAGATTCTTGCAATCTCCTCAGCTACATCAGGCTCTGCCTCGACATCTGCTCTGTAAGTAGGCACATAGATATCGTCGCCATCTATTACAAAGTCGAGCTTTGTGAGCGTATCTACCATAAACTGTTTGTCTATATCAGTGCCTAAAAACGCATTAATCTTGTCAGGTCTGAATTTAATAACCTTCTTTTCGGGAAGTTCGTTATAAACATCAATAGTTCCGTCAACAACATCACCTGCGCCAAGCATATTTATAAGCTCGCACGCGCGGTTTATTGCATCAAGAGTATTGTTGGCATCTAGGCCTTTTTCATATCTTGCAGAAGACTCTGTACGAAGACCAACCTTCTTGGCAGAGTTTCTAACAGAAGCTCCGTTAAAAGTAGCACTTTCAAACACGATTGTAGTCGTATCGTCTTTAATTTCGCTGTTTTCGCCACCCATAACACCAGCCAAAGCAATCGGTGCATCAGCGTCGCAAATTACGAGCATATCCTTATCAAGAGCTCTGTCTACTCCGTCTAATGTCTTTATAACTTCTCCGTCTTTTGCGCGTCTTACAACAATCTTGCCGCCGCTGATTGTCCTAATGTCAAAGGCGTGCATAGGCTGACCGTACTCCAACATAACATAGTTTGTTATGTCGACGATGTTGTTGATTGACCTGACACCTGCAAGTTCAAGTCTTCTCTTCATCCATTCCGGAGAAGGTCCTATTTTAACATTTTTAACCACGCGAGAAGTGTATCTGTAACACAAATCCTGGTCGCAAACAGTAACATCAACGTAATTTTTAATATCGTCGCCCGCAGTTTTAACCTCCGGTTTTTTAAGCGTAAACTTTCTGTCGTAAGTAACAGCAGTTTCGCGTGCAAGGCCGATAACGCTGAAGCAGTCAGCTCTGTTTGAAGTGATTTCGAAATCAACAACAGAATCATTAAGGCCGAGTATCTCTCTTATGTCTACGCCCAAAGGTGTGTCGTCAGGCAATATCATAATACCGGTAGCAGGCTCGGTAGCGATGCCAAGCTCTTCTTCAGAACACATCATACCACAGCTTTCAACACCGCGAAGCTTACCCTTTTTAATCTTGCCACCAGGCAGGGTAGAGCCGTCCTTTGCGACAGGAACAATCGCACCTTCAAACACGTTTGAAGCGCCTGTTACAATCTGTACCTCTTCGTCGCCAAAAGAAACCTGACAAACGACAAGCTTGTCGGCGTCGGGGTGTTTTTCAATCTTTAAAATTTTTGCAGTAACAACGTTCAAAATGTTTTCGCCCTTGTTTTCAATGCCCTCAACCATAGAGCCGCTCATAGTGAGCTTGTCGGCAAAATCCTTTGACGTAATACCGCTTATATCAACATAGTCGGAAAACCAACTCATTGGAACTTTCATCTAAATTACCTCCTAAAACTGTTTTAAGAAACGCAAGTCGTTTTCGTAGAACATACGAATATCGTCAATATCAAACCTTCTCATAACGATACGTTCAAGCCCTATACCAAACGCAAATCCGCTGTACTCTTCCGGATCAATGCCGCATCCTCTTAAAACCTTAGGATGAACCATACCCGCACCCAAAATTTCAATCCAGCCTTCACCCTTACATACTCTGCAACCCGTACCATGACAAGCAGGGCAAGAAATGTCAAGCTCTGCACTTGGCTCTGTAAACGGGAAGTGATGCGGTCTGAAACGAACACTTATATCATCGCCGTAAAGCTTTTTGCAAAATACTTCCAAAGTACCTTTAAGGTCCGCCATAGTAACGCCCTTGTCAACAACAAGGCCTTCTATCTGGTGGAAAAGAGGAGAATGCGTAGCATCAAGATTGTCGCTTCTGAAAACTCGTCCCGGAGAAATCATCCTTATCGGCGGTTTCTTCTTTTCCATAGTTCTTACCTGACAAGGCGAAGTCTGTGTTCTAAGTAACACATTTTCGCTGATGTAAAAGGTATCCTGTGTATCTCTTGCAGGATGGTCCTTTGGAATGTTAAGCGCCTCAAAGTTATAGTAGTCAGTCTCGATTTCAGGACCTTCCGCAATTTCAAATCCCATACCGATAAATATATCTTTAAGCTCGTCTAAAACAATCGTCAGCGGGTGCTTCTTACCCATCTGCACAGACTTGCCGGGCAAGGTAACGTCAATTGTCTCATCAGCAAGCTTTTTTAAAGTTTCTGCCTTGTCGATTTCTGCGGAAATCTCAGAAACCTGTCCCTCTATAAAAGACCTTATTTCGTTGGCAAGCTGACCTATAACCGGCCTTTCCTCAGCAGAGAGAGCACCCATACCTCTTAAAACATCAGTAAGTCTGCCTTTTTTACCCAAAAATTCGACCTTAAATGCGTCAAGAGCAGCTCTGTCTTTTATATTTTTAACGGCATCAAGCGAAGCCTCTTTAATCTGTTCGAGCTTTTGTCTCATAAAAAATCACTCCAATTCTTACAAACTTCGTTAATTATAACATATTTTTTTGCGTCTTTCAAGAGTTTAAGAGCTATATTTTACCAAATAATAGTTATATTAACGGATAAATTTTAGTCTCCTTAACATTTTTACCGGTTGCAACGCTAAGGCATCTTGCGTACAGGTTAAGCTGATTTTTATATTTATCCTGCATACTTCCGGTTTTATAGTCTATAATCACAAACTCTCCGTCCTCAACAAAGCAACAGTCTATAACACCCTGCACAAGCACATACTCTTCCTCCTCGTCGTATCCGGCCTCGGTTGACGGCAATTCTACACAGAACTTAAATTCTCTGTAAACGTCGTCGGAAGAAAGCATCCTCCTGCCTACATCGCTCGTAAAAAATCCGTGTATAGCCTCACAGTCAATAAACTCTTCGTACTCTCGCTCCAACATCCCGAGTTGAAACATCTTTTCAAGCTGCACTCTAATATCCGAAACACTTCCGACGTTGGTAAGGTCTATGTTTTGCAATACAAAGTGAACAATTGTACCCTTTTGTGCAGCGCTTAGTCCTCGCTCGGATTGTCTGATTTTTGCAAGATGTATGTTCTCATCGCTGACGGTCGCAATTTCACTAATCGAGCGCTTTGAGGGAATGTTTTTACGGTTTTGATAAGGATATTTGTACTTTAACCTTTTGTCAATTTCATCATAAAATTCGCTGTAATCAATTACCGCGCCCTTTACCACATCAGGTGATTTTACTGAGCGGTAATCAAGCGCCATTTCCCTTGTGTAAAGTGAAATGCCTTTACCGCCAAGCGCCGTAACAATCCACTTAATATAGCTGTTTTCTGCCTTAAACGAATAGGGATTAACGCCAAGACATGCAAAAGTACTTAGCATCTCTTCGGCCTTACTTAGCGATGCGCTGATTATCAGCTTATGCTTTGCACGTGTAAGGGCAACATACAGCAGTCGAACTTCCTCGGACCACAGGTCACTCCTCTTCTTTTCGGCAATAGCGTACTTCATGTATGGCGGGTATTTCAGCCTTCTTTTTGTATCAACCGCATTAACCGCAAGCCCAAGCTTTTCGTCAAAAACACACTGCTTAGTCATATCTGTTTCGTTAAACTTTCTTGCGCAGTCAGGGAGTATCACGACGGGATATTCAAGTCCCTTACTTTTATGAATTGTACTTATACTGACTACGTTGTCGTTTGCACCAAGAAGCTTTGCAGCAGAATACTCCTTACCGCTTGCAACCATACTTTCTAAGTAATTAATAAATTTAAAAACGCCTTTGAAAACGCCATTACAAAACTCCGAGGCTCTTTGACAAAGTGAGCTTAAATTAGCCATCCTCCTATCGCCTTCAGGCAACCCGCCGACAAAGCTGTAATACCCTGATTCGTACACAATTTTTCTAACAATATAGTCAACGTCGTTAATCTTTGACTCTTCGATTAGCTCATCAAGCTTTTCTATAAAAGCTTTTGCCATCTCTTCGTCGCTGTTTTTAAGCACGTTATATAACGAATCGTATCTGTTTTTTGCCCTGATTTTTGCAATAAGGTTGTCGTCAAAACCAAATATAGGACTTCTCATAACGGCAAGCATAGGTATGTCCTGCAACGGATTTTCAACTATTTTAAGATAAGATATCACAGTCGCAACCTCAATAGTATTAAAGTACGCGCCCTTTTCCTCGGTGTAAACAGGTATCCCTCTTGAAATAAGCGCCTCAGCATATACGTCTGCGACTCCCTTTGTCTTTCTTAAAAGTATAACAATATCCTTATAAGTAACGGGCCTGTTCTTGCCTGTTTCCTTATCGAAAACATCAATCTTTTCTTCATCAACAAGTCTGCTTATTCTGTTTGCTATAAATTCAGCCTCAAGCGCAACGTTGCTCATCAGGTCATCATCGTCATCGTCTGTCGCAGAGCTTGTGTCAATTATATGTACCTCTGCTGTCTCTTCGAGACTGTGAACATCCTCGTTTGCAAACACAAGTCTGTGCTCGTCGTTATAGGGGACATCACCTAATTTTTCACTCATTAGAGCAGAAAAAACAGTATTTACAAAGGCGAGTAGCGCGTTACTGCTACGGAAATTATGCAAAAGCAAAATATCAGTACCGCTTTCATTTCCGTCAATTGAATAACGGTCATATTTCTCTACAAAATACTGTGGATTAGAATTTCTAAACCCATAAATACTTTGTTTTACGTCACCTACCAAAAACAAATTGTTTCCATTTGTTAATAGCTCGAACAAATACGACTGCACGCCGTTTGTGTCCTGATACTCGTCAACGAATATTTCTTTGTATTTTCCTTTTAATTCGCATCTTACATCTTCGTTTTCTTCCAGCAAAGATACGGCAAAATGTTCAAGGTCGGAAAAGTCCAGAAGATTTTCTTCTCTCTTGATTTTAGAAAATTCGTTCGAAAACTCCTTGGTAAGTCTAACAAACTCACGTACATACGTAGTAACCGCCTCGATATCATTTAATATGTCGTCGTCCGTTACACAGTACTGATTATATACCTTTTCAGCGGTTTTTTTAGCAGCTTCTCTTTGAGCTTTAACAAACTTGACGTTTTGCTCGTCGGCGTCCTTGCTTTTCGAGGCAAGTCTTCGCGACAAAAATTGTTCCAAAATTACTGCAACTGCCCCGTAGTCATCGAGTTTTCCTGTCGCATCGTTAATTTCGCGTATACCTTCCTCGAACGTGGATATATACGGTGAAAGGCCCGGGTCGGTATATATAACATCGAGCGCACTTTTGTACTTGTCGAGCACGTTGTTTAAACCTTCCATTGCCATCTCGCGCATGGTTTGTCTGTAGATCGGTATTTTGCTCTTTAAGTCAACACAATAGTCGAGCCATTCTGACGGATGTGCAAGGCTGTCCGCAAAGCCGTAGAGGTTTAAGACTATCTCAACAACGCCGTCGTCATTTTTCTTTCCGCCAAAGGCATCAACTGTTTTTAAAAAGTCATCTGTTGCGTCTTGATAATTCCGCTCCAAAACGGCGTTAATCGCAGCTTTTTTAATCTCATCAACTTTTACTTCCTCTGCGATTTTAAAGTCGTGCCTTAGGTTAATTCTGTGAAAGTTATCCCTTAGCAAGTTTGTACAAAACGAATGAACAGTCGAAATCTGCGCCTGATTAAGCAAAACAAGCTGTTCTCTTAAATACGGATTTTCAGGCTGCTCCTTAATTTTTGCAGCGAGGGCGTTATATATTCTTTCTCTCATCTCTGTTGCGGCAGCCTTTGTAAAAGTAGAAATCAAAAGCTCGTTAACATACACTTTATCGTTTTCGTCGGTAATCTTTTTAATAACACGCTCAACCAAAACGGCAGTTTTACCCGAACCTGCGGCAGCAGAGACTAAAACGTTGGTATTTTTGATGTCAATCGCTTTTTGTTGGTTTTTAGTCCATCTTGTCTGCATATTCAAAAAACTCCTCCATATCCAGTTTTTTGCGGTTTTTATACTCGTTTTTATTAAGAGCTGTGTCAAAGCTGCATACATTCCAATAAGGGCAATAGTCGCACGACGTAGACTGCCCGAACCTCAGCGGGTTAATGGATATGTCGCCGCCGACTATTTTATCAAGCGTTGTCTTGACCTTATTAATAGCGGTGTTACAAAGCTTGTCAATCCTTGAAGAAGTAATGTTTTTCTTAATCGTATAAAGCCCTGATATTTCCTCGCTTTCGATTATAATTCCCTTCATTCTCAGCTTCTTTAAAACTTCCTGTTTAATCTTATCGTCCGAAAGTGTTTTTTTAGCGTCAACTATCGGGTCGTCTATGTGATAATAGAACATAGCGGCAGGCATAACAGCCCTTTCACCTTTTGACAAACCTTCGGATATAGCTTTAAGATAAACGGGCAACTGAATCTGAACGCCACAGAGTATCTTTTCAAATTCAATGTTCTTTTCACTCGACTTGTAGTCTACAATACTGATAAAGTCTCCATTATCAGTCCGTCTTACGTCTACCCTGTCGACCTTTCCCGTGAGCCTTACAACGCTTTTATCGGAAAGCTCAATTTCAATCGGTTCAAAGAAGCCGCCGTCCTCAAACTCCACTTCGTTTCCAAGCAAGACGTACTCGTTTTCGTTATAAAACTGAGTAATGTTCCATAGAACAGTATTCATCATCTGCTGCATTTTGTTATATACATATCTGTTTCTTTCAGACTCTTTGTAATATCCGCTTAGCGCTTCGTCCAGCACGGCTTTTGTAATCTCAGCAGTCTTTTTAGCGCACAACTCTTCGCTTATATTTGCAGAGCCGTTTTCTTTAAGAAAGTCCGAATACTTATCAACAATTTCGTGAGCATATGTGCCGTAGTCTCTTGCTTGTAACTGATATACGTTTCTTTCCCTGACATTTAGCCCGTAACGAACAAAGTACGAAAAAGCGCACCTGTTATACATTTCGATTTTAGATATACTTGATTTCATATTTTCCGTTCTGTAAAGGGCCCTTACGTTTTCAAAAAGCAGTTTTTCGGGCAAGTTGTCATATTCTTTCGCCTTGCATAAAACCGCATAGTAATCGGGCCTGTTGTTTTTAAACCACAACAGCGCCTGTTCCCAAAAACCTTCCGCCTTGTGCTGTATGACCTTGTTAAAAGTAGGAACAACACCTTCTATCTCATCTATGTAGTTAAGCTTTTGATACACATTTTGAATTATATTTACATTTGGGAATATTTCCTTAATATCAGCAACAATTTGCGAAGGGGCTACCGCACCACCCTCGTTGTCAGCAATCGGGTAAGAGACATAAAGCTTATCGCAAGCGGAAGAAAACAGTCTGTAAACAACGTAGTTTTCGTCGGAGTGTTTTCTTAAAACAGTCTCTTCAATGCCTAAAACTTTAAGCTCGCCGTCCTTTAACAGGCCCTCTCCTATATATCCACGGGGAATACTTCCTTCAACGGCACCCAAGACAAACAAAGCCTTTGCCCGAAGCCCACGGAACCTGTCAATGCTCGTAACCAAAACATCGTCAACTCCTGTTGGTATGTTGCCTATGCTTGGATTTTCAATACTGGTTTTGAGGATCTTATAAAATTTTTCAAAAGTAATATTATCTTCACCAAAATAAAGGTTCATCTGGTTTACAGAATTAATAATGTGCGTGTACACCGAAAGCGTCTCGTCCGCAAGGCGCATTTTACCCGATTTTCTCATACGTAAAACAATTTTTTTAACTACATCTTCCGCCTTTATGTAGTCTAAAAAGTCGCTGTATGCCTGAACAATATCAGAGGCTTTTTTTCTTCCTGCAAAGTGCTTTGCAAAGGAATCTATGCAGTCTCTCACATAGTCAAAGGCTCTGCATATCCTCTCAAAGTCGTAGTCGCTAAAACTTCCCTTATATTTTGTTTCGTAACCCACTTTCCAAAGCTGAGCCGTGTTGCCCGACTCAATAACGTAGTTTTCGAGCAAAAACTTGTCGGAATCAGACAGGGCGCAAAAAGGACTGCGCACAAACCCAAAAACCGATTCAAACGAGTAGTTTGATGCAAGAATTTCAAAAACCGAGGTCATAGCAACATGTAAAAAGTTGTTTGCAGACGCAGTCTGGTCTGTGATGGTGTACAAAATTCCGTATTTTTCAAACACGTTTTCAATAAGTCCGTAGTACACGTCAGGGTTTCTTGTAACGACCGCGATATCTTTGTATCTGTAATTGTTTTTCCTCACAAGACGCCTGATTTGTGTAGCAATCTGTTCTACCTCCTCGAGATAGTTTTTACCCACACAAATGCTGATGTCCTTTGTTGGTTTTTCTGATATTTCCCGCTTTTTCGCAAAAAAGTTGTTCTTTAAAAAGCAAAGCTCGGATTCGCCGTCAAAATCACCTTTTAAGTAGACGTTTGGCTCAACTTCAACAGATCCGTCAATTGCCATTTTAATCACTGTATCCGCAGTAATCTGCGACCTGTAAAAGAGCGCAAAATCATCTTCGTATTTTAAGCTGTCGCAAGTTAAAGTAAGCGTTACACGCGGGCAGCTTTTCAAAAGAACACTGATAACATCAAGCTGTTGTTTTGAAAACGAGTCGTAATTGTCCATAAAAATATATGTATCACGAAACAACCCAAACTTTTCAATCTTACTTTTAAGTGCACAAAGGTCGTCGTCGCTGTCTGCATAAGGTGTTATAAAAAACTTGTTGTATTCTTCTAAAATAAGCGCAATATCGTGAAATTTAAGCTTAACCTGTTCACTTTTCGATTCGTTCGCCGCCTGAATTAAAAGGTTATAATCAACATTTGCCGACTTTAACGTCTTAATAATATCTGCCATAACGGACGCAAACCCAAAAACATCTGCACCGGTCGAAAAATACGTTAGCTTTCCCTTTAACTTTAAAAGCACCTTTTCAACCAGCATAATCTTTGCGTTGTCGTCAAGATAATCGCAAAGCGAAGGCCCAACCAAAGAAAACACCTTGCTCGCCAGTCTCTCAAAGCCTAAAACTTCAACGCGGTCCATAGCCTTTTTGGCGAAGCGGTCCGAAACAACGCGTTCCGCCTGCAAAGAATACTGCTCTGGAACCATGTAGATAACTTTGGCCTTGGTGTTATTTACAATATCTTCAATTTTGTTAAAACAATATTCGCTCTTTCCGCTTCCGGAAAGACCATAAACAATTCTTAAAGACATAGACTACGTCCCTTTCGTAAATATAGCAAAAATATATGTAATTGCAAAAAGGAAAGCGCAGTTACACTTGCTGTTTTGCAATCTTATACCTACGCTTTCCAAGTTTATTCTGTCTGTGCTGAAGTCTCTTCCGACTCCTTTGCAACGTTGTACGCCTCGATTATTTTAGACTCAATAACCTCGCGCATATTAGAATTAATAGGGTGTGCAATATCCCTGTACTCACCCTCAGGAGTTTTTCTGCTGGGCATAGCGATAAAAAGCTTGTCCGCACCTTCGATAACCTTGATGTCATGAACGACAAACTCGTTGTCAAAGGTAATAGAAACAACAGCCCTCATCTTGCCCTCGGCATTAATTCTTCTAATTTTGATGTCAGTAATCTGCATTTAGTTACCCACCTTTTAAATAGCATTTTCATTTGCAATATATATTTTACAACATTTTCAAAAAAAAATCCATAAATATTTTGATTTTTTGATAAATTTGTTATATAATAATAAATAAGTGTTAATAAATTGTTTTAACGAACAAATTTAGGGGTGTTAACTATGGAAAAAGCAAACGTACATAAACATGTACATTTCATAGGTATCGGCGGTATCAGCATGAGCGCGCTTGCTCACACACTTCTTGTCAGAGGTTATAAAGTAACCGGTTCAGACGGGTCCGATAGTTCAATAATTGAAGTTTTAAGAAAAGACGGAGCAGAGATTCATATCGGTCAAAGGGCTGAAAACATTTCAAACCCGGACCTGGTTGTATATACTGCCGCTATTTCAAAAGATAATCCCGAGCTTGTTGCTGCCAGGGACAAGGGTATCAAGACAATGGAACGTGCCGACTTTTTAGGTATGCTTATGTTAGAGTACGAAATGCCCATTTCCATAAGCGGCACGCACGGTAAAACCACTACAACTTCTATGTTATCAAGCGTTATGCTGGGTGCAGATTTAGACCCGACCGTGCTTGTAGGCGGCGAGTTTAATATGATAGGCGGCAACTACAAAATCGGCTCGGAAAAGTATCTTGTTTTCGAAGGTTGCGAATATGTTGACAGCTTTTTAAAGTTCAACCCATATTCTGCGATAATCTTAAACATCGAAGAAGACCACCTCGACTATTTCAGCGGAATTGACCAGATAATCGAGTCGTTTAATAAGTTTATGAAAAAGATTCCAAAGCACGGATTTGTTGTTATTAATGCTGACGACCAAAACGTATTAAAAGCCGCAAAAGACGTAGAATGTGAAAAAATAACTTACGGCAAAAGTGGCGAATTTTCATACGCCAACATCTCCTACGACGAAAACGGATGCGCAAGCTTTGACGTTATGCACAAGGACAGCGCTCTGGTAAGAATAAGCCTTTCTGTCGGCGGGGCACACAATGTTTCAAACGCCCTTGCTGTTTTTGCAGCAGCATACAGGTTTGGGGTTTCGCCGGAAGTTATTGCAAGAGGAATTTCTGATTTTACCGGAACAAAGCGCCGTTTTGAATACAAAGGTGAAATCAACGGAGCTAAAATATACGACGACTACGCGCATCATCCCACAGAGATTTTAGCTACACACAGCATAGCTACAAATATGCAACATAATAAAACCCACATAATTTTCCAACCACATACTTTTTCCAGAACAAAGGCTTTGTTTTCCGACTTCGTTTCCGTTCTTTCCAAGTACGACAACGTAATCATAACAGACATTTACGCAGCAAGAGAGAAAAACACCGTCGGAATAACAGCACAGGATTTAGCGGCAGAAATAAAAAATGCCCGCTATATTTCAGATTTCTCTGACATAGCGAAGCAAATTAAAGAATCAGTAAAGCCCGGCGATATCGTAATAACGATGGGCGCCGGAACAATTACTAAGCTATCTGATTTTATTCTTAATGTCGAGTAGGTACTCGTACGGTATGCAGAGGTTTCCCTTACCGGTACCAAGGTATACGCCTCTGCGCCTTGCACCGTGAAAGTCCGTACCACCGCTCTTTAGAAGACCGAATTTTTCGCACATTTTATGTGCTAAAAGTTCGGTTTTTTTGTCGTATCCTGAATAAAAAGCCTCAATCCCGGCAAGTCCATAGCCCATCAGCCTCTTAACAGTTTCCTCTATCATATCATCAGACATTTTAAGGTAATTAATATGGGCCAAAAAGGGTAATCCGCCGCTTTTTAAAATAGCTTCAATGCCCTCTTGCTCACTCAGATGCTGCATAGGGACATATGTCTTTGCAGCAGGGAACAAAAATCGTTTAAAAGCCTTTCTGTAATCGCTTACAATCCCTTTTTGTTGCAGATAGTTCGCGATATGAAGTCTGCAAATATTATCCGTTCCCGCGGTCTTTTTAAGCTCGTCAAGCGAAACATCATAACCAAGTCCTTTTATAGACTCTAACATTGCAGCGTTTCGCTCTACACGATAACCATTTAGAATTTGCATTTTCTTAGCAAAGTCTTCCTGATATATATTAACATATAACCCGACAATATGGACATCGTCCGTATTGCCAACACTAAGCTCAACACCGGGAACGACTTCAATAGCAGTATCCTTTGCAGCATCAACAGCCTCCTGTACACCATCAACAGTGTCGTGGTCGGTAATAGCTATCGCCGCAAGTCCTGCCTTTAAACCCAAAGATACAACACCCGAAGGACTGTATGTGCCATCCGAAGCAGTGGTATGCACATGTAAGTCAATCATTCTGGTCATATCTTATTTCTCCTTTAAAATCTTTTTAAGCTCGTCCATAAACGTGTTTACGTCCTTAAATTGCCTGTAAACCGAGGCAAAACGCACGTAAGCAACCTCGTCAATTTCTTTGAGCTCTCTCATAATCATTTCACCGATTTCATCAGAAGAAATTTCGCGTTTTAATGCGTTTTGTATGCTACTTTCAATTCTGTCGACAATCTGTTCAAGCTGCTGATATGTAACAGGCCTTTTTTCGCAAGCACGCAGAAGACCGTTTAAAACCTTGTCACGGTCAAACTGCTGTCTTGTCTTGTCCTTTTTAATTACAATCAGCGGAATGCTTTCAACCTTTTCGTAGGTGGTAAACCTTTTACCGCATTCCAGGCATTCCCTTCTTCTTCTAATAGAACTTCCGTCGTCCGCAGAGCGCGAATCAATAACTTTACTTTCCACAAATCCGCAAAATACACAACGCATTCAAACACAACCTTTCGATATCGTAATTTGGTCATAAAAGCCAAATTCTATTAGTACCAAAATATCAAATAAATGGGCGTCTGTCAAGTACAAGTTTTAGCGGCTTGTCTGTAATTATCTTTCCTTTTAAAAATTGTTGGAACTCAGCAAGGCAACAAACCGAGCCAAAAAGCGCGTGCAAATCATTCATTCCATCGTCTGTCTTGGGGTCAAGACTTTCAAGATAATCAATGTATCTTTGTGCAAAATCTTCTATAACCTCTACACATTCCTGATATCTGTGAGCGCATTGTCTTAATGGGCGTGTAATACAGTACACCCAGTCAACCTGAATAAAGTTTACGGTAGACGCAAAATCATCCGGAACTAAATTGTCTTTGTACATTTCAATACAAGAATCAATCATCTTTTCAGGATACCTTATAGGCATGTTGGCATGCTCATGGTTAAACAGATAATGAAAAGAACCGCCCATATGAGTATAAAGCGGGGAGTTGTTTGTTGTAACAAACCCCTTTCTCCACATACCTGTATCCGGGCACATTTCATCCCAGAACCACTGAAAATACCATTCGTTCCACTCCGGAGTAGCTTCTTCCGCAACATTGAGCGCAGCGTATATACCGGCACCTTTGTGAGAATCTGCCCAGGGCGAAAAATCCCAGTTTATGCTTTCCAAAAGCTCATAAAGGCCCTCTTTTGTCTTATATTTATCAAGGCCCGTAAGTGGATAAAGAGGCTTTTTGTCAAAAAGCTGAAGAGCCGAAAGACAGTGTGCGGTAGTGTGCAGTGTATGGTGAGTCTTCTCAGCATAAAGTCCCGTATCTTTATCCTGCAATTTCCTAAGAGCAGCAACCCACTTTTCACGCTCGTTATCATCAGTAGGAAAGTCACCTATTGTGTATAGTATGTTAGCAGCATCGGCGCATCCGTAAGGGTTAACGCCCAGCTCTCTTCCCGGGTTAGACGGGTTGTCCCAAAGCCACCTTGCATACTCACCTGTTGATATTTCGTGGGTTTTAATAATACCACGAATTTTTTCAATCAAGCCATTAATATCTCTTTTCATAGTAAATACTCCATTCTATGTCTTATTTGCAAATACCTTACCAAATCAAAAAGTCCGAACCCGTAAGCTTCAAAAGAGCTTCGCAAAGGAAAAAGTCAGCATAAACAAGGTCAACTTGTTTTCCTGCGCTGTAAGATGTCATGCAGTTTTGTACAATTGAGTCGTTGGTGTCGTCAAAGATACAGTCTTCCTCCATTGCTTGTAAAATCTTAATAGCACCGTCTAAGTAGTGTTGCTTTTTAGTGATTTTATAAAGCTCAATCATACCGCAGGCTGCACATGCACCGGCGGAATTGTCGTAGTACACCGGCTCCGCAGGAGCACAAAAGTCAGTTAAAACTTTGTAGTCTCTCTTCTTTACAGCGTCAAGGAAATAGTTTGCTGTCTTTTCGGCAGTAGCAAGGTACTTTTCGTTACCGGTAAAAATATAGCTTAAAGCAAAGCCATATACCGCCCAGGACTGTCCTCTGCTCCAAGTAGAACCATCCTTGTATCCCTGGCCACCAATAGTCTCAACAATATCTGTAGAGGTTTCTGCGTGGTTAACGATATGTACCACACTTCCGTCTTCTCTTACATGCTCTTTCGCCGCCATATCAGCGTGAAGCTCTGCAATATAACGGAAACGCTCGTCCCCGGTCTCACGAGACGCCCAGTAAAGAAGCGGCAAATTCATCATACAGTCAATTATAGAATAAGTTATGTGGTGGTTCCAAGCACGAATGTAGTTGCCCTTAACATTAACACGGGAAGCCAAAGTCGCCGCCGCCAAAAGAGCACGGTTGCGTGAAGCTTTGTCTCCTGTAAGTTCATAAGATGCCTTTGATGTTAAATCCCACATAAATCCTACGTCGTGGTGCAAAGCATCAAAGTCGTGAAGCAATACAGAGTCCATCAGCTCTTCCTGACTGCGTGCTACTTTTAAAAGTTCCTCGTTGCCGGTTTTCTCATATAAAAGCCACAACATACCGCCGTAAAAGCCATTTGTCCACCAATCAGGCTCCTTGGCATACATATCATAATATTTACCGTCTTTAGTCTGGTATGGAATTTTGTTTAAAAATTTAGGTGCAAGTTTTGATACTTTGTCGATTAATTTATTCAGTGTTTCGTCTACCCATCGCATGTCGTTTGCACTAATATTCATAAAACAAATCTCCTTTGAATTAAATTATCTAAGATTACGTGTTTCAATAAAATCCATATCATCAAATTCCTGATTTTCTCCACACATTGCCCAGATAAACGAGTAAGCCTTTGTACCGACTCCCGAGTGTATGGACCAGCTTGGCGATATAACCGCCTCCTCGTTGTGCATTATAATATGCCTTGTTTCGTTCGGCTCACCCATAAGGTGGAATACTGCGTCATTTTCGCCCATATCAAGATACAGGTATACTTCCATTCTTCTGTCGTGAGTATGTGTAGGCATTGTGTTCCAATTCGACCCCGGCTCTAATGTTGTAAGTCCCATCGTAAGCTGACAACTCTTAATTACTGACGGGTGTATGTACTGATTAATTGTTCTCTTATTACAGTCTTCGTTAGTACCAAGCGGTAATTTTTTAGCTTTTTCTATGTCAATTTTTACAATTGGGTACGAAGTATGCGCAGGGCAAGATGCAACGTAAAACTTTGCAGGATTTTTAGAATCGATACTTTTAAAGCTGATATCTTTGTTGCCCCTACCAATATAAATACCATCTCTTGCATTCATATTATAAGCAACTCCATCAATGGTAATTATACCATCTCCACCGATGTTAATGCAACCCATTTCGCGTCTTTCTAAAAAGTAATTGCTCGCAAGCTCCTTACCTCCTTCAAGCTTAAGCTCCTGATTAACAGGCATAAGTCCTGCAACAACAATCCTGTCAATATGGCTATATACCATCTTAATATCATCTTCAAGGAATAATTTGGATATATGAAATTCCTCTCTTAATCTCTCTGTTGTATATAGCTTTACATCCTTTGGGTTAGAAGCGCATCTGGTTTCCATTTTCATTTTGCACAAATCCTCCTTAAAATTTTTGAGAAAATCATGTGGACATCTATTCCATCATTATCATTCTACCACATACTTTTTGCAAACTTATTGCATTTTTACGTAAATTTATTGCGTTTTTAACCAAAGTATGATATATTGTTAAAGGAGGGATATTTATGAAATGTTTTTTTAAAACGTGCACAGAAGCAATTGATTATGCTATTAATACAAAAAGCTTCGGAGCCTTTTATTCGGACGAAAAGAATCAAAACCCGAACGTACACATTCACGAATGCTGCGAGGTGTTTTTTTGTCTTTGTGGTGGCAGAAGCTTTTTAATCGACGATAAAGTTTATGACATAAACGATGGCGATTTGTTCATAATGAATCAATTCGAAGCGCACAAGGTTGTCCCATCGAACGATGGAGAGTTTTCAAGATATATCCTTCATATTCATCCATCGTTTTTATATTCAAATTCTTCCGGAGAAGTTAATCTAGCAGATTGCTTTTACTCGGCTGAAAAGACAGCAAAAATTTCCTTAACCGAAACAGAAAAAGAAAAACTCCTATCCTTTTTTACAGCGTTAGAACAAGAGCATTCATACGGGGATGAAGTGTATAAAAAGCTTCGTGTTACAGAAATACTGCTTGAATTAAACAGGCTTTTTTTTACCCACACCAAAAATACAACGTCTAAATTCAGCCATAAAACAATTCAGATAGCCATTGATTACATAAACAAAAATTATTCATCGCCTATTACCCTTGAGTCAATTGCAAAAAGCTCTTATATATCGCCAACGCAGCTTTCCCGACTTTTTAAGCAATACTGCGGCACTACTGTTGCAAAATATATTATAGGTAAGCGTATAGCCGAGGCTAAAAAGATGCTCTCAAGCGGAAAAAGCGTTACAGAAACTGCTTATATGTGCGGGTTTGGCGATTACGCCAATTTTATACGAACGTTTAAAAAAGCAGTCGGTGTCCCGCCCGGAAAATACAAGACCAAATCCCATAACAACACCTATTAATAAATCAATTTTATTTTACATTCAAAAGCAATAAATACATTAAAAATATTATAACAAAAACAGGCGGGGCAATTATGCCCTGCCTGTTTTTACTTAACATGATTTTTTAAAAAATTTATCATAAGGGAGTGAACCCACAACTCCAATAACCATCAAACCAAACCACACAAGAATCAGGTTCCCCCATCCGATAACAGAAACAGAATTTGCAAAAACCGTACTTGATACAGCGGCAGCAATATAGCCTATAAAATCAAGATACCCGGTAGCACTCGAAACCATACCCGTATCACGAAGACTCGGGCAGTATCTGCTCCAAAGCATTGTCGCTGCGGAGTTAGATGACATTATCGCCAGGATTATTAAAGCGATATTCAATGCAGGTAGTTTTACAAAATAAAGAAGCAAAAAGAACACCGAAGATAACGAGAACGAAAGTAATATTGTAAGGTCCATATTACTTTTTAGCTTTTCATACACAAAAATTGCAATGAACGACGTAAAAGATATGCAAAATGTAGCTACAGTAAACAGCATCGCTGATTTTTCAGTAGAAAAACCGAGATATTGCGATATGTATGTAGGAAGCCAAAAGACTACCGTTGTTCGTATTACGCCCGTAACTATGGAAATAAAGGTAAACTTAATAATCCTGTGTTTAATCAGTACCTTAATACCTTTACCCTTTTCTTTTTTATCGTCGTACTGGTTATATTTTACTATGCCCTTTTTCTCAAACAGCAGAAAAACCGTAAAACACAAAACTGCCATTATCCCAAGAACAAGGCTACTTACAAAAAACGCGTCCTGCCAAACAAACACAGCGGCCGCAAGCCCCGCCATAGGCGAACCAAAGAAAGAAGCCGTAGTGTAACCAAGGCTACATCTTGTGGCATAGACGGGCTCGGTGTTTTCTGCAACAACCTTTGTCATAGGCCCGTATATCATTGCTAAAAAGAAGCCTGTAAATCCATAAACAACCATCGCAAGATCAGGATGATTTAGCGAGAGATTAGAAAACAAAACATTAGTAACGCCACCAAACAAAAGCCCCAGGCTAATCATATATCTAGCCTTAACCTTATCGCCAATAGCACCGTTAATCAACTGACCAATCGCATAAAATATAAAGTAAAAAGACGAAACCTTGCCTATATACTCTTCGGTATACCCGGCTTCAATCATTTTTGGTGTAACAGCTCCTAAAATATTCCTTGCAAAATACACCGCAAGATAAGCAACTGTGCATAGAGTCCCTATATAAATGGCGTTTAATGCTTTTTTATTCTTCGTTATATCTCTTATGCTCATTTATACCTCCAAGTCTATTCCTTATCAAAGTTAGAAAGCATCGGTTTAATATCTTTTCCTTTTAGGTTTCTGTCAATATAGTTTCTTGTAATTTTAGCAACAAGTCCCGAAAGTACAATAACACCAATAAGGTTAGGAACCATCATAAGACCGTTAAAAGTATCTGAAATATCCCACGCAAGTGAAGAAGTCAAAAGAGCACCACAGAATATTGTGATTAAGTGAAGCACTTTATAGAGCTTTGTAGACTTTACGCCGAACAAGTATTCCCAAGCCTTTGTACCATAATGGTCCCAGCCAAGAACAGTTGTAAAGGCAAACAGAAGAATTGCTATTGCAATAAATCTTTCACCCCAGATACCAAACACACCCGAGAACGCCTTTGCAACCAATGTAGCATCTCCTATGCCTTCCATAACCAAGGCGCCGGTATCCAAATTGATTAATCCGGATGTTAAAACTACAAGAGCAGTCATTGTACAAACAATCATAGTGTCTGCAAAAACCTCAAAAATACCCCAAAGACCCTGGCGAACAGGTTCTACAACATTGGTGTTTGAATGTACCATAACTGACGAACCAAGACCTGCCTCGTTAGAGAACACACCTCTTTTGCAACCCTGTGTTACAATGTCCTTAACAACAATACCACCAACACCGCCTAAAGCAGCAGGAACGGTAAAGGCATACTTAAATATAGAAGCAAAAGCTGCGCCAATAAATTCATAATTAGATGCAATAACTACGATAGAACCGCCAACAAAAAGAACTACCATCACCGGTACAACTTTTTCCGCAAAGTTTGCAATTCTCTTAAGTCCGCCCAAGATAATCAAAGCTGAAACAACAAGGATAACAATGCCTATTATCAAGTGATACAAAGATACTCCTTCGTAAAGCATGTTAGAGGACAAAGCCTTAATGTCAAATGCAGAAACAATGTTAACTACAATTTTGTTTACCTGTCCCATAGCACCGATACCAAATGATGCCAAAATAGCAAATATACTAAACAAAACAGCAAGAATTTTACCTATGTACTTACATCCCTTCATGGCGCCAAGACCATCCTGAAGGAAATACATAGAACCGCCCGACCATTCTCCGTCAGGATTTTTTCTACGATAATAAATACCAAGTACCTTTTCGGAATAGTTTGTCATCATTCCCAAAAATGCAGCAACCCACATCCAGAAGACAGCACCGGGACCACCACCTACAATAGCCGCGGCAACACCGGCGATGTTACCAACACCAATCGTTGCAGCCAAGGCAGTACAAAGAGCCTGAAACTGGGATATAGACTTTCCCTTTACATGACCAGAAACGTCTTTTTGAAACAGTTTGCCCAATGTTTCAGAAAACCAATGTCCAATGTGTGTAATCTGAAATACCCCTGTTAAAACAGTCATCAGCACACCTGTTGCAAGAAGCAAATAAAGACCTTTGCCCCAAACAAAGCCGTTGATTGAATTGTTAAAATCCGTCAACCAAGTTAAAAAGTTTTCCATATTTTTTCCTCCTCTTTGCTAAATAAAGTAAAAAACGGAGTTTTTGACATAAAAACTCCGTAAAAAGCTGTTTAAAACTTTTTTCTCCGTCCTTTTGCCTGAGAGATTAACCAATAATGGTTTTACACCTTCGGCATCCTTTTGATTTCAATAGAAATCGGACTTCTCCGGAGCGCTATCCGTGGGCAGTCATTGCTTTTTTAGCGCCTGAGAGCATTACTCCTTCGGCAAGGCATACGCCTTTCTCCTACACACTTCACTTAGCACAATTATTTAATTTATCGTACCTATTATAGTATCATTATTCAGTTTTGTCAACAGATTTGTCAAAATTTGTCTAACCAAGATAATAATCTATAATCAGCATAAGGGAAAAGCCTGCCAACAAAGCGTACGTAACAGCACGTTCCCCTGCGTGATGAGTTTCCGGTATCATTTCATCACTAATTACATAAAGCATAGTTCCGCCCGCAAACGCGAGAAAAAACGGCAGTATAAAATTAGAAACGCTCACCGCAAAGTATCCGAGAAACGTACCCAAAACTTCAACAACCCCTGTTAATAATGCAATAGCAAAAGTGCGTTGTTTGTCCATGCCTGCTGCAAGCATAGGACCTATAATAACCATACCTTCAGGAATATTTTGCAGTGCAATACCGCCGGCAATAGCCAAAGCCTCTGCAGTGTTGCCGGTACCAAAGCCGACACCTGCCGCAATTCCTTCCGGAAGATTGTGTATCGCAATCGCCATTACAAAAAGCAGCACCTTGTCAAGCTGCTTGTTACTTTTAGAATGCTCCTCGATATCCACCCCGGACAATCTGTGCAGATGTGGAACAATCTTGTCAAGGACGTTAAGTATAAGCGCACCGCAAAACACGCCGACAATCGTAACAAACACTGCGTGCTTTCCACCATACTCCAAGGACGGTAAAACCAGCCCAAAAACTGACGCACAGAGCATTACTCCCGCCGCAAACGACAAAATAACGTCCGTAAACTTATGCGAAATATTCTTAAATGCAAACCCAATTACAGAGCCAAACAAAGTAGCTCCGCCTACACCAAGAGCTGTTAGTAATACAATATTCATACCAACATCCTCCTTATTGAACTTAATTTTTCCAAAGGAAACATCATGCTTCCGCAGGGAGTACAGTTATTAAGTCTGCCAGATGTTCATCTATGCTTGCCCTAACCACATTCCAGTTATCATTATCATCACACTCTACAACAGTAACCGAAGCGTTAGAAACCCATGGAATATTTTTCATTTCAGCGGTACTACCACACGATATTATGCTTTGAACAGCACGAATCGGTGTGGCGTGTGTTGCTATCGCTATGGTCTTACCAGGGTTTTCCATTGCGATTTTTTTAAGCTCGTTCATAACCCTGGCCCCCATATCCTTAACAGCCTCTCCGCCCGGACAAGCTGAGCTGCCTATGTCAGCCATCCATTCACTATACTCTTTTGGATAGAGACCCAGCAAATCAGCAAATTTAATATTCTCCCATTCTCCTCCGTCAATTTCACGAAGATTTGTATCTATAATTACATCAAGACCAACCTCTTGAGCAAGGCACATACCGGTTTTGTGCGCACGCTTTAAGTCGCTGGAATATATCTTGTCAATCTTAAAGTTTTCGGCAACATACTTTGCAGTAAGCTCAGCTTGTTCCAACCCTTTGCTTTGCAAATCAGGGTCAATCTGACCTGCAAACAGTCCGAGGCGGTTCGCCTCGCTCTCGCCGTGTCTAATCATAACGAATCTTGTCATTTTATCTCTTCCTTTACTATAAATTTCCATCATAAGTTCATAAAATCTGTTTATATTTTCGAATGAGGTATTTCCATACATTTTATCGCATTAAAGATTATTTTCAATCCATAACAAACATTTTTAGCACAGCAAGACTTTCTCTTAAATAACAAGGTAATAGATTGTACCATTGAAGTCCTGCGTGGAAATGCGAAATATCATTGAACCCGGACTTTTTCGCAAGACTTACACCACGAAAAATATGAAAATTGTTCGTAACTACAACAACGGAGTAATTATCCTCAAAATATTCATCAAGCAACACTTTTGAAAACAACATATTTTCCATTGTAGAGGTCGCCTTTTCTTCCATTATAATTTTATCCTTACCAACGCCGTGTTGCACAAGGTATTTTTGCATAGCGTAGGCTTCTGTAACAGTTTCCTGAAACCCCTGCCCGCCGCTAACAACAATCACAGCCCTCGGGTTTTTGTTATGATATTCAATCGCTTTATCAAGACGCAGTTTTAAAGGCAGTGTAATCCTTTCACCCATGATTCCTGCTCCAAGGACAACAACAGCATCTTCATTATACGAGACATTATCGCAAGCGCCATATATCGTTATAAACGACACCAGCACAAATTCAAAACACAAAATTATAACTAAGAAGATTTTAATAAACCTTAAAACCCCCGACTTTGTAAACTTTTTGATTTTTTCGTAAAACAAACCGGTTATAATCGCAAAAACTCCCAGACCAAATACCAAAACAACACCGAGGTTAAAATTTGAAATAACAGATAATATAAGGCCATATATTGATAAAATTACACCAACAGCAACTATCAGTACAGTAAAAACCTTATTATAATTATATTTCATTAAAGCTACCTCTCAATTACAAGGAGATTTTAAATATTTCTTTTATCACATCATAGTCCATATCGATATAGCTGCCAACAGTTCTTTGTCTGCCAAAGGTGCAAAGCTCTGCAAGGTTGTCTATGCAGCTCTCATCAAGACCGAAATCGGCAAGTTTTGACGGCATACCGATTGACTTGAAGTATTCCGACATTTTCTCAATTCCTGCCAAAGCGGCCGCCTCATCATCATCCTCTGTACAATCCCACACCCTGCGTGCAATCTGTGCAAAACGCGGAACATTATGCTTGTAAATATACTTTGCCCATGCGGGGAAAAGCACAGCAAGGCCTGCGCCATGCGCAACCTCGTCATATTCTCCGCTAAGTGCGTGCTCTAACTGGTGGACCGGAAGTATATCGTCACGGCCGCATCCCGTAAGACCGTTGTGAGACACGCTCGACGCCCACATCATATTGGCACGTGCTTCGTAATCATCAGGCTTTTCCATAAGCGTTTTTCCCGCAGAAATCGTCGCCTTTAAAACGCTCTCTGCAATCCTGTCTGTTAAATCTGTTGGCTCATATGGTCTGAAATAACGCTCCATAGTATGCATCATAATATCAACCACACCACAGGCGGTCTGATATTTGGAAACAGAATATGTGAGCTCCGGATTCATAACAGCAAACTTGCACCTTATATATTCGCTGCCGAAACCTCTCTTCATATTAACCTCTGTATTTGTAATAACGCAAGATGGGCTCATTTCACTTCCCGCTGCTGCTAATGTAAGAATACATCCAACAGGCAATGATTTTTCAATCTTTGTTTTACCCGTCGGGAAGTCCCATGGGTCGCAGTCGTAACAAGCTGCTACGGCAGTGCACTTTGAAGAATCAATTACACTTCCTCCACCTACTGCGAGTATCATCTGGACGTTGTTTTCCTTTGCAACTTTTACAGCCTTGCGGACAAAATCAAGCTTTGGGTTAGGTTCAACCCCACCCATTTCAACAACTTTTATGTCATATTCAGTAAGAGATGCCATAACTTCATCATAAAGACCGGATTTTTTAATACTGTCCTTACCGTACTGGAGCATTATGTTGTTGTAGCCATAATCGCTGATAATTTTACCTATATCCTTGTGCGTGCCCTTTCCGAAAAACACTTTTGTAGGCGCGCAGTAAACAAAATTCTTCATAAAATCCACCTCTTGTCATATTTTAAAGCAAATAACTACAAATATATAGTAACATAAAACTCGACTTTTTGCAACATACAGCGGATATTTATTATTGCATTATCTTAATAAAAATGTTATTATAAGCTCAGGATAAAGCTAATATAGGAAAGGATGTATTTGCCATGAAATTTAAAGAATTCCTCAAAAGCTTTTATGTAAATGTTAAAGAAGGTATTTCAAGATTTTTAGTTGCGTTTATCTGCTCAATGTTGTTTTTCCTGACGTTGTCATATGATGTTATTTTTGCGACATTTTCATATGACTTTATTACACCGCTTTGCATGACGTATGCTCTGGTGGCGGTGTTCTCCGTAATGCTCAAAGTTGCTCAGGAATATATAACCGATAAAATAACACCGGTTATACAATATGTTTTATCTGCCGCAGCAGGCGTAACAGCCTTTATACTGATTAAATATAATTTTGAAAGCTTGTATATGATTATGGCATATACGGGTGTAATAATTGCCATTATATGCTTTATCTTCTTTGTCATCATGCGCGGAGAAAACAGCGCCCTCGCTTTCCCAAGGCTTGTTTCTTCCCTGGTATTTACAACGGCAATATGCGGCATTCTTACTGTCGGAATATTAATATGTATTGCAGCGTTTCAATTACTGATATTCACATGGGATAATATTTATAAACTATATTTAATTGTAAGTCTTTTTATATGGGTTATATGTTTTATAAACATCTTCCTCTCTTTTATACCAAAGAAAGATGTTCCTGCCCCGCAGTCAAAGATATTCCGCTCATTTGTTTTGTTTGCAGGCTTGCCTTTATACATACTTCTTATAGCTATTTTACTTTTATATCTTGGCAAAATTGTTATAACGCAGAATATGCCGATAGGTGAAATTAACTGGTTTGCATCTTTTGCATCACTTTTCTTTATATTCTTCCTGCTTAGTGTTATGCAGTACGACCAGAAATTAGCAAAGCTGTATGTTAAATACGGCGGATATTTCCTTCTTCCTGTGCTGATTATGCAGGCTATCGCAGTTTTCGAAAGAATAAATGCCTATGGTCTTACCACGCCGAGAACAGTTTCCCTGGTGCTTATAATTATCAGTGTTCTCTTTATTGCGTGCTCGCTGATTAAACCCAAGTGTCTAAACTTAATTGCTCTTGTGTCGGGCATTATCGTTTTAATAGTTACCGTCACACCGCTCAACATAATCGATATACCAATAAAAAGCCAGACAGACATTCTAAAAACAATCCTTATCAAAAACGATATGCTAAAGGACGGACAAATTGTCCCCAACCCAAACGTCAGCGGCAAAGACGCACAGAGGATAATTAGCGCTTTTGAATACCTAAAATATGATGCCAAAAAGCTACCCGACTTTGTATCAGATTCTGACAAAAGCTACCAGGAAATTTTCGGTTTTACAAATAATTACGACAGCGACATAGAAGAAAGCAATTCCATATACCATCAATTCGTAACAAAAGATTCTGTCGATATAACTGATTTTGACAAAATGGTTAAATGCTATACGTATGATGACGTTCTCAAATTCGAACACAACGGTCAAAATTATAGAATAGACTTAAAAGAACTGGGAAAAGCGCTTTATGATACGTACGGCACAAGCAACGAGGAGCTTGACATTTATAAAATCGACGAAAATGTATCGCTTTATTTTAAAAGCTTATCTTGCGAAATTGATGGCGACGAAGTTGTATATTGTTACTTTGATGGCTATGCATTATTAAAAGATTAATAAAAAACAAAAAAGAAGTTCGTTTTTAAAAGCGAACTTCTTTTATTCTCCGTGTCTGCTGAGCAAGAAAACCGAGGTTAATATTAAAATAATTCCAATAAGCGAATATAACGAAAGTGTTTCTCCAAGGACTAAAACGCTTAAAATTGTGGCAGCCATAGGCTCAAGAATGGCTAAGGAAGATGCCGTACCTGCAGGAATTGCTCTAAGCGCGAGTGTGTAGAAAAAATATGGCAAAATGGACGTTAAAATTCCCATAGCAATAGCAAGAGAAATAACCACCGCAGGATTAATCCTAACACACCCTATTATATCCACAGGGTTTGTTGCTAAAAGTCCGGCAAACATACTAAATAAAAAACAGTATAAATTTGCTTTTACCGGATTAATGCCCTTTTGCATTTCCACCTTTGTTATTATGTTGTACGATGCATAAGCTATTCCGGACAAAAGTCCAACAGCTACACCAATTAAATCAAATTTAAACCCGCCAATTATCCCCGAAACAAGCGCACAACCAGCAATCATCCCGGCGACCGAAATAAGTTTTGTCCCGTTTAACTTCTCGTTCAAAAAAGTAGTTGAATAAACCATTACGAAAATCGGTGCAGTATACATCAAAACAACCGCCGTCGAAACTGATGTAAGTTGCATACAATAAAAGTAACAAGTACCCGTAAAGAAGAACGAAATTCCGCTGCCGATAAACAGCGGTATTTCTTTTGGGTTTGTTTTAATAACTCTTCTGTCAGTTATAAGGACATACGCCGCCATACATACAAACGCAACCGACGCCCTTATAAACGTCATCTGAAACGAGCCCATTCCGTACTGAGCCAGGCAGTTGCTGAACAACCCGCTCGTCCCCCATAAAACGCTCGCCAGAACTATGTATATTATACCCTTTTTCATAACAATTTAAGACCCCGTATCTGTGTATTAATAATGCGCTTCGTAATAGTAAAAGTTATCTGTAATTTTTTCTGTATAATAATAGTCATATGCATCATAACAGTAGCCATTACCTTCGGGCTTTAAGTCTTCTTCATCATACGAAACATAACCCAAAAACGATACCTTTGGTAAATCATCTTCTGTATAGTAAAAGCCGTAATATGCACCGGATGCAACGTTACCTTTTCCTCCGCAGGAGAAGTCTATTACACCGTCAATTCTTTCAATTTCGGTTATTCCCTTTATTTTGTTCGACTTGGTAAAATCGTCTTTTTGTATGTCGTCTGCTAAAATATCATACTTGCTGTTTACCAGTTCAAAAATTTCTTCTTTTGTCAAATATTTGTCGCTAAAAGAAATCCTGAACGCCAACAAAAACAGTGCAAATATAATAATTAAGCAAACTATTGCCGTCAAGCAATCCCCTAAAAACTTTACCATAAAACTCCCCACTTTATATGCAGTATAATTCTTGCCTAATCAAAAAAATCATTAACGCTGTATTCTTTATAATAACTACCGATTGAATCAACCGGATAAGAATGATATATAAAAAATTCAGTATTCGAAAGCCATTCAGCCGAAAACGGTCCCGTCCCAATTTTGTGACATTTTGAAAATAATCCTTTTTCTTTTATATAATAGGCTCCTCTGTATCCAAAGCCACCCTCATCAAGTAACCAGCTTACAATTTGGTAATCTCTGCCGGGTGAATTAAGAACACAAATTTCACATTTTAGAACGCCAAAAACAAAAAGCAGAGCCAAAACAAGGGTAACTGTAAGCGTAATAAAAGCAATCTTTTTCACTAAATATACATTCCTCTGTCAATTATTTCAACAAATCTTCTACCATATAAGCACAGGTATTTGCACGTCTGCCAAATTTGTCTACAACATCAAACCTTATGTAGCCATCCTGGTCAGGCAATATTTTAAACTGAACCTCATTTTCGCCGTCAGGATTGTAAGCAAGCTGCTTGTCCACGCGCCTTCCTTTTGTTGACATAACGGCATATTCGCCCGCCTCAAAAGTCATATGCGCAACATCATCTTCTACATAAAGGCTTTTAATCACAGGGCCTGTTGAAGCATAAAAGTCATGGTTTTCCAAAGCCCCGATAATTGTTGGGTAATCAAGTTTGTCAGCGTTAATCATAACAAAACCGCCACAAGTTGTTTCTATCCTGTGATTATCGTCTGTCGACATGCACGCGATGTTTTTACCGGCGCGCAAAAAGTCGTCATATACATTTATGTCATATTCGTATATTCCAATATAGTTACTCTCGTTGTTATATATTTCAACCGCCCATATACCTTCGTAATTGAGATAATCAGTTGCATTCTCAAGTGACCACCTGGGGTGGTTGTAGGAAACTAAAAAGCCCTTTTCGTTGGCAATACGTATCATCTCGTTTATTTTCTCAGGCGAATATTCTCTTTTATATTCTCCGCAGCTGTGTACAATCAAAGGTCTGAGTTCATCTGTAAGTGACCAGTCATAAACCGAGTTATAGCAAGGCGTATCAATATTATCAGGTTCTTTTGCGTAAAAATTAAGATGGCAAACCTTCATGTCCCTTACTTTAGAGGTTGAAACACCGTCAATTTCTTTAATCGCAACTTCACAGGCAGTAATAGCCAAAAAGTTGTCATCAGTAAGATGTGAATTATTAATAATATGTTCGTGGTCAGTAAAGGCGATAATCGAATAGCCGTTTTTCATATAATGTTCTTTTAGCTCCTCCACTGTCATCTTACCGTCAGATATTGTGCTGTGACAGTGTAAATTAGCTTTGTAGTAATTTTTGTTTTCGTCTAAAAGTATCTTTTTCATATTATAACCCCGTCCTTGCATTATGTTAGACTAAGTATATCATATTTCACTATTGTTTGTCAAAATTAAGCTACTTGAAATAGGTATTCCAATATGCTATAATTAATAAAAATTATGCACATAGGAATGATTTTAATGGAAGAACTCTTGTTAAGAGAATGTACCAGCGCAGAGCACGGCTTTTCGTACATACACAAGGTCGGTACAAACAATAACTCATCAAGCCCTCATATAGACAAAGACATTTTCGCTGCATTTATGCTTTTAGACGGCGACATCGACTTTGTAATCGAAGGCAAAAGGACCGCACTAAAGCCGTACGACGTTATGATTCTAAACAACAACGAGCTGCATCACAGTCTGGTAAAAGAAAATTCAAAAATTGATTTTATTCTTTTAACCATAAATCTTGACTTCTTCTTAAAAAACGAATGCATCGATTTTAGCGATATGGTATTCAACCGTATGATAGGCACAAACAACGTAATTCCTGCAGATACCGTAATAAAAAGCGGAATTAATGATATTTTTTCAAAGCTTGAAAAATACACTTCAGAAGAAAACGTGTGTATCACAGTTGTAAAAAGTGTAATAATCGAACTGCTTTATAACATTAATAAACAAACCGCAAAGGCTAACGTCACAAAGCGTGGATACACAAAGATTAAAGACGTTTTGCAATACATTAACGACCATTTAACAGAGCAAAATTCTCTTGAAACAATCGCAAACGAATTTTTCTTCACAAAACAGTACCTGTGTCGTTTTTTCAAGGAGCAAACCGGCTTTACAATCAAAAAATACATATCATACAAAAGAATCGTGCTTATGAGAGAGCTTTGTTCAAAGGGTATGTCTCTTTCGGAAGCATGTACAAAAGCTGGTTTTAACAGTTATTCAAGCTTTTATCGTACATATTCAAAAATCATGAACGAAGCACCAAAAAACAACCTTACAAATTTCAAATTGTAGTTATAAAAAAACATCCTGATGGTTAACCATCAGGATGTTTTTATGTCAATATTATTTTTTACCTGTACGAACATATTTAAGGAGTGTTTCCTTGTCCATGCCTGCGATACCAAGCTGTTCAAGATTACGTCCTTCTGCTCTCCAGTCTCTCTCGTGAACAACATTTATAATGTCGATAAATCCGTTTGTAAGAGGCATATCTACACCAATAAGCTCAGCAATAGCTGCCCATGGCACGAGACCAAAAGGAATGTCCTCTGTAAGATAACGGCTGCTAAGGTCGTTAGGTCCGCAAATTGGTGTAAGACCTATAGAACCGTGTCCTTCTTTATATAAATCCTGCCATGTCCATTTGTAGTCGTCAGGACGTCCTGCGAAGTCTTCCATAGGACGAAGGTTGTATCCCAACACCTCGCCGATAGCCTTACGCTCTTTGTCCATAGCAATATTAAGACGGCAGGCAGACGGAGTCCAGCCGTGTTCATACAAGAAGAAGTTAACCTGTGGGCTTTCAATTCTGGAAATGTTGAAAAGTACAGGGCCTGCATGCCAGTCAGGGTTAACGATAGCAAGACCACATTCTAAAACGTCTGTATAAATCTTTTCAAACGGGAATAAATCTTCTCTCATCTCGTCAATAAGCTCAGGACCTTTGTCCGCAGGTAAGAAAGCGATGTTTATAGGATTACGGCCAAATACGTTTACTGTATCAGAACCGGGCTCAACAAGTCTTGAGTCATAAGGAAGGTTGTTTGCATCAGCAAAAACAGGGCAATCCTCACTGTCTCCATACGCCTTTTTCAAAACAAGTGCTGAAAAAGCACCGGGATATGTAACAACGATCTGGTCCTTGTGGAGACGTCCTTTAAGTATCTCTGCATAGCCTGAATGAGCAAAAGCCGGAGCAACGATACAAATATAACGGCATCCTTCAACTGCCTTTTCAATATCGTCTGTAACCATGTTAAGTTCAACAGGTCCCTGAAGTTCCTTAATATTTCCCTGAAGCTTTATAGTTTTTGTTTCAAATACTTTCTTCATATTGTTCTTGAATCTTGGCATTTCAAAAAGGTTAACAGTGTGTCCTTTAAGCGCAAATTCAGCCGCCATAGTGTGGGCACCGTTACCGCCGCCTAAAACCGCAATTTTCTTAGGTGTCATGATTAAATCTTCCTTTCTGTTTTTGTACTAAGCACATTTAGTTAAGGTTATTCTAATATACTTTAATCAGCTTTTCAATATTAAAAATTAACTTATTTATTGCAAAAATTAACCTGAGAAATTATAACTTTTCTTATTGTAAGAAAATTTGTATAGCAAATGTGCAAGCACAAGAGCACATACGCCACCCACAAGTTTGCCGACAATCATTCCGACAATATATTTTTCATCAAATACCATCGTAAAAGCCAAATGGTCGCCAAACACAAAAGAAGCCGAAACGGCAAACGCCATGTTCATAATTCTTCCCTTTGTATCCATCTTGGCTATAAGGTCAAACATCGGAAGACTGTTAGCAAGAGAAGCAATAATCCCAAGAACAGACGCGTCATTAATCTTTACAGCCTTTCCGATTTTAGCAAAAAACCTGCCAAAAATCTTTGAAACAACAGCGATTAACGGGAAAACTCCTGCAAGTATAATTGCAATTTCACACACTGTCTCAAAGCCTTCGCTTACAGGTGTCAAATTCGGTATTATTGTATAGCCTGTAAGGTGTGTAAAAATACCCAAAGCCAGCCCGGCAGTTATAATTAATATTATAATTTTCCCTATTATGTTAAAAATTTTTCTGCACAACTCAGGGTTTAAAATCAGCCCGACACAAGTAATTAGAGAAGTAATAATTATAGGCAAAAGGTTTAAAATCAGCTTAGAAAACTCATACCCCATACACAATCCGGAAACTATGCAGCCTACCGGGATTGTCGATATACCACAAAGTATGCCGCTTAAAACTTCCTTGTGATGTTTTGCATCTATTGTTTTTAATGCAATCGGGATTGTAAAACATATTGTAACGCCCATCATTGATGCAACAACAAGACCGTTAAAGCCGCCCCACGCTTCCGCTACGGCAAGCTCGTTCGCAATCGATGCTCCTCCCATGTCGTTTGCAACAAACCCTGCTATAAACGATAAGTCTATATGTAAAAAATTCGCAATAGGTGCTAAAACCGGACCAAGTACCGTGCCAATTACAGGCGCAACTGTAATCATACCCACCATCGCCAGTGCAAGCTGGCCTGTTGAGAGTATCCCTTTTTCAAACTCATATCCAAGTTTTAAGTGGTTACCGGTTATACGGTCAAGCGCACCAACAAGCGCAAATATTGCAAATATCATTTGTAACACAAACATTGTCTTCAATTCCTTTCTGTACTGACAGAAGATACCATGTACCGTTTTTTTAACACGAATTTATAAAGAGACAGCTTTAAACCCTTGTTTTGTTAGAATATATTGCTCCTTAAATCCGCAATGCTTCAACAGTTCTTTTGCACACTCAAAGCCACAGTCAAGGTCTTTCACAGAATGGCAATCAGAAGAAATTACGGCACCAAACCCGTGGTTTTTTAATTCTTTTATTAAAAATTCAGATGGATACGGAGTTTTACGATAACCTCTGGCTATGGCGCCGGTATTTACTTCAAAAAAAGGAATTTTACCTGCCAAAGCATCTACCGCCTCCATAGCAGCATTTTTATATTCCGCAGACTCCTGGTCAAAAAACTCAATATTTTCGCAATGCTTGGTAATTAAATCAAAGTGGCCGACAATATCAAACTTTCCGTATTTAGGGAGTTCGCAAAGCCCTTTGTAATATGCCTTTGCATACTCCATACCATTACCGCCAAAATACCGGTCAATAACACCTTTTACAACCTCTTGGCTGCGATCAAATCCAACGTGTTTGCCGTCAATCAAAAAGTAGTGAAAAGAACCTATAAGATAGTCATATCCCGATAGGTCAACTTCAGAATACATATCAAACTCAAGTCCACAAAAGATTTCAATCTTATCTTTGTACTTTTCTTTAAGTAAGGCAACATCTTTTTTATACTGCTCGGTTCCCTCTATCGACATCGAATGGTCAGGTGCATAATGCATATACGAGTGCCCCGAAAAGCCAATCGAATCAAAACCCTTATCTATTGCAGTAAGGATAATTTCTTCCGGTGTATCAGCTCCGTCAGAATAGGATGTGTGGGTATGTAAGTTTTGTAAATTATTCATAATTACAGCTCCCTAAAATTAAAATATCTCAATTTTTAGACGGGACAATTATACCATTAAAAAAAGATAATGACAATCCCCTAAAAAGGAATTGTCATTATTTTTTAAATATTAAAACTTACTTTGCGCACACGGCGTCAAAATCTTCTATAATTTCCTTGGAAGGTGCCGGTGTCAACAAGGATACCAAAACAATTACAAGAGAAGAAATCAAAAATGCCGGTAAAAGTTCATATATAGCAAACGCTCCGCCAAGCTTGCTTATAACAAGCTTCCAGATAAACACCATAGCTGCACCGCTTACCATACCCGCAACTGCACCCTCTTTTGTCGTCCTCTTCCAGAACAGCGAGAACAACATCAACGGACCAAAAGTTGCGCCAAATCCTGCCCATGCAAAGGAAACGATTTTAAATATTACGCTATTTTCATCCAAAGCAATTACAATAGCAATCAAAGCAATTACAAGAAGTGTAATCCTTGTGACCAGCATTACCTGCTTGTCGCTTGCATCTTTCTTTGCAACACCCTGATATATGTTCTTCGCAAACGCAGAAGCTGCAATCAAAAGATAAGAGTCAGACGAGCTAATCGTTGCTGCAAGAATTCCTGCCATTACAAAGCCGGCCAAGATTGCAGGAAGATAACTTGTAGAAAGAGTAATAAATATATTCTCAGCAGAAGATGCGCTAAGGTGCGCAAGCGGGAACAGTTTTCTGCCTACGATACCGATAAATACTGCTACCGCAAGAGAAATAACAACCCAAATCATCGCTATTCTTCTTGACATTTTAAGTTCCTTTTCTTCCCTTATTGCCATAAATCTTAAAAGAACCTGAGGCATACCGAAGTATCCAAGACCCCACGCAAGCATAGAGCATATGCTGAGAAGTCCATAGTCAGAAGCCGCACCGAAAACAGGCTTACCTGCTTCAACTATCTGTTGACCGTCTGCACCGATTTGAGGTGTAGCAAGTCCAAAGAAATCAAAAAACCCCGGGATTTGCTTAGCATTTTCAATTATAGCGCCAAAGCCGCCTGCGTAAATTACGCTGACAACAACTATAACAACCAGCGCTACTATCATAACTATACCTTGCATAAAATCCGACGCACTCTCAGCAAGGAAGCCGCCTAAGATTGTATATATCAACACAAAAGCGGCGCCAACAAGCATCATTGTAATATAAGGAGCGCCAAACAAAGTTGAAAACAGCTTACCGCATGTTACAAAGCAGCTTGCCGCATAAACAGTAAAGAACACAAGAATAAATAACGCAGAAATTGTCAAAATAACCTTTTTATTCTCGCGGAATCTGTTTGAGAAAAATTCCGGCAGGGTAATTGCGTTGTTTGCTCTTATGCTGTATCTTCTAAGTCTTTTTGACACAAGCAACCAGTTAAAATATGTACCTACCGCAAGGCCTATTGCAGTCCACGCAGCGTCAGCCAGTCCACACCAGTAAGCAACACCCGGCAGACCCATAAGAAGCCATCCGCTCATGTCAGATGCTTCTGCACTCATAGCAGTTACCCACGGGCCCAAAGAACGTCCTCCAAGGTAATAGTTCTCTGAATTGGCGTTTGCCTTTTTGGCAAACGAAATACCAATAACAATTACAGCAGCCATATATATTATCATAGCTATAAGAATCTGAATTGTATCAATACTCATATTACATTCCTCCCAAAAATCAACTGTTTCGCACATTATAACACATGTATTTATAAAAATCAATACAGAACTTAGTATAGTATGTATTCTATACTAAGTTCTGTATTAATATAGCAAAATGCCAGTATTACAATAATATTCGACTGTACTAATTAAAGTACAAAATTTAAGTAAAAATATATACTTGAATATTTTTTCAAATTCTAACCAATCTACCAGATAAATGGAACAACTCTAAATTTTACTTTTTTCATATAATCGGCATATCCCAGTAACTCTTTTTTCAGCAGTTCTTCCTCCGCTTTAATCCTTTTCACTATCGCAAACGGATATGCAGCAAAAACAAGCAAAGAATATATCGAGCCCAAAATTAAAGGTGCAGCCAGGAACATAATTAACGTAGCGGTGTACATAGGATGGCGCACAACGCCGTACAAGCCGTCGGAAACTACCTTTTGGCCGTCTTGTATTTCAACCGTACGTGAGAGGTATGGGTTTTGTCTTAGCACCTGTGCGTAAAGAAAATATCCTGCAAGGAAAGCAACAGTCGCAGACGTCGAAACGTAATTCGGCAAGGTGTACCAACCAAGACGATAGTTAAGCCCCGCAGCAATAAAACCAAGAGCAAATATCAAGCCACTAATAAAGATTACAATCTTCTGGGCTTTGCCTTGTTCTTTCGCGTTCATACGCTTTTTGAGTAATTGCGGATTTTTAACCATCATAACAAGGCCGGCTATAAACATCGGCACAAACTGCACCGACATAAACACCCACCCGTTTTTGTACAAAAACGTCCCGGCAGGTATAAAAATCAACATTCCAACCACCAGGACGCCAAGAACGAATTTTATTACAGATTCAGCAATCAGTTTTTTAAACATAATTCCAACTCCGCTAATACAATTATAATTTTTCGCTATCAGACGGTATAACAATCGCCGCAATTATGTACGCCAAAATCCCGGAGCCTGCAAAAAAGGTAAATACAACCCACGCAAGTCTTATAAGCGTGGAATCAATACCAAAATACTCCCCAAGTCCTCCGCATATTCCGCAAATCTTTTTGTCTGTACTTGATTTGAATAATTTTTTCATGCTGTCTCCTCTTTTCTATATATGATTAATTATATGTAACCTATTTCCTGAGTTTTCTACAATACTGTACGCAAAGTTTATCCGTGCACTCGGAACAACGAAGCGCCATATTACTGTTCTCCCAAAACCTTTCGGGATACATAAGGACGCACAGTTCCCAGACAGCCCATACAACAACCGAAAGCAAAACTAACGACCACGAAAAAACGCTATTTAATGCAACAATGGGCAAAAACATCATCAGGTGGTCCCAGTTAAATATCCTGCATGTCGTACAGCATTTGTTATGCATAATCAACCTGAACGGGCACCAAATAAGAACGCATATAAGATCACAGACATAAAAGAACGTAGCAATCAGGACCATCATTCCGGTGTCCAAAATCCCTGTAACATACAACATACTGATTAAAAGAGTTAATATAATCCAGATTAACATAACCTTGTACGCTGATGCGGTCGTGTCCTTTATGTATTGTTTAAGGCTTTGGTAGTTAATCTTTTCCTTTATCGGTTTAAACAGCGACTCAAAGACCTTTTGAGAGCCTATTGAAATATGTGATTTTACAGGGACAAGTTGCAGGAGCATATCGCACATCCAAAGCGCCCACAAAATGTGCAGGAGCGAAAAGCCATTAAAGAAGTTCGCCCCGTCCGCAAAATCAAAAGCTTTTTTATCAAATACGTATATTAAAATTGCAATAACGAAAACAAGTATTCTGCCTGCAAGCCTTAAAAAATACGTTCTTCTCGTTTTCGACATATGTTCATAGTTGTTTTCCATCAGTTATATCCTTCTATTGTTACAGATTGACAAAATACCTGTATCATATCTATTTCACATTAAAATCAACCGACGCACTTAATGCTTCCAAAGTCTCTTCGAGCATTTCATCTGTATATTTTTGAGGTCTACTAAAAACTGCCTGTCCAAGCGTATTTAATTTATCGTATAATTCTTTGCTCATATCAATTTCATAGAACGCATCGCATCCGGAAGCCTGGTCAAGTAACATTATAATATCATTAAATTTACGGTCTTTCAGGTAGGAATTATAAGGATACAGTTCAACTAAGCGATAGCCGTATCTTGTGTTTTCTGAATTATATTTATGTACTGCGTCCTCTTCCGTTTGTATGCTCTCATTAAGCATACCAATTATTAAATTCCCATAATCGCTCGCAAATTTTACATCAATATCAGCTTGAATACGGTCTTCCTCAAAATAATCCACAAAAAGCATTCCTGAAACAACTAAAATCAGAGCAACAAGCAAACACATAAAACTTTTCCGATTTAACATTTGTACACTTCTCCCTTTCGATAATGTCAAACAGTCTGGATAAACTCATAACAAATTAAAGAGTCGGTTTGTTCAAAGCAATGTGCATCAAAAAATGTCGCAATTAATCATCCTTTAAACATTTACCACATTTTGGACAATATTCAGGAATTTTCCCACGAACATTCATAAGAGAATATCCACAACATGGGCAGTTATAAAAAGCAAACGCCTGAATCAAAGCCACAAGTAATACAACGCTGCCCGCAACTAAGAATCCATCAATTGTATTTTCATTTTCAAAAACAGCACCAATGGCCGCAACAAATATTCCAACCGCAAAGCCCGTCCACATTAACATTCTGCTTTTTTTATAATCCATACCCTAAGCCTCCATATTTAACGAAGCCAAAATTACACTGCGAGCTACGAAATAATCATACTGAGGATTTTGGAGGTTCTTTCTATAAACTCACCCATCTCCTCGGTAGTAAGCGGATTATGGCAAACGCGCGCCATATCGTAGATTTGGCTGCATATAATCGACTTTTTATCATCATCCGAAACAGTATCGAGCTTGCTTATAATATCGCTGTCTGTGTTAAGAACAAGAGTCAAATTGCTCTTTGTAAAGGCGTTTCCAAACATTTTAGTCATATCGTTAATACGTCTTTCTTGCTCGTCCTCTACAATTATCGCAGGCAAATCAATCTTTAAAGAAGCCGATTTTATCTTAATTTCATCGTTTTTAAGACTATTCTTAAAAAGCGTAATCAAGTCGCTTTCGTCCGAAGTTTCAGCAGGAAGAGTATCTATGCGGGTAAACTTCCACTGCTCCTTCATTTCCAGGAAATTAATAAAATGTGTGTCTATAAGGTGAGGCATTATAACAGCGCTCTTGCCCTCTTCTTTAATCATTTTTATATACTGTGCCTGCTGGTTTTCGTCCGTTATATACGTAATGTTCTTGCTTTGTGCCTCGGCATACTCCGTCAAAGAAACAAAGTCGCCAAGTGTAGTCCTGACCTGGAGCACCGGTTTTACCTTTTCATAGAACTTTTCGTCGCGCATACAGCCGTACTCTATAAACGGAGAAATATCGTCGTAGTATTTGTCAAAGCTTTCCTTTTCGGTCCTGTGCAAAGAAATTATCTTATCCGCAACCTTCTTTGTTATATGGGACGATATCTTATTTACAAAGCCGTCGTTTTGCAAGGCGCTCCTCGACACGTTAAGAGGAATTTCCGGGCAGTCTATAACGCCTTTCAGAAGCATTAAAAACTCAGGTATTACCTCCTTTATGTTGTCTGCAACAAAGACTTGTGAATTGTAAAGCTTAATCTGTCCCTGAGCCGACTCAAACTCATGAGTAAGCTTTGGGAAATACAAAATTCCTTTTAAATTAAACGGATAATCTACGTTTAGGTGTATCCAAAAGAGTGGGTCGTTATAGTCACTGAAAAGTCTGTGGTAGAACTCCTTGTAATCTTCCTCCTTACAATCAGAAGGCGATTTATTCCAAAGAGGGTTTGTATCGTTTACAGGTGTTTCTTCACCGTTTAAATAAACCGGATACGGCAAAAATGCGCAATATTTTAACAAAACTGCTCTCAGGCGCTCAGGCTGTAAGAATTCCTCTTCCTCTTCTAAAATATGAAGCGTGATAACCGTGCCGACGTCTTGCTTGTCCGACGCGGAAACCTCATATTCAGTCCCACCGTCACAAGACCACTTAACAGCAGGCTCGTCAAGATATGACTTCGTCTCGATATCCACAAAGCTTGACACCATATATGCCGAATAAAATCCCAACCCAAAATGCCCTATAATCTGAGCGTTTTTGTCGTCCTCTTTATACTTAGACATAAACTCCTCGGCACCTGAAAAGGCGATTTGGCTGATATACTTATCAACCTCTTCCTCGGTCATTCCGATACCGTTATCTTTAATCGTAATGGTTTTAGCTTCCTTGTCGCAGGAAACGTCCACGCGGAATTTGTCAGTATCAGAAGAATATTCGCCCAGGCTCTGGAGCTTTTTAATCTTTGTTATTGCGTCGCACGCATTAACCACAAGCTCTCTTAAAAATATATCCTTATCTGAATAAAGCCATTTTTTAATAACAGGGAGTATATTTTGTGTCTGTACCTTTATGCTGCCTTTTTTCATAGTGCCACCTCAAAATCAGTCAAGATAAAATGCTTTGTAAAGCTTATACGACATATAAACGTCAAACTTGCCAACAACTTCAAAAGGAGAGTGCATTGACAAAACAGAAACGCCACAGTCGATGGTGTCGATGTTGCGGTTAGCAACATACTGTGCGACCGTTCCGCCGCCGCCCTCGTCTACCTTGCCAAGCTCGCCGATTTGCCAAACTACGCCGTTGTCGTTACATAGTTTACGAATTTTGCCCATAAACTCTGCACTTGCATCGGAAGAACCGCTTTTACCTCTTGAGCCTGTATACTTGCATATGATTACTCCGTAGTTAGTCTTTGGTGCGTTCTTAGGCTCTGAGACATCCTTATAATTCGGGTCCATTGCAGCGCCAACGTCCGCAGAAAGACAGTGCGAATTATAAAAACATTCTTTAAGGTAGAGCTCGTTGTATTCTCCACGCTCAGCTTTAATAATCCTTGCAATCGAGTATTCAAAGAACTCGGAAAGCATACCGGTATTGCCCATGCTTCCTATTTCCTCTTTGTCTGCCAAAAGGCAAACAGCAGTGTGGTACGGACTTTCAATTTCCAAAATAGATTTAAGCGCCCCATACGCACAAACTCTGTCGTCCTGACCATAAGAACCAACAAGGCTTCTGTCAAAGCCTACATCACGCGCCTTACCCGCAGGAACAACCTCGATTTCAGCACTTAAAAAGTCCTCTTCATCTATGTTGTATTCGTTTTCCAAAATTGTAAGAACAGCCTCGCGGACCATATCTTTATCCGTGTCAGCAGGGAGGCTTCCGATTAAGATATTTAAGCTTTCGCCCGTTATTGCCTCGGACATTTTCTTGCTCATCTGCTTTTGTGCAAGGTGTGGCAAAAGGTCAGTTACGCAAAAGACAGGGTCGTCCTCGCCATCACCTATTGCGATATCGACCTTGCTTCCGTCGGTTTTAACAAGTGTGCCGTAAATTGCAAGCGGCAACGTTGTCCACTGGTACTTTTTAATTCCGCCGTAGTAGTGGGTCTTTAAAAGTGCCAGGTCTGTATCTTCATAAAGAGGATTTTGTTTCAAATCGAGCCTTGGGGAATCTATATGTGCCGCAACAAGTCGGATACCCTCAACAGTTGGGTGCGCCCCTATTACTGCAAGCAGTAGGCTTTTGCCTCTGTTGTTAATATATATCTTGTCGCCTTTATTTAACTTTTCGTCAGGGTTAAACTCTTTAAACCCCGCCTCTTTTGCCAAAGCAATCGAGTAGTCGGTGCAAAGTCTCTCGGTCTTGCCATTGTCAAGAAATGTTTTATAACCGTCGCACAGCGAAAAGACTTCATTCTTCTCATTCTCATTAATTATCTGCCATCCGTTTTTTTGAACATATGCCATAATAATTACAACTCCTTGTATAATAATTTATAAATTTCTATATTGTTACTAATTTTAGCCAGATACCTGGTCGTCTCTCTGTACGGGGTAGATTCAATCGTAACCCCGTCGGGAGAATATGCCGTGTTAGAAAGCCAGTCGTCAACATTGCCAAGACCCGCATTATAGGCGCAAATAGCGGCATTAAAATCATTATACCTTTTTAAAAGATAGCTATAATAAAATGTGCCGATTTTAATGTTTGTCTCGGGAACGTAAAGGTCCGCCTCTGTAAGCGGCTGCATCCCTATCTTGCTCGCACACCAGTTAGCAGTATCAAGCGTTATCTGCATAAGACCTATCGCCTTTTTGTGCGATGCGGCGTCGGGTTTAAAGTTACTCTCCGCCTTTATTATTGACAAAATTTCAACAGGTTCTACTCCATACAACGAACATTCGTTGTTAATAACACTTATGTATTCTATTTTATACATGCTCCTTGCCGCCACAAGCGAAATTATCGCAATCACAGCAAGAACAAAAACAAGTTTAACTATTCTTTTCACTAATACACCTCTTGATTATTTTAGATGCTTTTAACATTAAGCCGTCAACATCACAGTCGCTGTCGATTGTAAAATCTGCGTTTTGTGAATAAAAGTCATTGTCAGGCTGACTTTTAATACGCGCCAGTGCCTGTTCCTTTGTAATGCCGTCGCGGCGGCATATGAAATTAATACGCCTTTCATCCGAATTGGTTACAGCAATTACATAGTCACAAAGTTTCAAAAGGTCGGGCGCCTTATAAAGCACAGCGCCGTCTATAACCGAGCGTTCGGAAAGCATAGACACAACCGCCTTTGTAATTTTCGGATGGACAATCGAGTTTAGCTTGTCTAAACGCTCCTCGTTACCAAACACTATTGAAGCAAGCTTTTTACGGTCGATTTCGCCTTTTGCGTCCAAAAGCGACTTCCCAAACTCGTTTATTATTTCATAATATGCTTCCTGCGGCTTTAAAATAACGGCGTGGCCTATAAGGTCGGTGTCGATATGTGTAAAGCCAAGAGACTTTGCAGCCTCTGACACAACCGACTTGCCGCTGCCGCTGCCGCCGGTTATACCAATAACTATTCTATTTTGCGTCATACCATGTCTCACCTACGTTCATATCTACTACAAGTGGAACGCTAAGGGCGGCTGCTCGTTCCATCTCTTCTTTCAAGACTGTCTTTACCTGCAAAAGCTCGTCCTTTAAAGCATCAATTATAAGCTCGTCGTGTACCTGCAAGATAAGCTTGGACTTTAATCCTTCTGCCTTTAAGCGCTTGTATATATTTACCATTGCAATTTTAATAATGTCTGCTGCTGTGCCCTGAATAGGCGCGTTCATAGCTACCCTTTCGCCAAACGAGCGCATTATAAAGTTGCCGCTTGCAAGCTCGGGAAGGTAACGTCGTCTGTTAAATATTGTAGAAACGTATCCTTCTTCCTTTGCCTTGACAATTATATTATCAAGATATTCCTTTACGCCCGAGAACTGCTCAAAATAGCTGTTTATATATTCCTTCGCCTCCGACTTTTTAATACCAAGCTCCTGCGAAAGCGTAAAGTCGCCCATCCCATAGACTATTCCGAAATTAATCGTCTTGGCTCTCGAACGCATAACTGCTGTTACATCCTTTTTGTCAACCCCAAAGATTTGTGCCGCAGTTGCGGTGTGGATATCTTCGGAATTTTCAAATGCAGATATCATATTCTCGTCGCCGGAAATATGGGCTAAAACTCTAAGCTCAATCTGCGAATAGTCGGCATCTGCAAGGATATGATTTTCGTCAGTTGCGGTAAACATCTTGCGCACCTCGCGTCCAAGCTCTGTACGAACAGGGATGTTTTGCAAATTAGGCTCGGTGCTGCTTATTCTGCCTGTTACCGTAACGGTCTGGTTGAAATTCGAATATATCTTGCCCGTTTCGTTGTCAATAACATTAAGAAGGCCGTCTGCATAAGTCCCTTTTAGCTTTACAAGGTGACGATACTCCATTATAAGCTCGATAATTTCGTGCGAGCCTTTTAGCTTTTCTAAAACCTCTACGCTTGTTGAGTATCCGCTTTTGGTCTTTTTGACAACAGGTAGCTTTAACTTCTCGAACAAAATCTCGCCAAGCTGTTTAGGTGAGTTTATGTTAAACTCCTCTCCGCTAAGCTTATATATATCCGACGTAATAATGTCTATCTTGTCCGCCAGCATTGACTGAAAACTTACAAGATTTGCCCTGTTTACAGCTACGCCCTCAATTTGCATCGAGGCCAAAACTTCCACAAGCGGCATCTCTATATCGTAGAAAAGATATTCCTGTTCATTATCTTTAATCTTAGACTGTAAGGCTTCATATAGCTTTACAATTGCGTACAGAGAGTTATCGTACTCCTCGCCCAAAAAGTCGGAAGACACATTCGGAAGTGAATAGTCCGTAGCCGCAGGATTTAAAATATAATACGCAATCATTGTGTCAAAATGCGCGTTATTAAACTGCACATTATTTTTATTTAAAGATACGATAGTTTCTTTAATATTGTGCGACACCTTTTTGATTGATGAGTCTTCAAAAAAGGTATTAAGCTCAGCACAATCTACCTTTGCAATATCGTTTGCAGATGACGATGCGTAGCAACCATCTTCGCTCAGAAAATAAAACATAAGCTTTTTGCTGCTAATGTTATTAAACAAAGATTCTTTATCATTTGAAATTTCAACCTTTTCCGCTTCCTTTTTAAGCCCCAGCCTTTTAATAAAGCCCGTAAAGTTAAGGCTTGTAAACAGCGAAAGAAGTAAATCGTTATTATAGTCTCTGACTAAGCAGTCGTCCTCAGAAAACGCTATTGGAACGTCGCGGACGATAGTTGCAAGGAACTTACTGTCCTTGGCGGATTGCTCACCTGAAATCAGCTTGTTTTTAACAGAGGTGGTTATTTCCTTGCTATCTAAATTTTCGTACAGGTTTTCAATAGAATGGAACTTTTGAATCAGAGAAATGGCGGTCTTCTCGCCTATGCCCAAAACGCCGGGAATGTTGTCGGACGGGTCGCCCATAAGGCCTTTGACATCAACAAACTCCTCCGGTGTAACTCCGTACTTTACAAAAACTGTTTCGTCTATGTAGTCGGTTGTGTCCGTATTACCCGCGCGTGTTGTGATTAGCTTAACTACAACGTCCTTGTCCGCAAGCTGAAGGTCATCCTTATCTCCCGTTAAAATTACACATTTTGTTCCATTTTCCTTACACTTTAAAGAAACAGTGCCTATTATGTCGTCAGCCTCGTAGCCTGCGATTTCATACATTTTAATATTCATTGCCAAGAGGACCTCTTTTAGTATAGGCATTTGCTGTTTTAGCTCATCGGGCATCCCTTTCCTTTGAGCCTTGTAATCGGAAAAAGCAGTGTGTCTAAACGTTGGCGCGTGTACGTCAAAAGCGACGCAAAGATGCGTAGGCTTTTCCTCCTCAATATATTTAAAAAGAATGTTTAAAAAGCCATAAATTGCGTTAGTATATACTCCGTCTTTATTTGTCAGAAGCCTTATACCATAAAAGGCTCTGTTAACAATGCTGTTGCCGTCTAACACCATAAGTTTTTTCAAAACATTCACCTCTGTAATTGCAAATAAGACTTCAGCCAAAAACCGAAGTCTTATTCGTATAATCAATGAAATTGGAAAAACAAGATTAGTTATTCTTTAAAAAGTCGGGAATATCAAGGTCGTCTTCCTTCATTGTGCTATGTATTAGAGTGTCAAATGGGTTTGCAGGTTTTTCAACCTTTTCTTCTACCGGCGCAGAAGAAATGTTAGGCTTACTCCAAAGCGGAAGGTCAATCTCGTCTCTGTTGTCAAAACCGGTAGCAACAAGAGTGATTTCGATTTCGTCTTCGAGTGTATCTTTGATGATTGCACCGAAGATAAATTCTGCATCAACGTCAGCAAGCTCCTGAACAAGCTCGTTAGCTCTCTGAATTTCAAGCATACCGAGGTCCGGACCACCGGAAATGTTCAACAACACGCCCTTAGCACCGGCAATTGAAGTTTCAAGCAACGGACTGTTGATAGCCATTCTTGCTGCTTCTTCTGCACGGTTTTCGCCCTTTGCACGACCAACACCCATGTGAGCAAGGCCTGTGTTTTTCATAACTGCCTTTACATCGGCAAAGTCGAGGTTGATAAGACCGGGAGCAACGATAAGTTCACTTATGCCCTGTACGCCCTGTCTTAATACGTCGTCTGCCACCTGGAAAGACTCTCTTAGTGTAGCGTTCTTTTTATCCTTAGCAATATCTAAAAGCTTGTCATTAGGTATAATTACGAGTGAGTCGGAATTTTTCTTTAATTCTTCTATTCCCTTTTCAGCCTGGAGCATTCTCTTTTTGCCCTCGAATGAAAACGGCTTTGTTACGATAGAGATTGTAAGCTTACCAAGCTCTCTTGCAATACCTGCTACAACAGGAGCAGCGCCTGTACCTGTTCCGCCGCCCATACCAGCAGTAACAAACACCATGTCAGCGTCTCTTAATGCGTCAGCAATTTCCTCTCTGTTTTCCTCAGCAGCCTTTTGACCGATTTCCGGGTTACCGCCGGCACCAAGACCTTTGGAAATTTTATCTCCGATTTGAATTTTTGTATTTGAATTTGCGCGCTTTAAAGCTTGTCCATCAGTGTTGATGGAAATAAACTCAACAGATCTGAGTCCAGCCTCAATCATTCTGTTAACAGCGTTGTTACCACCACCGCCAACGCCAACTACCTTTATATTGGCAAGACTTTCTCTTTCTATTTCAAGTTCTATCAATGGTAATCCTCCTCACATTATACATATATAATTATATTATATATAAAAACCTCGAATTTGTAAAGTGTTTTTATATTTTTTTATCAACAAATTTACCGTTATGTTTGTCAATTAAAAACCTTCTTATTATCGCGAAGTTCTGGAACAGGCGAGTACCGAAAACAACTATCGCAGCTATCGACAAATCGACGTTTAGCAAGGTGCCGATATATGTTATTATAGCGGCCAAAAGTGCGTTACCAAAAAATCCTGTAACAAAGATATTAAGCTTAAAATTGTTGTTAAGCGTTGCAACTATTCCGCCAAATATTGAGTCAAACCCCGCAAGGAGTGCTATTGCAATATACGGCGTGATTTGTGTCGAAAAATTAAACGGCACAAAAAGTGCAGCAAGAACGCCTACTATCAGGCAAGAAACTATAACTATCATATCTGCACCTCCTATTGGTCATCTTGCGGCTTCATAACCGGCTTTGCATATTTGTAATTTAATGTACCCGTATAGGCAGGAACAGTAATGCTGCTGACCTTTTTAATATCTATACCAAGTCCCCACGTAGTGAGCGTGTCATAAACGCCATCTCTCATCAAAAGTGCGTTTTCGAGATTAACAGGGTCTCCAATTGCCTTGATTACAAAAGGCTGTGCATATCGGGAGTTATTTACGCTGACTGTTGCACCGGCGCACCTGATTTCAGTTGTAGAAATCATCCTTTCGCCGTTAATCGAAATAGCCTCTGCGCCCGCGTCACAAAGCTCATTTATGATTGTTAAGAGGTCTGTGTCGTGAATAATGTACGCGTTTGCGTCTCCTATTACGTTCTTTTGTGTGCTGTCTTTAACTGTAACAATTACACCGCTACCTTCTACCTCCACCAGGCCTGCAAGCAGCTCTGCCTTTTCTATCTGGCTAAGCAGAGTCTTTGAGTAGTTACTGTTTTCAGCGGCCTCATCCTTAAACGACTGTATATCAGACTTTAATGAGGAGACAAGTTCGTTTAAATTATTATTCTTTTTACGTTCATCGTTAAGCTGCATCAAAAGGTCTTCAACACGAAGGGACTCTTGTGTATTGACAGCGTGGTTATATATAACACTCTTAATCTGTAATGTAACCACAAACGCCATTACTAAACACACAATTCCTATCGAAAACGTTGCGCTTGATATTTTATTTTTCAAGTGATTCACTCCTCATATGTCAAATTAATAAATTTCTTTAAACGTCGCACTGGTACCGAAGCTGACATCCAGCGTACCCTTTCTGTTCGGGCCTATATTCAGATAAGCTCCCGAGGCAAGAAAGTTGATTTTATAATCCAGGTTATCTGCATTACCAATTTTCACTTCAAGGGAATCCGCCACCATAAACTTAATGTCATCAACTTTTGTAAGGTCTATTGAAGTAACTATATCTTTGAAATCCGACGAATACAAAACCGTCGCCAACTCACGATAAGCCGCATCCTGATTTTCGTTTTTAAACGAAACCGGCTGGGCGATTTTGGGTGTCTTAGCCTGAACGCCCAAAAGAGCGCAACAGGGGAACTGCGGTTGTTCCTTCATAACCTCCAAAACCTTGCCCTGTTCATCGATACAAATATATGTATCCTTCAGCTTGGCATATGCGTAGACTTGGCATTCCGTTATAGCTATATTAATTTTAGACGGAAACCTTCTCCTGATTTTAACGTTCCTTACATACGGCAAATCAGAAATAGATTTTAAAGCCTTTGACTTATTAACCCTTATTATGTTGTTACCAATACAAAAACCGGAGGTCGAGACAAGCTCTTCGGAGGTAATTTTGGAATTGCCATAGCAATTTATGCTTTTAACCTTCATAAACGGAGCGTACATCAAAAAGAAGCTGATTGCAACAAAAATCAAAAGAAACAAAAGGACTTTTCTGCGAATCTTGTTTCTTCTGGCGCGCCTTTTATAGTTCTTTAATTTTACAACCTTGCCGCTTTGGGTCGTTTTATCTATATACTTCATATTTCCTCCGTTATGAAATGTAGTTAATCTCCGCTCCAAGTGAATTTAAATTTTCTATAAAGCTATCGTAGCCTCGCTCTAAATACTCTATTCCATCAATTACAGTGTCGCCATCTGCGCACAGCCCGGCTACAATCAAGCCCGCAGCACCTCTTAAATCCATAGCCTTAACATTAGCGCCATAGAGTTTATCAACGCCACGAATTACTGCGTTTCTTTCCATTACGCTGATATCTGCGCCCATCCTGTTAAGTTCGTTAATATGCTTAAACCTGCTTTCGAAAAGGTTTTCCGAAATAATGCTGGTGCCGTTTGCTATTGACAACAGCGGAGAAATTACAGACTGAACATCGGTAGGAAATCCGGGATAGGGCATAGTCCTTAAAAGGTCAATAGATTTTATTTTATCCGACTTTAAAACGCGAACCCAGTCGTCCTCAAATTTCAAGCCCACACCGCACTGTTGAAGAACAAACATAACCGAAAAGAGGTCGTCAGGACAAACATCCTTTACCAGTATCTCGCTGTTTGAAGCCGCGGCGGCTATAAGATATGTTGCCGCAACAATTCTGTCGGGCATAACTGTATACTCGGTATCGTGAAGAGAATTGACACCGCAGATATACACCGTGTCAGTACCTGCTCCTACAATTTTGGCTCCCGCAGAGTTCAAAAAATTCTGAAGGTCTACTATTTCAGGCTCCTTTGCAGCGTTATGTATAACAGTTATTCCGCTGCAACGGCAGGAAAGAATAATTATATTTTCTGTTGCTCCAACGCTCGGAAAGTCAAGATAAACATCGTCACCAACTATCTTTTCCGCAAAACATTCGTAATATCCGCAGCGCTCGTTTATGACAACACCAAGCTGTTCAAAAGCTTTAAGGTGGAGGTCTATTGGCCTGGCGCCAAGCTCACAACCTCCCGGTAATGTTATCTTCGCATACTTATATTTATTGAGCAGCGAACCCAAAAAAAGTATCGAAGAGCGCATTTTCTGCATCATGGTATCGGGGATTTGTGTACTAACCGGTGGACGAGAGTAAGAAATACTGACGGTGTCATTTCCGAATGCTACATCATAGCCTAAAAACCTGATTATATCGAGGGTATGACTTACATCGGACAAATCGGGGCAATTGTGTATCACACAGTTATCTCCCGTTAGAATTGACGCCGCCAAGATGGGCAGTACTGCGTTTTTGGCCCCATGAACACTTACCTCGCCGTTTAAGGTATTGCCGCCTTTTACCAAAATTTTTTTCAAAGCAAACACCTCCGCAATAATATACTCCATATTATGCAAAGCACATTATTGCGGTTAATTTGTTAAATACCTGTGTCGGAATACAAATAATCGTTGTCAGGAGCAGTAGGTGGTGTTTCAACCGGATCATCAGAAGTTGTTGGAGACTCAGGATTTGTTTCTGATTCTTCTCCATTCTGCTCTTGTTCCTCTTCAGACTTGCCGTGAACATTACAATAATCTTCAAGTTCTGTTGTGTCCGCATCGACAAGCGACTCTTCCGGGCAAAGCGAAGTTGCAATGTAGCCGGAATCCATACATATCTTGCCATCTATTAAATCAAAGTCATGTTGTTCTATTTCAACATCAGGAATCTCTATATACTTAAACGACTTTGACGGAAGTTTCTTAACAGAGTGAACCTCGCTCATAACCTTTCTCCAAAGCGGAATCGTCGGGTTCGCAGAGAAAAAGTTAAGCGGATAGTTCTGGTCATAGCCCACCCACACCGCAGCGCAGTAATACGGGGTATAACCTACAAACCATCTGTCCTTATTATCGTCAGTAGTACCTGTTTTACCTGCGATTGTATAACCGCCGCCAAAGCGGGCAGGTGTTCCTGTTCCTCTGTCACATACAGATTTTAAAAATCCGTTAATAGTTCTTGCCGTCTCCGACTTCATAGCAATATTCGACTTGTTCCTCTTTTCAAGCAGAACCTTGCCGTTAGCGTCTTCAACCTTTGTGTAAGTAAGTGGAGTGTTATATACACCATCGTTTACAAAAGCGCAATATGCAGCAGTTATCTCCATATTGGAGATACCCTTCGTAAGTCCGCCAAGCGCCAAGGCCGCAAGGTTGCGGTCAGACTCAGTAAGGGACGTAACACCAAGCTTTTGCGAAAGGAAATCGTATGATTTATTAACCCCAAGCTCCTGTAAAATCTGGATCGGAACTGTGTTAACAGACTGGTCAACAGCATACCTTACGCTGACCTTACCTTTAAATCCGTTATAATAGTTTACAGGGGACCAGTCACCAATTGTGATAGGCTTGTCCTCATAAACGCTTGTTGTTGAGATTACGCCGGACTCAATAGCCGGAGCATAAACAGCTATCGGCTTAATGGACGAGCCGGGCTGTCTGTATGTCTGTGTAGCACGGTTTAATGTAAGTGTTCCGCTCTTTTTACCAAAGCCGCCTACCATAGCCTTAACTTCGCCCGTGTACGGGTCCATAATACACATAGAAGCTTGCGGAGTTCCCTTGCTTCCGGACGCCAGATTTTCCTCGTCAGAAAAGACTTTGTCAACTGCCGCCTGAACTTCGGGGTCCAAGGTCGAATATATTTTTATGCCACCGCTGTATAGCATTTTTGTTGCAACAGATTCGGTGTATCCAAGCTCTTTTTGCAAATCGTCTATAACTTCACGTATTATTTCATCAACAAAGTACGACTGCTTAGACGACGCACGTGATTCGGTTGTGCCAACGAACTCAAGCTCCTGTTCAACAGCCTCCTCATACTCATCGTCGTTTAAATAGCCAAGCTCATGCATTTTAGCAAGAACAAGCTCTTGCTTCTTCTTGTTTTCATCCGGGTTAATAAGCGGGTCATACAAAGTCGGGTACTGTGTTATACCAACAAGTGCAGCACCCTCAGCAACAGTAATCTCCGAAAGTTCCTTACCGAAGTAGAACTCTGCTGCGCTCCTTATTCCGTTACAGCCCTCTCCTAAATAAAACGAGTTTAAGTATAGCTCTAAAATTTCATCTTTTGAAAGTTTTCTTTCAAGCTGGATTGCTCGGAGCATTTCGGTAATCTTACGTGTAACGCTTTTATCCCTGTCGCCGGTAAGGTTTTTAACGAGCTGCTGGGTAATCGTACTTCCTCCACGTGTTGTGCTGTTTCCAAAAACATACTTAAAAGTCGCTTTGGCAGTACTTTTTATATCAACGCCGTTATGAGAATAAAAGCGCTCATCCTCTATCGCTATTGCTGCGTCCTGAACATGCTGTGGTATCTCTTCAAGGTCTGCCCATATTCTGTTTTCCTCAGCGTACAGACGCTCATATTTAACAAACTCGCCTGTTTTTGGGTCTTCGCAATAAACAAACGAGGACAGATTAAGATTGTACTCGTCCAAATTAAGCGAAGCGGTAGTGTCTATAAGACCGGAAAACAGGCCTATTGCAGTTATTCCGATTACAACGACTCCAACCAATATAATTGACAAAAACACTTTTAAAAAAGTGGTCATAGGTTTTTTTACCGGTCTTTTCATGGCTTTCCTCTCTCTTTCGTAGGTAAAAAGTAAAATTTTAATACAATTCTATTATATCACATCTTTTTTAAAAATCTACTGTTTTTTGCATAATATTTTACTTTTTTGTAAATTATCTAAACTGAGGTGAAATAAATTGCGTAAAATTTACATTTTAGGCACAATTTTCATTGTTGTCGTAATGATATTTGCGGTTTCAAATTTATGGTTTAAGCCAACAAAAAACGCAGAAAATCTCGCGCCCCAAATCACAGTAAATACAGAAAATACCAACCCCGAAATCAAGACAAATGACAAAAACGACCCACCCGCACAAAGCACAAAATATACAGTCAAAAGTAAAGAAAACGAGATTTACGTCTACAACTCTCAAAACAAAATTGTAAGCAAGCTGGATATCGATTACAATTCACTCCGAAAATACGACCGCGAACAGTTTGACCGTGGAATTGTTGTGGAGAACTTTGAGGAAATATACCATATTGTCGAAGACTTTACCGGATAAAAAATGACACAGCAAATATGCTATGTCATTTTTTTCATGAAAGAGTCAAGATTTCTTACAGTATTTTTGTCAAAAAAGTGTTCAATCTTTTCTGCCTGTTCAAGTTCGTTATCACTCTTGTTAATAAAACACAAAAAATTGTGTATAACATTATGACGATAAAGCAGGTACTCTCCCTCCTCCTTACCCTTGTCTGTCAGGTAGATATATCCGTATTTTTTGGGTTTTATATATCCTACTTCTGCAAGGTGGGATATCATTTTACTTACCGAAGAAGGCTTCACATTAAGCAGGGAGGAAATATCCACCGTACGGACATATTCGTTTTTTGTTGACACTCTGTATATCATTTCAAGGTAGTCTTCCATAGCCGCTGTTAAATCGCTATTACTGTTTAGTTCATATCCTTTTAGCGTATAGTACTTGTTGAAATTTGTCATTTATACACCCTCAAACTGTAACGATAATAGTTTTTTTGAATAAATATGTACTGTAATGTTTCCTTAGTCTAAAATATTCGGAGGTTTAGTTATATATGAACAATCTATTTTCCTTAAATATGCTGAAACCGGGCGAAAAGTCCGTTGTAAAGGCGATAAACTTTACAGATTCAACAAAGAGGCGTTTGATGGATATCGGTCTTATAGAAGACACTGTTGTAGAATGCTTAGGTAAAAGCCCCCTCGGCGACCCTTGCGCATACCTGATACGCGGCGCCGTAATAGCGCTAAGAGCTGACGACAGCAGTAAAATCATCGTCAGCAACATATAGGGGTAAAAAATATGGGACTGACTTATAATTCTACCGGAAAAGGTGCAATCGATTCAAAACTTTTTATAAAAAGACAAAGCGAAAATGATGTGGTAGTAGCTCTTGCAGGAAACCCAAATGTCGGAAAAAGTACAATTTTTAACGAACTTACGGGTATGAATCAGCATACCGGAAACTGGCCGGGCAAAACAGTCAGCAACGCACAGGGGTATTTTTCAACAGATAAGTATTCATATGTTTTAGTAGATGTGCCCGGCACCTACTCCCTCTACGCCCACTCTGTCGAGGAAGAAGTTGCAAGGAACTTTATTTGTTTCGGCGAGCACGATGCGGTGACAGTTGTATGCGACGCCACATGTCTGGAACGAAACCTTAACCTTGTTATTCAGATTACAGAAGTTTGCCCAAGTGTAATCGTGTGTGTCAACCTTATGGACGAAGCAAAAAGAAAAGGGATTGAAATAGATCTGCAGTCTCTTTCAAAAAAACTGGGTGTGCCAGTTATAGGAACAAACGCCAAAGACAAAAAAACTTTAAATTCCCTAAAAAAGGTTATGGACAAAAAGATTTGCGGAGACTGCCCCACAGATGCTTTTAGAGTAAAATACCCTGATTTCGTCGAAAAAGCAATAGATATTATAAGCGAAAATATTAAGCACGACACATTAAATAACAAGCGTTGGATAGCGCTGAAACTACTTTCAAAAGACAAAGGATTAATTAAAGAGATTTGCGAATACAACTCGATTGATTCGGAAGACGAAGAGTTGCAAGAAGGTTTAAAAAGTGCCGAAAGTTACCTTATGCAAAACGGGATAAATGCAGAAAAAGCCGAAGAGATAATAGCCTCTGCAATTATAAAAGAATGTGAAAAAATATGTAAAAACTGTGTACATTACTGTAAAAAAGAGTATAACAATTTTGACAGAAAGATGGATAGAATTCTGACAAGTAAGGCTACCGGATACCCGATTATGGTTGCAACACTGATACTGATATTATGGCTAACAATAAGCGGAGCAAACTATCCGTCGGAATGGTTATCCGCTATATTCGGCAAGGTTGAGACGTATATAAGCAGTGCTCTTTTGTACCTCAATTCTCCCTCCTGGCTTCACGAGCTTATAGTGTTCGGGGTGTTTCGTACTCTTTCGTGGATTGTTGCGGTTATGCTGCCGCCTATGGCAATATTCTTCCCTCTGTTTACACTTCTTGAAGACGTTGGGTATCTGCCCAGGATTGCATACAACCTTGACAAACCCTTTAAATGTTGCAAGGCATGCGGAAAACAAGCCCTTACCATGTGGTAGGGGCTTTATCTGTGTGCCGCAAAATTATTAAATTCAATTATAAAAGAAACAGTAAGCATCATAGAATTTAGTAAATTAATATATAAGGCGGTAATTTATGAGAGCAAAAGCCATAAAAGACGACGTTGCTGCGCTTTATATGCGGCTTTCTAAAGAGGACGGTGATGGCTTAACAAGTGCATCTATCGAAACACAAAGAAAAATTCTTGCAAGCTATGCAAAGGAAAACGGCTTTACGGTGTTTGATGAATACATTGACGACGGATACAGCGGGACAAATTTCGACCGGCCGGAATTTCAAAGGATGAAGCAAGATATTGTGGAAGGAAAAATAGGGGTTGTAATCACGAAAGACTTCTCACGTCTTGGCAGAAATACCGGAAAAGTTATGACCACACTTGACGACTTTTTTGTAAACCACGGGGTTAGATATATAGCCATAACCGAAGGTATAGACACAGTAAAAAGCGACTTTACGGGGATGTTGGCACCAATGCTAAGCTTTGCAAACGAAATGTACTCGGGCGATATTTCAAGAAAAATCAACGCCTCCTTCGCTGCAAAAATGAAAGAGGGCGAATTCATCGGTGCGTTCGCCCCTTACGGATACAAAAAGGACCCTAAAAACAAGAACAGGCTTTTGCCCGACGAGGAAGCCGCAAGTGTTGTAAGGAAAATTTTCTCACTTTCAAAAAACGGCAACTCCGCAAGACAAATAGCTGATATTTTAAATACCAAATGTATAGCAACGCCAATGGCATACCGTAAAAAAACACAAGGTAAATGGTCGGCAGATGCCATTAACAAAATATTAAGAAACGAAGTTTATTTAGGCCACACCTTACAAGGAAAGACACACAAGGTAAGCTTTAAATCAAAACACATAAAAAACATACCAAAAGAAGGGTGGATCAGGGCAGAAAACACACATCAGGCCATAATTGACAAGGAAACATGGGATGTTGTCAGGAAAAGGGTACACCAAAAAAGCAACAGAAACAAAACCGGGTTTGTAAACATATTTTCAAAAATAGCCAGGTGCTACGACTGCGGAAGATACATGTCAACCGTAGGGAGCAGAAAAAAAGGAGCCAGATATAATCTATCCTGCGGCGGCTACAAGCAGTACGGAAGAAAAGCCTGTTCCTCCCACTCTATTGACTACGACGTTCTATATAAAACAGTTGCCGACACCCTTGTAAACCAAAATAACTTTACACCAAGCACTACACCTTTAAGTCGAGAAATATTGCTTAAAAACATAGAAAAAATCGACATACATCAAGGAAAATATGACGGCAAGGTTAAAAACCAGCAAATTGATATTTATTTTAAGAACAACGACACAGCTGCAAAAATAGATATAGTTACATAAAAAAAGAACCTGCATAAAGCAGGTTCTTTTAGTTAAATCATAGAATATAGTCTTTCTACATCTTCCTTTGACGGCTCGGGGATATCGTTAAATCTGAATTTCAGATTTAAGTTATCATACTTTACCTTGCACATCTTTTTAAAGGGTAAAAGTTCAATCTTGTCAACGCAAGTATGGCTTTTTGCTATTTCAGAAAGCATATTAATATTCTCTTCATCATCGTTAAGGGTAGGTATTATAACCTGTCTTAACGTTGTTGGAATAGCTTTTTCATTAAGATATTCAAGAAATTTTAGAGGCTTTGAAATCGAGCATCCTACATATTCAACATACTTTTCATCTGTTGTATATTTAATGTCGAGCAAAACTCTGTCTGTATATTTAAGAAGTTCTTTAACGTTATTGTTAAAAATGCTGCCTGATGTATCAAGACAAGTATTGATACCCCTTTTCTTACATTCCATAAAGACTTCCAAAGCAAACTCCGACTGCAACAAAGGCTCTCCGCCGGAAAGGGTTATTCCGCCAATATCATTAAAATATTCACGGTATCTTTCCGCCATATCTACAAGCTTAGTTGCAGAGTAAGGCGTGCCTTGGTTTGCCTCCCATGTATCAGGATTGTGGCAACAGCCGCATCTTAAATTGCAACCTTGTAAAAACGCTACAAAACGCACGCCCGGACCATCCAAAGTGCCCAGTGATTGAATCGAATTAATGTAACCGTCCACTATTATACCACTTCATGGAATGTACGGCTGATAACTTCTCTTTGCTGTTCTTTAGAAAGCTTATTAAAGTTAACTGCGTAACCCGATACACGAATTGTAAGGTTAGGATAGTCCTCCGGATTTTCATACGCCTTAATCAAGGTTTCTCTGTTTAAAACGTTAACGTTTATATGATGAGCCTTCTTCTTGAAATAACCGTCTAAGATAGTTACAAGGTTGTCTATTCTTTCCTCTTCTGTTTTACCAAGAGCTTCAGGTGTTATCGAGAAGGTGTTTGAAATACCGTCGCGGCAGTCGTTATAGTCAAGCTTTGCAACAGAGTTAAGAGAAGCGAGCGCTCCGTTAACCTCTCTGTTATGCATCGGATTTGCACCGGGAGCAAACGGCTCACCTGCGCCTCTGCCGTCAGGTGTTGCACCTGTGTTTTTACCATACATAACATTTGAAGTAATAGTAAGCAAGGACAAGGTGTGCTCTGCATTTCTGTACGTAGGAGTCTTACGAAGTTCACTAATGAACTTATGCGCCATTTCCTTAGCTATCAAGTCGACGCGGTCGTCGTCGTTACCAAACTTAGGGAAGTCGCCTACTGTTTCAAAGTCTACTATAAAGCCGTTTTCGTCCTTTTTAGGAGAAACTTTTGCATATTTAAACGCGCTGAGTGAATCGGCAACAACAGATATGCCTGCCACACCAAACGCCATAAACCTATGAACTTCTGTATCATGAAGCGCCATCTGTGTCTTTTCGTATGCATATTTATCGTGCATATAATGGATAACATTCATCGTGTTAACGTAAAGTCTTGAAAGCCACTGAATGTATGTATCATATCTTTCCATAACAGAATCATAAGATAGATCTTCAAGCACAGGCATCTGTGGGCCAATGTGCATATTGGTTGTTGTATCATAACCACCGTTGATTGCGATAAGCATAAGCTTTGCAAGGTTACATCTTGCGCCAAAGAACTGCATCTGCTTACCGATCTTCATAGCAGAAACGCAGCATGCAATTGCATAGTCGTCGCCGTAGATCGGACGCATTACGTCGTCGTTTTCATACTGAATAGAATCTGTATCCTTAGAAACCTTTGCGCAGAATTTTTTGAACGCTTCCGGAAGGTTGTTAGACCACAAAACTGTAAGGTTCGGCTCCGGAGATGAACCAAGTGTATAAAGGGTGTTTAAGATACGGAAGCTCGACTTTGTAACCAAAGTTCTTCCGTCCTCTCCCATACCACCAACAGCCTCTGTAATCCACATCGGGTCTCCGCCAAAAAGCTCGTTATATTCAGTAGTCCTGAGGTGACGTGCAACACGGAGCTTGATAACAAAATCGTCAATAAGCTCCTGAGCCTGTTGCTCTGTAAGAGTACCGTTGTTAATATCTCTTTCGATATAGATATCAAAGAAAGTGCTTACTCTACCAAGAGACATAGCCGCGCCGTTTTGCTCCTTGATTGCAGCAAGGTAGGCAAAGTAAGTCCACTGTATAGCTTCCTTAGTGTCCTTTGCAGGCTCACTGATATCAAAGCCGTACATATTAGCCATTTCCTTCATCATTTGAAGAAAAGCTATCTGCTGGAAAAGTTCTTCGCTGAGTCTTACATTGTCTACGTCGAAATTGCCGTCCGCAAGAGTCTTTTTATCTTTAACTTTTTCCTCAATAAGTTTATCTACGCCATACAAAGCAACTCGTCTGTAATCGCCTATTATTCTACCTCTTCCGTATGCATCAGGAAGGCCAGTTATGACATGGGACTTCCTTGCAGCACGCATTTCGTCTGTATAAGCACGGAAAACGCCTGAATTATGTGTTGTACGGAACTGGAACTCGTTTTGAACCTTTTCGCTAAGCTCATAGCCATATGCCTCGCAGGCTTGTTTTGCCATTCTCATACCGCCAAACGGATTAACTCCTCTTTTTAACGGGCGGTTAGTCTGCAAGCCGAAAATGAGTTCATTTTCTTTATCTATGTAGCCGGGAGAATAGCTGGTAAGAGATGAAACCGTGTTGGTATCGATATCAAGTACACCACCAAGTTCTCTTTCAAGCTTGAAAAGTGCATTGACTTTAACCATAAGGTTTTCAGTCCTCTGGGTAGCTCCTTCTAAGAAAGAGTCGTCGCCTTTATACTCGCGATAGTTCTTTTGAATAAAGTCGCGAACGTTGATTTCGTCTTCCCAAATTCCCTTGTTAAATCCTTTCCAATTTTCGTGAGTCATAATTGTCCCTGCAACGGTATATTAATTTATCCAAACAAAATAAAATGGCAAATCAGAACCAACTGATTTGCCAAGGCGATAGTCTTTTGAAATTTCACACTCAATTGCGCTATGCGACAAACCCGCAAGTCGATTAAACCAAAAGGTATTATATATTAAATAAGTAGGGTTGTCAAGTCAAAAAAACAACTCTTTCACTATGTTTTTTTGTCAAATCTGCACACAGCGAAGGTGCCAAACATGTGCATGGGTCTTGGGTGCAACGCGGCCGGTGTCGTCGGGTGTAGAATAATAGACTCAAAACGAGAAAGGCTGCTTGCAATTTTGACAAACAGTTTTATACCATGCAACGGCCGTTTTCCTACGCTTATAGCTTTAATTACGATGTTTTACATCGGTTCAAAAGGCGGGATTTTATCCAGCATAAATTCCGCACTGATACTGTCTGCAATATTAATTATAAGCATACTAACAAGCTTTTTAGCAACCAAGCTTTTATCCGAGACGGTTTTAAAGGGCGCTACCTCATCATATACTCTTGAATTGTCTCCATTTAGAAAGCCGCAGTTTGGACAGGTAATCGTAAGGTCAGTTTTTGACCGTACTTTGTTCGTTTTAGGAAGAGCGCTTAGTGTGGCTGCCCCTGCAGGCGCTATTATATGGATTATGGCAAACGCAAATATAGACGGAATATCCTTATTGAAAATCTGCTCAGGATTTTTAGACCCATTAGGACATCTTATGGGCCTTGACGGGATAATCCTTATGGCGTTTATTCTTGGATTTCCGGCAAACGAAACTGTTATTCCTATAATGCTTATGGCGTACCTTTCAAACGGGCACCTGAGTGAATACGCCAGTCTTGCAGAGCTGAAAAACATTCTTGTTCAAAACGGATGGACGTTTGTAACCGCTACTTGCACAATGCTGTTTTCCCTGATGCACTGGCCTTGTTCAACGACCCTTATAACGATAAAAAAAGAAACCGGCAGCACAAAATGGACCCTGCTTGCTGCCGTGTTACCAACAATATTCGGAATAATTGCATGCGTTTTATTCAGCACTGTTGCAAAAATGTTTATTTAACAAAAAAACACCCTGTTTTTACAAACAGGGTGCTGGAGCTGTTGAGCGGACTTGAACCGCCGACCTACGCCTTACCAATGCGTAGTTTAAATTTTAAAAACGCTAATTTAATGCGCTTTTTGGGGTGTTTTTTAAATTAGTGGCACATCTTTGGCACATATATCAGGTACTATTCTAAGCATATTAAACCAATTTACACTACTGAATTTTATAAAAATACCTTGGGGTTAATCTGTGCCGCATAATTGTTTCCTCTTCTTACTTCATAATGTAGATGCGGCCCTGAGCTGTTGCCGGTATTTCCGCTATATCCTATCAGCGTTCCCTTGCCTACGCGGTCTCCCACCTTAACATTGTACCCGTCCAAGTGCGCGAAGTAATGATAATTGTCGCTCGCATCCTTAATGACAACATACTTTCCATAGCTGTCCTTCAACGTCTGTGCCACTACAACCTCTCCAGCAACCGTACTCTGTACCTTTGTGCCTATCGGTGTTGCAAAATCCATGCCTTTATGGTTTCCGTCGTTATAATTCGTCACCTTGTAGTTTTCAAAAGACAATCCTCCGCCGTACCCATTATAAGAGGTTTGGTTAGACATGTATTTTTTGTAATACTCTGTGTCTTTAAAACTCTTTTTCGTGGTTTCTTGAGGTTGCACATACTTTTTGTAATATTCGGTGTCCTTAAAGGTCTTTTTGGTGGTTTCTTGTGGCTGAACGTATTTTTTATAGTAATCAGTGTCCTTAAAGGTTTTGTTCTTTTCCACCTGCAACACTTCCGTAGCGAATCTGTCCTTAACCTGACTGCTGACCGCCTTTCTTCTCTCGTATATCTGCGTATACTTATCTTCCACAGACATATCAGAGGAAATAATATCCCCAACTGCGTTTGCATACTCTTCGTTATACATATTTTGCAGCTGCGCATACTGTTCCGGCGTCAGCTCATACTGCTTGCCGTCATACGAAAAGGTTTTTGAAGCTTGCGGAACGCCTATTGTTGTCGCGTTAGGATTCGTCTTTTTATATTCCCTGTAAATTTCTTCTGGGCCATATATCAAATCATCCTCAAGCGGATTAATTATATTCCCCGCTTCTTCTTTATACTTTGCGTTATCCGCAGACGTTTGGGAATTTGCATCCTTACGACCAATGATATCATCATACACAGCTTGCGGGTCTTCGCCTCTTTCTATGCGCCAATGATATTCTCCTGTTTCGTTTTCGGTCAAAGCTCTGCGGTCATTGTCCCAATATGCCTGGTTCCCTTCAAATGCCGACTTTCCAAACAAAGCCCCTTTAATGTAATTGCCCGGAGTCTGCTCAACAGGGTACATAAGATTACCTTGATAATCATATTCTCCACCACGAATTACAGTACCTAAACCTTTAATCGTTTTCTTTGCCTGAGCGTACCCGCCTATTGGGTTAAATGGGCTAATAACCGCGTCAGCGGCGTCCCATGCAGCGGACGCATACTTTCCGTTTTGGTATTTTTTCTTAATATCAGGAAAGTTAGGAACCATATTCGACATAGGTATCTGTCCCACATCATTAAATCCGAATATCGCCATAGTTGTCTGCATAAACGGAAGGTTTGCTACATTCTCTTTAATACTTCCCAATACATCATCTAACTCCAGCCCTTCTTCATCTGCGAAGTACTTATATGCCGTATATGCAGTATCGAACGGGTCTAATGTAACCTTGTTGTCCGAACCAGTCAACCACTCCTTTCCTTTGTTAAATAAATGATTTAAAAGAACGGTAGCAATCGCCGATTTTATAAGCCACATTACGCCTCTTCCCTTTGCTTCTCTCGGAAGGTCTTTGATGTAATGATAAAAGGTGTTTGCAGGCTCTATTTGAAATGTTGTAAAAATTTTAGCAAGTGGCTGTTTAGAAGAAAATATTGTGGGCGCGTCTATTTTTGTTCTGCCCGCCATTATCTGTGCGGCGTATTTATCCGCTTCGGCTCTTGCCTCTTTATCTGTCTTACCCTTCCTTATTGCTTCGTTGTATGCCGTCTGCCACACCAACCTTGACGTGAATCCCTCAGCAGCCATTGGCGCCTTAAACAACATTCCTGCTATTTTTTGTATTCTCCCCTCTTTAAGTTTGATGGTTCCTTCTCTTGTGGTTATAAAGTCAGATTCGTTTAAGACACTTGTGTCGCCAAACAACATAGTATTTAATGCAGTTATAACATCTACCGGGTTTTTCTCTGCCATTAAATTTGTCATCTGCGAAAACTGATTTATAACACTCGATACATTTCCACCCACCTGATTGGCGGCCCAGTTGCTTTCGGCGTTAGTCATAAGGTTGTAGAACCTTCTGCCCATAACGGACTTTTCAAATCCTCTGTCAAGCGAGTGCCTTTTACCGGATATTAAATTGGCATACTCGTTTAGCCAGTTTATCAAGTTGTTGTGTTTAGTCAACTGACCTGTTTTTTTATCAAGCGCAGCAAACCAATCCTCAAGCTCCTCGTTTGTCATCATATAGCGCGTCTCTCTAACTTCCTTGTCGATTGCGCTTTGGGAATATTTCGTTCTCAGTCCGCTTTCTAAAAGACGCAGCTTCGTAATGTCGCCTGTGTGGTATATAACTTCCGATATGTTGTTTATGTAATTATCCCATAATCTTATATCATAATCCGTCTTTTTACCTCTTCTTTTTTCGAGGTTTCCTACCCATTTCTTGTTTGGCTTAAAGTTTTCGGTTTGTCCTGTTATTTCTCCGGGAAGCTCCGTAACTTCATTACTAAATCCCAAAGCCTTTTTAACAGACTGCAAATCTGTTAAGACTTCTCCGTGTGGGAAGTACGGAATACTAACAGAAGCCGTAACCTTGCCCTTTTTGTCATAATTAATGCTGTCTATGCCGTTTCTTTGAGCAATATTTATAAACTGCCTTATTTTATTGCTCGTCATATTCAGAATATCAGCTTCACCGTTTAAAACTCTTACTGCATCCCTAAACTCGTTTGCGTTAAGGTTTATTTTAGGGTTATCAATAGGCTTGTATCCATTAAGCACAAGAGTAGCATTAACATCATTCTTTATCTGCTCTGCTACTTCGTTGAATACCTTGGCCGCGTGTATTATCTTATCGGGCGCATCAATTAGCAGCCCTTCGCCATATTTCATTGTCTGCTCAAACTCTTCATCGGTCAGCTGCAAGGATGCAAGTTTTTCTTTCAGTTCGTTTATATACCTAATCTTTTGAGCTTCGTTCTGTTTCATAGGTGTTATGAAAGTATCAATAAACTTGTCGGCATCCTTGCCCATAGTGTCATAGGCGTTACGTTCGGGCGTGTTAATCTGCCAACCGATTGCCGTTTTGTCTGACCAATCATCAGAGTCTCTTATAAAGTCCTCAATAACACTTTGAAACTTCCACCTCGAGTCTTCCTTGAATCTCTTTATACCCTCTCTTTCAACCGCAAAGACCTTTGCCCTGGCTTCAATAAGCTTTTCAAACTTTCGCAGGCCTACTGATACTGAAAAATCCTCAAGCGTTGCCTCACCGCTTGCAATTTTGTCTATAAACTCCATCTGCTTCGGCGTGGGAGATAGGGCGTTCTTTATCTTGGTGGCCTCTGTTTTTAGTTCATACAGATACTTTTCGCTTGAAATTAACTGATTAACCGTATCCTCAATACTTTCGTCGCTCTTAGTTGAATATATCGGATCAACTATATCGTGTCTTAGGGTTATATATTCGCCGTTGTCCTTGCCAAACTTTTCATAAAGAAGGCCGACAAGTTCTTCACTCTCTTGCACAGTCCTTGCTTGACGCGAAGACAAATCACTTATGCGGGCAGTTATTTCATCACCTGACATATTGGCGTAGTATGGCACCTCTCCAACAGAAAAAGGCGACTTATCTACATTTAACCAAGACCCCTCTATTGGCAACACAGCTTTATGCTCTGGCGGATTATTTATAAGGTGCATCAGATAATTTGCCGCTAAATCCTTAGCCTTTTCATAACTCTGTGTATCCGGGAAAAGATTTCTTACTTTCTCAGCAGAAATCCCTTCTTTCGTTGCCAAAACACTTATTATATCAGCATAAACTTCTTTTTCGACATCCTCAACAAACTCACTTCTATTCTCATATACATTTGCGTATACGCTTTGTTTGTTTTCATAGAAGTCAGCTGTTTTTTCCCCGTCAAACAATTTTGTTATTTCGGCAACCGTAGTAGTATATTGCAGACTTCCTTGGTCCTCGTGTACCATTTCATGGACAACATCGCTTTCGGCCTCTTTACTCAAGGTTACAATTATATTGCCGCCTACATACACTGCGCTTGCTTCAAAAGGATGTTTTGTTTCATCGATATCGTCTATGGCATATATCGTTCCTTTTGCAAAGTGTACATCTCTGTTGTATTTATCCTTAAAATATTTTTTTGCTGTTGGTACGTTCTCATATTCTTCAAAAGTAATTGTGGAATTATATGTTTTTATAAAATTCCGTGCTGTTTTTTTAGCCGTTCCACGTACTCTTCCATACGTTTTAGGCCATCCACCTGCTTCGTTTCCGGTCCGCGCTCCGAAGTAGAATTGATTGCTTTCTGGGCGTACTGAATCGGGACTCTCACTTTGACGCCATCCTTGCTCTTTACCGTCACCATTATTTCGTCCTTGTGGTTCATCTGTTACCCTCCTTTGATAGTAAATATCGTTATTGTTATTTTGTGGCATAGCCACATTATTCGTACCTCTTATTTGGTCATTAATTCTTTTCTCAATTATAGAATCATTATTTGTTCTAAAAACCTGAGAATCGTTAAAAACAATATACGAAGTACCCATGCCTGACTCATATTCATTTGTATATATAATACCATCGTAGCCTTTGCTTTTCAACAAATCTACAAGTTTTTTGTTTTCTTCATTTGAAATACCCTTACTAAATATACTACGTGCAGTATCGCGGTCAATGATTCCTTTTTCTTCAAGCACATTAACCATTTGTGCAGCATTCCAACCATTCAAGTCGTGTTCAACAACAATAGGATTTCTTATATTCAAATATGCTTTTATAAATACTGGTGACGTTATTTCTTTACCTCTTACCAATTCAGCCGCTTGCGAATAACTGCCAAAATGTATTCCTATGTCGCCCGGCAGAAGTACGGGATAATTGGCATCAGTCCCGTGATATACAGGAATTAGCTGTCCGTTACTGTTTCTTACAACAGATTCGGATGTTAACTTTAACACTTCTTCGTCTATCTTTGCTCCCGTGCTGTCAATATCCAACGAAAATTTATCTGTGTTAAAATACTCATCTATACTATCTTTAAATATTTCTCGCAATTCGTTGCTTTCATCAGAAAGGATATCATAAGCCAAAACTTCCGAAAAGTCATATCCTTCTTCAATTCTGTCGTCTTCAACATATTTTGCAAACATCTCAATACTTTGTTTTTCCGACAGTTCATTCCCTACAAATTTTGAAATCTTTCTAAATTCCGGTGTATCGATTATAGCTTCGATAGTTCTTTCTTCAACAAAGCTACGTCGGATTCCGTCAACTTCAATATCTCGATATTCTCCAGGAGTAACTCTATATTCCTCCGCTTGTACGGGATTTTGTCTTTCCCCGGTCTGAACTTCATTAAATCGTCTATCATTTTCAAGCATCGCTGTGCTCTTGTCATTTGTCACACCTCCTATTGTTTTAATTGTACCACTATTCCCAAAACTGTTCAAGGCCTTTGGCGGCATAATTACATTGCCACTATTCGTACTTTTGGGTGGCATAATTACAGTTCCGTTATTAATAGCTTTTGGCGGCATTATAACAGTATTACTTGCGCCTGCAGGCGTTGTTGCACCGCTTCCGGTTATAAACGAGTCTGCACTATTTGACGGAACGAAATCTCTGAATTTAAAATAGTTTTGATACAGTTCTTTTAAAACCTTGCCCCCTTTGGAAGTCAAAAATTCATTTTCGCCATACACATTTGCAGAAGCAATGGTTTCCAAATATTTAATTTCAATATTTATTTGGTTAATTAACTCGTTATATGTCTTTTTGCTTGGTTCCGACAAATATTTTCTCCAAAATCCTTCTACTCTTTGCAACGATTGTGCCTTAAAGTTTTCTATAGCTTTATTAGAATCCAATCTAATTTCTTTTATAGTCGAAAACATTGTTTTGCCTGTTTGCGGGTTTCTGCTCAGCTGTGTTTTCAATTCTCCATATCCCGTAAACACTATTGCCATCACAGCAGCAGTAAGGTAATCGTTTAAGGTCGCTTCATCCCCAGTTATCTTTGAGGCCGCAAATGTACCTGCAGTCATACCCGCCGCATTACTTATGGCATTTAAGCCAATTCTTGCAGCTTGATTACCAAAAATTAAATCTGTCGAAATTCCCGCACGACTCAGTAGCTTTGTTCCTCCCGCTTTTGTTACGTTACTAACAATTCCTGCGGTCGCTCCCAAAACACCTTGTTTAACAGCCTCTTTTGCAATTTGTTTACCGCTTGCCCCCTGACCGTATGCACTTGTTGCACCGGATGCAGCAAAATTTGCACTGGAAGTCAAAATCCCTGCTATTGTTTTAGTTATTTTTCCTCCGTTAGCTACAACTCCACTGCCTGCCACAAAAGCATTGAGCAGTTCTCCACCTATCCACAACTTAAACATTTCCCCGGCAAATGCTCCAAGTTGTTCCGCAGTTTCAACTTTTTCCCAATCTTCGTCTTTTCCGTTGATTCTTAGCCCAAGATACTGTCTCTTTTCCATATCCTGGTCTTTTTGCAAAAAAACAAGCCTGTCCATTTCCTCGTTGGATAGTTCTTTACCTTCCTCTTTGGCTTTATTATACTTACCCATCAAACTTAAATATTCGCCTTTACTTCCGTTATTATATACGGAGCGGTTTTTTATGCCAAAGGCTTGGTTTATTTCATAAGCAGCTCTTTGTATCGGGTTTGCAAACACCTCACCCATACCGGTTCCAAAAGCACGCACTTGTGTCTTTGCATCTTTTGCCATATTCTTAATCTTACTGCCTGCAGAAGGTTTAATTGCATCACCCGGCAAAATTTGGCCACTCATAATTTTATCTTCAGCTTTTTTCTTTCCCTCAACCTTAGCTCCTGTAACAAACTTTTGGGCTTCTGTTTTCATTTGTTTAACCTGAGGAAGCTCCGGCGCACTCTTCTTATTCTGCACCGCACTTGCCTTTGGCGGCATAACAGGACCGTAAACCTCTTTGGTTTCGGTCTTCTTTTTTGCAACAGGAGGCATTATTATATCCTTAACGGTTTTAATCTCTTTTATTTTATTACCTGCCAATGGGTTGGGCGACGAAATTTCCGTCGCCATTGGTGGCATTATTATTTTCTTTGCCATTTATCTCACCCTTTCTATGGTCTCATAAGGTTGCCGGTGTTCTGGTCAACAATCAACTTTCCGTTTATCAAAAGATTTGCCGCCTGGTAAGCATCCATCATCTCAGGAGGCCCATACGGAACATATACCATAACCATTCCGTTTTCGTTAACCATACCGACTTCATAAAATCCTTCTACCGCTTCGCTTGCTTGGGTTCTTATATCGCTTCCCATATCATAATAAGTGCCCTGGGTGTTAGCTTTCATCTGCTCAAGCTCAGCGTCCACAACTTCGTCGTACCTGTTGTTTGCTTTCTCCTGGGCAACGGCGCCGGCTGTGGTTGCACGTCTGTTTACTTCGTCTGTCTGCAAGCCGGACTCGAGCTGCTGACCGGTTACATATCTGTTCATTGAACGGTCGCCCAAATCCATATATCTGTTATATTCATTTTGTTTTTCTGCAAGCTCAGTCTCATACTCAGCCTTTTCAAGATTGTATTTATTAAGCAGCTTCTGATACGCTATGTCCGCAAGCTCAATAGCCTTGTCAGACACTTTCTGATTATATGCCTGCTGCACTTGCGCCGTAGCAGCTGATGAAAAGCTATTATTCCTGCCCATGCTTGCGGCGTTAAGCTGGTTAAGGGTTGACTTTGCTGCACTCTCTCCCTCTCGGTGCGCCATATCCCTGTACGCCAGGAATGCCGGGTCTTTTTCGGGGTTGTACGAAAAGTTTTCCAAAGCTTGCTTCGCCTTGTTTAACCCGGACTTGTCCACACCAAAGTCCAAAGCAGCGCCCTTTTGAAGATAGGAATTTCCCATCTGTGTATTGTATATATAGGCTTTTTCCGCGTCTTCTGCACCGAATGTGTCCTCAGCAACACCATACTTTGCTCTTCTGGCAGCATTGGTATCTTCATACTGTTTCTTCTTTACGGGGTCGTCTGTTGCTGCCCAGTCCTTTTTGGTCTGTACATAGTTTGCCTGGTCCTCTGTTGACCAACCCTTCATAGTCTCTACTGCATCCCAGTTCATCATATCACTCCTTTATTCAGCATAGGCAACATCAAAAAAGATGTTGCCCTTTTATTTTATTCCATTATTCCGTTTATCCTCATCATTACAACGAGACACCATATACGGTCGTCTGTAAGGCGCAGTCTGCCCAGCGAATCACCTTTTATGTATCCCATTTCAAGCGCCTTTTGAACATAAGGCCTCGACCAATCGGGGCAAACCTCTGTACAGTCGTAGTAATTCATTTCTCCGTTACCTCTTTTCTGTAAAGTTTTCATCTCTTCAAGCGGGAAATACTGTCCCGGGCAAGCTGTTGCCATATAGTCCTTGTGCCCGCCGATTTTTTTAACCGAAGGCACTCTTTCAAGAATGTATTTGATTATATCCACCCCGGCGTTAAACTGTGCGTCGGGCATTGTTCTTTGTTGGGTGTGGTAGTCGCCCTGAAAGCCGACTGAAATTATATGGCCGTTTTGGTCTTCCACCCCTGCACCGAGGTTAAAGCCTCTGCCTTCGTACACAAGCCCGTCAAACGAGACCCAAAAATTATATCCTATCGCGTCCCATCCCTGGCTTATGTGCATCCTTTCAATGCTCTTAACGTCCGCGTCGGTCGCCATGTGGTGTAGGGCAATAGCGTCAACCTTTTTTAAATCAAGGGGACGAAGCTTGCCATTGATTATCTGGTCAGGTATCTTTACTATGTTCACGTCTTACCTCCGCTATTTGCCGTCGTTGTTTGCGCTCTCATTAA
>JAZREA010000017.1:0-19412 GCA_045660545.1 Clostridia bacterium | reverse complement strand
GCCGTTACCTCACCAACTATCTAATCAGACGCGAGTCCATCTTTCAGCGATAAATCTTTGGTATGTCTACCATGCGGTAAACATACGTTATGCGGTATTAGCATCCCTTTCGGAATGTTATCCCCCTCTGAAAGGCAGGTTACTCACGCGTTACTCACCCGTCCGCCACTAAGCGTCCCCCAATTCACCCCGAAGGGATCATCGAGTTGGCTCCGTTCGACTTGCATGTGTTAGGCATGCCGCCAGCGTTCGTCCTGAGCCAGGATCAAACTCTCGATTAAATTATTAATCGAGCTCTCTAGCTCAAAATTTCGTTGTTTTGTAAAGAGTCTTTACTCTTAAAATTGACGAGAACTCTTGTACATTTGTTGTACTCCTTTTCTCTACGCTATTCACTTTTCAAGGTTCAGCTCTCAACAGGGTTGCCCCGTTGCGAGACTTTTTATATCTTATCACACTTCATTTCCTTTGTCAATAGTTTTTTACACTAAATTTACGCGGGTAACAAAATGCGACAGCTTGTTTATTCTAACACAACGGGTATTTGTTGTCAAGCGTTTTTTTCATCTTTTATAAAATTAACCAAAAAACGGAAAAATATACAAAGTTTTTGTGAATTTTTTAAAAAAAGAATGACAAGGGCGGCTTTAATATGTATAATTAAATTAAACACATCAGGCACAAGGAGGACACATCATGGAATTTAAAACACTAAACAACGGAGTTAAAATGCCGATGGTTGGGTACGGCGTTTTTCAGGTATCGAAGGAGGAGTGCGAAAGATGCGTACTTGACGCCCTTTCGGTCGGATACCGTTCTATCGACACAGCGCAAAGCTATTTTAATGAAGAAGCGGTGGGCAGCGCTATTGTAAAATCGGGAATTGCAAGAGAAGATATTTTCCTCACAACAAAGGTATGGATTGGGAATTTCCCATATGAAAAGGCAAGGAATTCTATCCTTACATCAATGGAAAAACTAAAAACAGATTACTTAGACCTTTGTTTGCTTCATCAGCCGTTTAACGACGTTTACGGTGCATACAGGGCTATGGAGGATTTATATAAGGAAGGAAAAATCCGTGCAATCGGTGTTTCGAACTTCTATGCTGACAGATTGGTTGACATCGCCTCTTACTCTGAAATTAAGCCTGCGGTTAACCAGATTGAAATACATCCTTTTCACCAGAGAAGCGAACAGCTGCCGTGGATGGAAAAATACAACGTTCAGCCCGAGGCGTGGGCGCCTTTCGGCGAGGGAAAGGGCGGCATGTTTGAAAATCCTGTACTTTCCGCAATCGGCGAAAAGTACGGCAAGAGCGTGGCGCAGGTTATACTACGCTGGCACATCCAAAGGGGAATAGTTGTTATTCCAAAATCCACTCACATTGAAAGAATGAGGCAGAACCTTGACGTGTTTGACTTTACATTGAGCGCCGAGGACATGGCAAAGATTGCGGCGCTCGACACAGGTATAAGCTCCTTTACTACCCACACAGACCCAAGCCAGGTGGAGCGATTTGCAAGAATGGTTGAGGAGAGAAAGGCACTATTTGAATAATCAACGAAACAACAAACAGACAAAGAAAAGCCGTTCAACAAAAGTTGAACGGCTTTTTTGGAGCTGGTGACCTGACTTGAACAGGCGACCTGCGCATTACGAATGCGCTGCACTACCGACTGTGCTACACCAGCATATATTTGACGACGTTTATTATACATCAAAGGGCAAAAAATGTCAACTATAAAATAAGCCCCACAGGCGGCACACTCCGCCTACAAATCACATTAATTTTTATTTGACATAAGATATAATGTAGAAAAACATAAGTAGAGGTGATATTATGTCGTTTAAACTAAAAGACTGGAGCGAGCTGTCTTACAGAGATGTAAAAAGTCAGCTTGAATCATACAGAGAAAACTACATCTTAAAAGACAACAACCTACAAGCAGCAAAGGCAAAAATCGTCGAAGACGGCGAGCAGGAATAGGCTGATACAAAACTTTAAATCCCCATCCGTCAGGATGGGGATTTTTACACTTCTATAAACCTGACTTTGCTGTATTTTGACTTAAAATCATCGCTGAATGTATGGTCTGTTACGATTACATCTATATCGTCTAATGTCATAATAACAATTTTTGAAGTAACGTTAACTTTTTTATGGTCTACGAGGTATACTATCTTTTTTGCATTACGCGCGGTAACGTTATGGATTAGAATATAAGTTGAACTTCCGCCAATTTCGCCCTCGTCATTTACGCTATTCGTTGCAAAAAAGTACTTGTCCACCTTATATTGCATTGCATTTTTGACGCAAAGGTCCCCGCCAAGCATAGACGGCGGCTCGATAATCTCTCCGCCCAGGCAGATTGTCTTGATGTTGGAAAAGCCGCTCAGGTACGTTACGACAGCAATATTGCTGGTTATTACTGTTATATCCTTCTTGGAAACCAGATATGGCGCCATATACTCTGTTGTGGTTGATGAGTCTATTGCTATAACGTCTCCGTCGTTTACAAGCTCTGCTGCCGCTTTGCACAGGCGTTTTTTCTCATTCTTCATTTTATGATACCTAAATTCAAGGGGAACGCCTCTATTTTCAACAAGCTCTACCCCGCCGTAGCTTCTTACGACAAGCTTTTGGTTCTCCATATAATTAAGGTCGCGGTTGATTGTCGCCTTACTGTACCCGATTTTTTCGCACAGATACTTAACATCAACATAACCATTATCGTGAAGAATGCTTAGTATTTTTTCCACTCGTTCTTTCTTATACACAAAAAGGTCTCCTTTTTTGAGAAATTTTGAGATTTTCTCTTTTTTTTGAACCTACTTGATTTTTTTATATTTTTATAATACACTTCTATTTGTCAAAAGTCAAGTTGGGGGGATTACTATGAAAGCGCCCGAAAAACTATACGAAGGCAACATACGAAAGAAATATCTTTTATTTGCTATACCGCTTATTTTATCCGCGTTGCTTTCGCAGTCGTACAATTTTATCAATTCAATAATGATAGGCAAATTTATCGGAAGCGAGGGCTTTGCCGCAACCGCGGTTACGGCACAGCTTATTGATTTTGCTAATTCCATACTATACGGATACCTTGCCGGTGTGGGAATTTACGTTTCCGTCCTCTTTGGCAAAAGCCAGTATCAGAAAGTGCTTAATGTCATTAAGATCAACTTTATTATAACGTCGTCTTTTGCTATTTTGCTATCTTTGGTGAGCAACATTTTTTGCGCACAGATATTTGACATACTGAACGTAAACGACGAAGTTTACCAAAACGCGGAGCTATATTTCAGGGCGTACATGTCCGGTATGCTTTTCTTCCAGTTTAACTGGGGATTTACTTACATCGCAAACGGTATGGGGATTACCAAGATGCCTCTTTTTGCATCGGTTGTAACAGGAATAATTAATGTATTGCTTAACTACATATTCTTAGCTGTATTGGGCAAAGGAATTGGATACAGCGCGCTTGCAACGGTAATTGCTACGGCGATTACAACCGCTTTTTACTTCGCGGTGTACATAAGATTATTTAAAGAAATGCATATTAGGCTTGGTGGATTGGATATATCAAAAGAGGACATTAAAAACTCGCTGAGCTACTCGACTCCCACTATGTTCCAGCAGGCCGCAATGACCAGTTGTACCGCGATAATATCACCTCTTGTAAACACCTGCTCTACCGCCGCGCTTTCGGGATACTCAGTAGCAAGCAAGGCACGAACCCTCCTTTGTGCGGTCTACCAGGAATCAAGCAAGGCGAACACAACCTTAATCGCCCAGGCTATGGGCGCAAGAAGGCTCGACAAGATAAAGCAGGGTACCAAAGTCGGCATTACTCAGGGGCTTATCTTCTTCGCCGTTACATTGGGACTGTTTATGGTTTTTGCAAAGCAGTTTACCGCGCTTTTCTTAGACCCTGTAAAAGACGCGCAAAGCTTTGCTATAAGTGTTAACACTATAAGATTCCTTTTCCCTTTTATACTATTCAATGTTTTTAACAACCTATTCCACGGAATATTCAGGGCTGTTGGTTCGGGAATGCTTATGTTTGTATCCACCCTGATTTATGCGGTATCGTTTGTTATTTATGCGTATATTTTATTGGCAGTTTTGCCGGAAGATTTAAGGATTTACGGAGTTACCATCGGGCTTAGTCTGGCCTACATAACCGAGGTTACGTTCGCAACGATAATCTTTATTGTCGGTAAATGGAAAACGCCTGAATACAAAGAAATCGAAAGAGAATACGAGCTTTGCAAATGCTGATAATTGCAAAAAAGCATCGACACAGTCGATGCTTTTTTATATAAAATCCGCTCATAACTTATATTCAAACAAGCCATGTTGGTTGCAGTAATAATAAAGCTTGCCTCTATACATCCTTGGTAAGCGGACCTCGCAGGGTTGCTCGGGATACATACGGACCGTAAGCACTCTGTCAAAACCCACGTGGGAAACGAACTTGATGAAGTGGTCTTTTGTCATTTCGTGACCTATTTCAACATAAAAATCGTCCTCCACCTCTGAAACGCTGACGGCGTGGGCGGGGTCGGCTTGTTCAGGCGTCAGGGCTTTTAACTCTCTGCCGCAACACGTAATGCAGCATTCTCCCACAGACTGAACGAAGCTGCCACAACTTGGGCAGACATAATACTTGGTTCTTTTCATATTGCCCGCTTCCTCTTTATTTTGAACAAAGTTTCCGGACAAGAGCATTCGCTCGCTGACGCCAAAAACGTCCGCCAAAGCGGACAACGTTGAAACATCAGGAAAGCCGTGTCCCGTTTCCCATTTGGAAACTGTTTTTGCCACAACCCCAAGCGCATCTGCTACTTGCTTTTGCGTCATACCCTTTGACTTTCTTAAATTGCTGAGAAGTTTTCCTGTTTTAGACAAATCCATTTCTTTCACCCCATGATTTTAGTATAAAACAACAATGCGAATTAATCAATCCACCATCGGTACATATTAAAAAAAGCACCCAAAAGGGTGCTTTTTAGCAAAACGAATGATTATTAACAACAAGGTTGCTCTTGTTTTTCAATCTTTTTTTGTGCGACATCAGGATCGGTTTTGTCTCCCAGACCTGTTGTTTCCGCGAACACTACATTTGATTTGGTCATTTCTACTGCATCAGTAGGAACTATTATCTTGGCCGCTTTGCCGTCAGACATAGCAACCAAAGCCTCATATTTTTTAAGTTCAAGAACAGCCGCATCTACGCCCGCTGCCTTTAAAGCAGCAAGGCCGTCTGCCTCAGCCTTTTTAGACAAATAAATCGCTTTTGCCTCGCCCTCGGCTCTTGCGATTCTTGCGTCTCTTTCGCCCTCGGCCGCAAGTATCATCGCCTGCTTATCACCTTCTGCACGGGTTATAGCCGCCGCCTTATGACCTTCCGCCTGGAGCATTGTTTCTCTTCTGTCTCGTTCCGCCTTCATCTGCTTTTCCATTGCGTTTTGGATTTCTGTTGGCGGAATAATATTTTTCAGCTCAACTCTATGAACCTTAATTCCCCATTTGTCTGTTGCTTCATCCAGGATGGAAGTCATCTTTCCGTTGATTGTGTCTCTGGACGTAAGCGTGCCGTCAAGCTCCAGCTCGCCGACAATATTTCTTAGTGTTGTTGCGGCCAGATTTGACAAAGCGGAAATAGGATTAACCGCACCGTAAGCATACAGCTTGGCATCATAAATTGCATAATAAATTACAGTATCTATCTGCATAGTTACGTTATCCTTTGTAATTACAGGCTGCGGCGGGGAATCGAGCACCTGCTCTTTTAACGTAACCCTTTTGGAAATTCGCTCTATAAGCGGTATCTTAATATGAATTCCGGCAGACCACGTTGCCCTGTACTTTCCCAAAAGCTCAACAACAAATTCGTGAGCTTGGGGGACTATTCTGATGTTTAATATTAAAACAGCTAAAACTATAAGCAAAAATATTATTAAACCTTCCATAACCGATTACCTCCAATTTAAAATATTGTGGATATAACAAAACAAAGAACAGCATTAATATTCTTTACAAAAAGTATAACAAATACCATATTATTTGTCAATAAATCGAAAGGTTCGAGTCCCCCCCAATAATTGCACCAATAAAAAAACACCCATAAGGGTGTTCTTTTACCGGACCTTCAGACGAGGGCGTAAAACGAAACAATCCGGTGAATTGTTTCGTAGCCCGAGAGTCCCTGCGAGATGAAAGCGAGATGATAAACGAAGCTTGAATCCGTTTTTGCAACAGCAAAAAAAGGCCACCAATAAAAGAACACCCATAAGGGTGTTCTTTTATTGGTGGACCTTCAGGGACACATACGCTTCGCGTCTTTCTTGCTTGACGACCGCACGCGTACGTGCAGTACCCGTCTGCGCACCTTTTTGCTAAAAAACAGTACACCGTACTGTTTTTCTTTACGCAAAAACCCTCTCAGGGTTCGAGTCCCCCCCAATAATTGCACCAATAAAAAAACACCCATAAGGGTGTTCTTTTATTGGTGGACCTTCAGGGACTCGAACCCCGGACCAACCGGTTATGAGCCGGTTGCTCTAACCAACTGAGCTAAAGGTCCATATGGTGACTCATAGGGGATTCGAACCCCTGTTGCCGCCGTGAGAGGGCGGAGTCTTAACCGCTTGACCAATGAGCCACATTTATGCGACTTACACATTATATCACGATATTTTTTAAAAATCAAGTGTTTTTTTAAAAAATGTGAAAATCCCCCTCCTTCACATCGGCATATACCAAAGTCGATTGTGCAGGTGGGGGAATATTCTTTATCTTTCGTCAATCGGAACGTACGGGAGCCTTTTTACAACGCTCTTGTACGCAGGACGGATAATTTTATTATTAGTCATAACCTCTTCTATTCTATGTGCGCACCAGCCTACGATTCTTGCCATAGCAAAAAGCGGTGTGTAAAGGTCGTCGGAAATACCAAGCATACTGTAAACAAAGCCGCTGTAAAAGTCCACGTTTGCAGCAAGCGCCTGGGTTGTATTCTTAACCTGGTGGAAAAGGCCGGGAGTCAGGCGTTCAACAGCCTCGTAGAGCGCGAACTCATCCTCACAGTTTTTAACCTTTGCGAGCTTTTGGGCATACTTTTTAAGCATAACTGCACGCGGGTCGGACAAAGTATAAACCGCGTGTCCCATACCGTACACAAGGCCAGTTTTATCGTAAGCCTCCTTGTGAAGAATCTTTAAGAGATATTCGCTTAGTTCCTCTTCATTTTTCCAATCCTTTAAGTTTTCCTTAATCTCTGTCATCATACCGATAACGCGGTTGTTAGCACCACCATGCTTTGGCCCTTTTAATGAACCGACAGCCGCCGCGATAGCAGAATAAGTATCTGTACCCGTAGAGGAAACAACCTTTGTAACGAACGCAGAGTTATTACCTGCGCCGTGCTCTGCGTGAAGGATAAGGCAAAGGTCCAAAACCTTGGCCTCGAGGTCGGTAAACTTATTGTCCGGACGAATCATATAAAGGAAGTTTTCCGCCAGAGAAAAGTTCTTCTGCGGCGAGTGCAGATAAAGACTCTTGCCGTCAAAATAATGACACTTCGCGCTATACGAATGTGCAACAAGCACAGGGAAGCGTGCTATTAAGTTAAGCGCCTGGGTAAGGAGATTGTCAAGGTCCAAGCTATCCGGATTGTCGTCATACGAATAAAGTCCCAAAACGCACCTTGCAATCTTATTCATAATATCAGGAGAGGGCGCCTTTAAGATAAGGTCCTCGGTAAAATTCTTAGGCAAAGCCATAGCGCTGTTTAGATACTCTGTAAAATTATCAAGCTCTTCCTTTGTCGGAAGCTTACCAAACATAATAAGGAAAATGGTCTCCTCAAAGCCAAAGCGGTTTTCGTCTATGCAGCTTTGTACCATCTGTGAAACGTTGATGCCTCTGTAACAAAGGCGTCCGTCTACGTCGACCTTTTCGTTTTCGTCAAAAATGTATCCGTGTACGTCGCCGATATTTGTAAGGCCGACCAAAACACCTGTACCGTTAGTGTTTCTGAGGCCTCTCTTTACATTATATGTATAGTAATATTCGGGGCTTATGAAGTTGCTGTCCTTTGCAATTTCCAAAAGCCTACGTCCCTGTTCACTGTCTTTTAAATATGCCATGATATCACCTTGTTTTTGAAAAAATTTTTTGATTATTTTCATATTGTACAATATAATTACGCAAAAGTCAAATATTTTAACCCAAAAATGAAAAAAACGCAAAAAAAATTGCCAATTTTTGAAAAAATTCGTTAAAAAGAGACAAATTTTGAAAATTAAAACAAACAAGAGGCTAAAAGTTACCTAATTTTTGTAAAAGCGTTAGAAAAGTTCGAAATCACTTTACAAACAAAATATTTTATAGTATTATATAATAAGTATTTTAGCGTTTAAAGGCGGTGTATTAATGTTATACAACAGTACAAGAAGCAAAAATTACGAATGCACAAGCTCAGAGGCTATTAAAACAGGTCTCGCACCTGATGGTGGTTTGTTTGTGCCCGACAGCTTTCCGCAGTTTACTATCCACGACATTGATAAAATGAAGGATTATACATACAACCAGCGTGCGACCGAAATTATCGGCAGATACTTAACGGACTTTACTCCAAAAGAGGTTTGCGACTGTGTCAGCGCTGCATATAATAAGGAAAAGTTCGGTACGGAATGCATCACTCCCGTTTACAAGCTTAACAACGGGGTATACTTCTTAGAGCTTTGGCACGGTGTTACCTGTGCCTTTAAAGACGTGGCTTTACAGATTTTGCCGCATTTCCTTACAAAAGCTATTAAAAAGACCAACGACGACAGAACCGTTGTCATTTTAGTAGCGACCTCCGGAGACACCGGCAAGGCTGCCTTAGAAGGCTTTAAAGACGTAGAGGGTACTAAGATTGCAGTTTTCTACCCGCGCGACGGTGTTTCGGACATACAGAAGCTTCAGATGAGCACACAGGAGGGTGAAAACGTTTCTGTTGCAGGAATTTTGGGCAACTTTGACGACGCGCAAAGCGGTGTTAAGAAAATCTTTACAGACGAAGAGTTTAAAAAGGAGCTTGATGAAAAAGGCTACATGCTTTCTTCCGCAAACTCTATTAACTGGGGAAGGTTACTTCCACAAATTGTTTATTATTTTTCCGCTTATTGCGACATGCTAAAAGCGGGCGAAATAAAGCTTGGGGAAAAGATTAACTTTGTTGTCCCGACAGGTAACTTCGGCGACATCTTAGCAGGTTATTACGCTAAAAAGATGGGGCTTCCTGTAAACAAGCTGATATGCGCGTCCAACAAAAACAACGTGCTTACAGACTTTATCCGTTCGGGTCTTTACAACAAAAACAGAGACTTCCACGTAACATCTTCTCCCTCTATGGATATTTTGATTTCCAGCAATTTAGAGAGATTCTTATTTGACATATCAGGACGCGACTGCGACAAAGTAGCTGAATACATGAAGGCTCTCGCGGTTGACGGCAACTACGAAGTAAGCGACGATATGAAAGAAAAAATCGCCGACATCCTCTGGGGAGGATATTGTGACGACGAGGACACTCTTCTTTCTATTAAAGATACCTTTGAATCGTACGGATACATTATGGACACGCACACCGCAGTCGGCAAAAACGTCTACGACCAGTATCTGTTTGAGACAGGTGATAAATCCAAGACAGTTATTTTGTCTACAGCAAGTCCTTATAAGTTCAACAGCTCTGTTATCACTGCTCTTGACGGCAAAGAAGCGTTAGAGGGCAAGAGTGAATTTGAACTTTTAGACCATCTTAACGAAAAGACGGGGCTTGATATCCCCGCTTCTCTTAACGGGCTAAGAGGCAAGGAGCCGAGATTTACCGACTATATTGAAAAAGACGCATTAAAAGACTTTGTATGTAACAAGCTATTGGGCATATAGCCCAACAGCGTTGCCGTTTTGGTTGGTTGGTAATTACTTACGTTCGAAAGTTTGACAATCTGTTTCAGAAGTTGTGGTTGCGCTTTGCGGGCCTACATGGATTGTTCCCGCTGTACACTTTGTCTCACAGTTATAAACGCAATCGCTTACTGAACACTTAATACCGCTGATTACATTGTCTTTATGACATTCGCTCATTTTGAACATCTCCTTTCAGCTGTATTATTGCCTTAAAAAATTAAATTATGCGGAAGGAGAAAGTAAATTGGCACTCTTTTCAATTTCCGACTTACACCTTTCCTTCGCCACGGACAAGCCTATGGACGTCTTTGGCGCCAAATGGAAGGATTATGAAAAAAGACTGCAAGAAAACTGGAACAGCTGTGTATCCAAAGACGATGTAGTTATTGTAAACGGAGATAATTCGTGGGCAATGTATCTTGAAGACACGTACGAGGACTTTAAGTTCATCAACAGTCTTAACGGTACAAAGCTGATTTTAAAAGGAAACCACGACTACTGGTGGACGACAATGTCCAAGCACAAAAAATGGTGTGAACAAAACGGCTTTGACACAATCAAATTCATACACAACAACCATTATATATATGAAGGCACCGCGATATGCGGTACGCGCGGCTGGCAGCTTACAAGCAGAAACGAAGAAGACTTAAAAGTCTACAACCGCGAAAAAGAGAGACTTATAAACTCGCTAAAATCGATAAACGGCGAAGCGGAGCGAATTATCGTGGCGCTGCACTATCCGCCCGACAACGATTTTAAGCAGATTATATCCTCTTACGGCGCAAAGCTTTGTCTATTCGGGCATCTGCACGCAGGCGCTCTTAAAGATTACAGCGATTTTGACGAAGACGGCGTGGCGTACAGATTAGTCTCGTGCGATTATTTAGAATTTAAGCCATATCAAATTATGGGTTGAAAAAAGTATATAAATATGTTAAAATACCATAAGTATTTTGGAAGGAGTTAGGAAAAATGGCAAAATTAATAAAGACCGAAAATGGTGTAGCAGAATTTAAAATCGAAATTTCTGCCGAAAAATTTGAAGAGGGTATGAAAAAGTCATACTCCAAAAACGTTAAGCACATTAACGTTCCCGGTTTCAGAAAGGGTAAGGCTCCAAGAGCTATGATTGAAAAGCTCTATGGTGCTGAAATATTCTACGAGGACGCTGTGAACTTTGTTCTTCCCGACGCTTACGACGAGGCTGTTAAGGAGCTTGAACTTGAGCCTGTTGACAGACCCGAAATCGACCTCGAAGACATCAAAAAGGGCGAGGCTGTTATCGTCACAGCTAAGGTTCAGTTAAAGCCTGAGGTAAAATTAGGAAAATATAAGGGTATTAAACTCGAAAAAGTTGAGTATAATGTAAGCGACGAAGACGTAGACGCTGAAGTTGCAAAGGCTTTAGAGAGAAACTCAAGAGTTATCGAAATCGACGACAGAGCTGTTGAAAACGGCGACATCGCGGTTATTGACTTCGAAGGCTTTAAAGACGGTGTTGCTTTTGACGGCGGCGCAGGCAAAGACTTTGAACTCACAATCGGCTCTGGCCAGTTTATCCCTGGATTTGAAGAGCAGCTTATCGGCGCTAACAAGGGCGACGAAGTGACTGTTAACGTTACTTTCCCGGAAGACTACCACGCAGAAGACCTAAAAGGTGCAGCTGCTGAATTTAAAGTAAAGATTAACGCTATCAAGAAAAAGGAACTTCCTGCACTCGACGACGAGTTTGCAAAAGATGTTTCTGAATTTGATACACTTTCTGAGTACAAAGAAGACATAAAGAAAAATCTTCAGGAAGCAAAAGACGCTCAGGCTAAGGCAGAGACCGAAGACAAGGCTATCGAAGCTGTGGCTGAAAAGACAGAGGTTGAAATCCCTGACTGTATGATTGAGCAGCAGCTTAACATGATGCTCAGAGACTACGACGCAAGACTTCAGGGACAGGGCATCAGCCTTCAGCAGTACTTCCAGATGACAGGTATGACTGCTGACAAGTTTAAGGAACAGTTTAAAGACCACGCTACACAGCAGGTTAGAGTTTCTTTGACATTAGAAGCAATCGCTAAGGCCGAAAAGGTTGAAGCAACTGCTGAGGATATCGAAGCTGAATACACCAAAATTGCTGACAGCTACCAGATGAAGGCTGAAGATATCAAGAAATTCATACCGGAAGAGGACATAAAAGACGGCATCGTAAACAAAAAGGTTGTTGAACTTATTGTTGATGCTGCAAAATAATTGACTTTAAGGGGGATTCGTTATGAGTTTGGTACCAACAGTAATCGAACAGACAAACAGAGGAGAACGCGCCTACGACATATATTCCCGTCTTTTAAAAGACAGAATCATCATCTTGGGCGAAGAGGTTAACGACGTTACAGCAGGGCTGGTTGTTGCACAGTTGCTGTTTTTAGAGTCAGAAGACCCCGATAAAGATATCAGTCTATACATCAACAGCCCCGGCGGAAGCATTACTGCCGGTATGGCTATTTACGACACTATGCAGTATATAAAGTGTGATGTTTCTACCATTTGTATCGGTATGGCCGCAAGTATGGGTGCGTTTTTACTGTCAAGCGGCGCTAAGGGCAAGAGATTTGCGCTTCCGAACAGCGAAATTATGATTCATCAGCCTTTGGGCGGAATGCAGGGACAGGCTACGGATATTAAAATCCACGCCGACAGAATTATCCGCATCAAGCACACTCTTAACGAGATTTTAGCCAAAAACACAGGCAAGCCGCTCGACCAGATTGAGCGCGATACCGAAAGAGACAACTTTATGTCTGCAGACGAGGCTGCAACCTACGGCTTGATTGACAAGGTAATTACTTCTAGAGCATAAATTCGGAGGTTTTTTTAGGATATGAATGAAAAGAATTTGTCAAAATGTTCGTTTTGCGGCCAACCAAGCAACCAGCTTATTGTAGGACCTGATGTTGCCATTTGCAGCAGCTGCATACGCGCATGTATAAACATCTTAGAGGACGAATTCGACGAAAAGCTGGATTACAGCGAGGAAAAATACACCAACGTTCCTGTACCTAAGGAGATTAAAAGAATCCTTGACGAATATATAATCGGCCAGGATTATGCAAAAAAGCAGCTCGCCGTAGCGGTTTACAACCACTACAAGCGTATTAACGCGGCAGGCGAGGGCGGGGACGACGTCGATATCCAAAAGAGCAACATCCTTATGCTTGGGCCTACCGGGTCGGGCAAGACGTTGCTTGCACAGACATTGGCTAAAATTTTGGACGTTCCCTTTGCGATTGCTGACGCAACCGCGCTTACAGAGGCGGGATATGTCGGCGAGGACGTTGAAAACATCCTTTTAAAGCTTATTCAGGCTGCTGACTACAACATTAAAAAGGCAGAAAAAGGGATTATTTACATCGACGAAATCGACAAAATTACCCGCAAGGCCGAAAACGTATCTATCACAAGAGACGTTAGCGGCGAGGGCGTACAGCAGGCACTCCTTAAAATTTTAGAAGGTACTGTTGCATCTGTTCCGCCACAGGGTGGCAGAAAGCACCCTCAGCAAGAGCTCATCCAGATTGACACCACAAACATACTTTTCATCTGCGGCGGTGCTTTTGACGGGCTGGAAAAGATTATCGGTTCCAGAATCGGCAAAAAGTCTATGGGCTTTGGCGCGGAGATTAACGTTAATCTTCAAAAAGACAACGCAGAAATATTAAAAGACGTTGTTCCTCATGACCTTATAAAATTCGGAATAATACCTGAATTTATCGGTCGTGTGCCGATAATTGCGACGCTTAAAACGCTTGACGAAGAGGCGTTGATTGCGATTTTAACCAAGCCGAAAAACGCCCTGGTTAAGCAATATCAAAAGCTTTTCTCGCTCGACGGTGTGGATCTCGATTTCGACGAAGACGCGCTTGTCGAGATAGCCAAAAAGGCTATTAAGCTTAAAACCGGTGCAAGAGGCCTGCGCTCTATTATGGAAGAGATTATGAACGACATTATGTACGAAATCCCTTCTAACAAGAGCATTAAGAAGGTTACAATCACAAAAGATTGTGTTACCGACGCGGCTATTCCTAAAATTGTCGCAGAGGACAAAAAGTATATAAAAAACAAGGCTGTATAAAAAAGGGGCAGTAGTAAAATGCGCACACCACACAATGCCTCAAAATGTTTGATAAATATTCTTTGCTTAACACAAACATATAAAATAATGTAATTTTTAGGAAGGAATTCGCTAATATGCGAATTTCTTCTTTTTTATTGCATTGTGTTTCGAACAAACTTCGCCTCTCGACGTACCAAACGTACGCCTTCGGGTATCCGAAAGCAAGTCGAGCCTTGCTTTCGCTCAGTTTGTCCACTCTGCGCTATTTTTCGTCTGCCCCGCAAGAAAAAGGCAGTAACAAAATGAAAACATTTTGTTACTGCCTTTTTCTTTATTTAGCGTACAGTACAAGTTCTTTTATCGACTCCTTGTCACATCCGTCTACGTCTTGTTCGCAAAGCTTTATTAACAACTTTTCCATATCTGTTGGGTTTTCCTTGCCTTGCATAATCTTTTTCAAAGACTTTATGGCTGTTCTATGTACAAGGCTAAGCTCATCCAATATCATTCTGCCCATAAAGTTAAACACCTTTACACGTTCCAGCATACCGGGTTTAAAGTTTTTATCAATTACGAGCTTGTCGTAGTAATCTCTGCAATCGATAGGGGTAACTCCTACGGTAAAGACTATCAGCTTTTTGTCCTTTAAGGCTTCTAAATTCTTAGTTATCAAGCCGACACCTGCGATTACCTCGGCGTACAGGCCACCTCCGTAAATTATAGTGTCGTATGAAAGCAAATCTTCACACTTTAAACCTTTTGCGTCGACAGCTTCGCAGCCAAGCGCATCAGCTATCCAATGCGCATAAGTCTTTGTTGCTCCGTATTTTGATTTGTAAACAACCATTGTTTTCAAGTTTATATCCCCTTTATTTATGTTAGTATATATTTATGCTCGTACTTTTTATACAATGCCCATAAAATACTCGACCAATATAGCTACGATTACAACAAGGGCGGAAATTACAAAGCCGTGAACCATAGGAGCAATACCCGACTTTTTCATATCCTTAAAGCTGGTGTTAAGCCCTATCGCAGCAAGAGCGGTTACCATTAAGAACTTGCTTACATCTTTCATCGAGGACGAAAGAGACGCGGATATAAAACCAAGACTGTTTACAGCCGTCATCGCAAGAAAGCCCAAAATAAACCAGGGTATTATTTTCCCTATTTTTAATTTGTGTTGTGTTTCAATATTTTCTTTCCTCTTTAATCCGGCAGAAACCAAAGAAAATACGATTACCGTCGGGATAATAGAAAGAGTTCTTGTGAGCTTAACCATTGTGGCGAAGTCGCCCGCAGCTTCCGAAAAAGCGTACCCCGCAGCAACCACGCTTGACGTATCGTTAACCGCCGTGCCTGCCCAAAGGCCGTACGCCATATCGCTAAGACCAAGAGCTCGGCCCATAATCGGGAACAGAATTATCATAGCCATATCAAAAAGGAAAGTTGCGGATATTGCGTAGGCAACGTCTGTGTCGTCGGCATCGATTACGGGAGCTATTGCGGCTATTGCAGAGCCTCCGCATATGCCTGTGCCGGCGGAAATAAGGTTGGACAGTTTCCAGTTAATACCCAACGCCCTGCCGATGAAGTAGCCGCCGCCAAAACATGTCAGCAAAGTAAACACCATAACCAAAAGCGACATCTTTCCAATCTGCAAAACGACTCCTATATTAAGCGAGGCGCCAAGCAGGATTATCGCAAACTTCAAAACCTTTTTTGACGTGAACTTCAGTCCGCCTTTAAACAGATTGGTAGGCTGCCAGAAATAATTGATGACCATTCCCGCCAACAAAGCTATTACAGAAGCCCCGACAAGATGGACGGGCAATATGCGCTCTATGTACCTTGCCGCAAAAGCGATAAGTGCAGCAAGAAAGAAACCCGGAATTACCTTGGCTGTGCCTTTTAAAAAATTCATTTATCCTTATCCTCTTTCTTATTTTTTAGTAAGCAGGGTTACGCACTCAACATGCCTTGTGTGTAGTCTGCTACACTATGGATTATAAATTATATATTTTTTTGAATGATGGTTTATCTTTAAATTGGTTGTTATATCTTTCTATAAGTGCCATTGTGTATTCTCTTGGAAATCCAAGTCTGAATGACTTTTCACAGATTTTATCAAATTCTCTTGTGCTATTTTCTATGGAATAACCATTGTATTGTAAAAATGTACTTGCTACTGATAATGGCATAGAACAAGCAAAACAAATATTTATAAACAGTTGTTTTTCAAAATGCTTTTGTTCTTGTAAAGGGTTCATAAATTCTGAAATCGTAGAAGAACGAATGCCGTATTTTCCTAACTCCTTAAAATAACTATTACAACATTCTTTGCTATAAGTTTTAACTATTAGATTTTCATCTTTTTCAAGTTCTTCCATTAGTTGTTTATATGGAAGTTTAACTAACTTTCTATTTTTCAGAACTCTTATTTCATAAGAACAACCATTACTCAATAATTCTTGTAAAGCATAAATGAACATTGGTTTATAATCATCAGCATTATAGAAAGATAATTTATGTTCATCTGTACTATATGTTTCAGAATATATATCACAATATTCCAAGAAGTCAAAATCCTTTTTGATTTTGTTGAACTCTGGAATTTCTTTTTTAGAAGAAAGTATATCAAAAAATGCTGGTTTTTCTAATTCTACAAGTTTTCCATCACAATTTATATTATATTTCCTTTCTAATATTCCCAGAGATAAAACTGCTTTTTTGAATTTTTTACTGTTATATGTGCTTTTGTATTTTTCGTAATGGTTTTCCCAGTCCAAACAAAAAGAAAATACATTTTCAGCATAATCTTCATATTCATTGTATTTCTCTCGTTTCACTTCTTTTCTACATTTTTTAAGCCATACTGCTATTTCTTCTGAATTCATTTTTGAAATATCATCCAAAAACAAATTTGCCATATATCACACCACCTTAAAGAGAAAACCGCCAGAATGAATATACATTCTGACGGTTTTCGTTATTCCTACCATTTGTATTTAACCTGCCCTTTGGGGCAGGGGTTATACATTTCTTAACCATTTTGTTTCCTGCCATTTGTATTTTGTTTGATAACAAAATAGATATGAGAGAGTAAAGGTTTTCCCTTTACCTTATATTATACTGGTAGAATTGTCAGAATATAACTTTTATTAAATTAAAAATCAGATTTACAGTTATTACAATGCCATTGATATTTTCGCTTGTTGCCAAAGATACCAAACAAGGCAATATTAACAGCTTTCTCTGTTGAAGTTATTTTTTTGGTATTTGTTGATTTACAATACGGGCAAGAAACTGTCGGAGTAGATTTGATTGGGGTTGAAGGCGTGTGTGCTTCAGGTGGATAATCTTCTACCTTTGAGCCTTCAACCTGTTGTAGTTTGTAATTACATTTAATACAATACTGGTCATAATCACGATAAATCTTATCGCATATCGGGCACTTTTTCATTGCGTTCTCTCCTATAATACTTTTAATAAGAAAATTTATCTCATTTCTCTTCCATATAAAACATCATATATAGTAATTTTTTCAATGGTTTTACCATTAGTAGCATAGTTTATCAATATAAAATCGTCTTGTTTTGTTGCTGACTTATCTTTTGAATCAATTTCTGTTGTTCCATCAAACAAAACCGCATAATTGTTTCCAAGAGAGTTTTCATATTTGAAACTACTCTCAATCTCATCAACATTATCTCCTACTGAAATATCTTTAAATGTAGTTATGTCTTTGCTTGTTATAACAATACTTCTTACAGAATCTTCTTTCCCCACAAAAATATTATTCTTTTTTGATTGGCTACTTTCTAATGCTTTAGAAGAAATCTCAAAACCAGCATTATCAAAATCTGATTTTTCACCGTAGTAGGAAAGCACATCCCCTTTTACAGAGATTTCATAAGGATTAGATATTGTTGAATTTGATTTGCTTTGAGAACAACCACATAACAATATAGATAGCAAAAGTGTTACTGTTAAAATTTTCTTCATAGTAAAACATCTCCTAATTTGTAATCTAAAATTATTATAACATATAATTCCTTAAAAGTCAATTTTCTTCCGCACAAAAGGATAATTTCTGAATGTTTATTGTTTTATGGTGGAATATATATTCTTTTCTTATCTATTCTTAATAGATATATATTCTTTCTCTTACTTAATAGATAGGTATATATTATATAAACCATATTACATTGTAATCTTTTTCTTCTTTGTTGTGTTCGGGAATGTCTTTTACTGCCTTGTTTCTTCGGTTGTTTCGGTGCTTCCTGATGTGTAAATTTAATTCCTTGTGCCTGAATGGTAGCATTTGCCTTTGATACGGCGGTGTAAAATCCGTGTTTGTCGGTTAATAGTATTTCTTTTTCGTCTATTTCAACTGTTCGTATGGTCTGTGATTGCTTCAATACATAGGTTAATGCTTCTTCTTGGTATTCTCGGCAATCATTGTACCATAATGCTTTTGTCTTATGTTTGTTGTTCAAGCGGTCAGCCATTAGGGAACAGATCATATCAGCAGGATTGCCGTATAACACAATATGTATATGTGGTGCGGTCTTGTGATTAGGTAGATAGTAGTTAGTTCTGGCAAATCTTTTTCTTGGTCTGCCCCTTTTTCCAGTTCTTAAAACTGTCATTGTCCCTGCTTTGGGATTATACTCGCTAACACCGATAATCGCCTTACAAGAGTAGCCTTTTTTCGCACATAACCTTTGAAGCCAGATTTTTAAGGCATTGGCTTCTTTTACTGCTTCTTTGGTGGTGGCAAAAATACCACTTGAAACAGTAATCATCATAATTTTGGTCTTTCTTTTCATTTGTATCATCTCTCATATCTCTATTTTTAGAAACATATTGAGAAAATGAAAAGTATATAAATTTTAAATGTTTGATGATTTTTGAAATTGTCAAAATATAAGAGTTTTATAGTATCAAGTATAAAAAAAGATGATTTTCCCGGTTCCGGAGAAAATCATCTTTTTTCGTTCAATGAATTTTCAAAACTTTCTATCCAACTATTGAACTCGTCTTGAAAAGTCAATCTTGAAATCTCTTCTAAAAATTCTATTTCGTCTTTTGTAAATTCCATATCTGTTTTGCCATCCTTTCTTTCTTGTATTATACAAAAATCAAAAAAGGATTATAACCATTTTGAAATATCTATTCCTGAAAAAAGTTGATTTTTCACATTGTAATAATGAAACATAATATTTTCATCAGGATAGTTATTTTTCACTTTTGTTTGTAAATATTCTGATTTATCATTCAATGAATGTATATCAATAAATATTTTAAAATTCAAACCATACATCATATTATTTA
>JAZREA010000016.1:0-16149 GCA_045660545.1 Clostridia bacterium | reverse complement strand
ATACCAATAGTGTTTAAGAAATTACCTATAAGACCATTAAGCCACTTCATACCTATAATTTCATTTTGAAAGAAATTCCAACTTGTTTGTAATACTTCCATATAAAAACCTCCTTAAATAGAAATATTGAAATATATCTATATGTTTGTGTTAAAGTAAGTCGTGCTGTTATTCATTACTATTTACAACACGACTTTTCATTTGAAACGGTTTCAGATAGAATGTTCAAATATTCTTTCGCTATAATAACGCCTTCATCTGATATAGAGTAATGTGTCCATTTTCCCTCTTTTCTGCCTATTACCACACCTGCATCACAGAGTATCTTCATATGATGTGATAGTGTAGGTTGTGTAACATTAAGTTCTTCTAATAATTTACAGGCACATTTTTCTCCTGTTTTCAGCATATCAAGTATTTTTAACCTGTTCTCATCACAAAATGCTTTGAATACCACAGCAATTTTCTTTTCAGTCATATTCATCACCTCGCATTGATATTTTTCTATCTGATAACATTATACTGCATAGATAGATATTTGTCAATATGTATTGGAAAGATTTTCAAAAAACGCACCGAATAACACGGTGCGTTTCTCTGCAAATGGCTTTATAATGCTGTTTTAACGGTGCTGTGGGAAGTACCAATTCAACCTACACAAATAGGTAATACTGTATGTACAGTAGATTTTGAAATACCGATTTTTTTCGCAGCTTTTCTCACAGTGCATTTGTTGTCTATAATGTATTTAGCAAGTTCGATAGTTCTTTCTTCGATATGCTCTTTCAACTCATACGGCCCCCAATGCATACATTTTTTAGTTAAATATATGCATCTTCGGGTAAGAAAAGAACGTCAAATATCTACTTAAATATTTACTCTTTCCCGTCCATAACCTCTATGTAGAAGCTAACCGGCCGAAAGCCGTCGTTGCAGGAAATCATGGCGGAATTTTTATTCTTCATCCATCCGTCGTAAAAATTCCCTCCGCCCCTTGCAAGCTCGCCCACAAAGTATTCCATACTTTCCCACGCACTTTCGCACATGCCCTCGGGCCTTTGTCCGCCATAGCTTATAAACTGCATACCCACCGCCATATCACAGGCATGTTCGATAGGGTTTTCGTATTTTTCTATCAGGTCGTCATACCGCGTAATTTTCATCACAGTAATTTTACAGTTTTTCATTCCGTCCACTACCTTTTAAGGTTTTTATTCTTCAGCCTTCGCGTGCGAGTGTGTGAACACATCCGCCACTTCGGAAATAGTCATAAACGCATGCGGGTCAATCGTGTGCACCAGCGCTCTCATCTTGGAAATCTGGAACCTGTTTACTATAAAGTAAACAATGTTCTTTTCCGCTTTGGAGTATCCGCCCTTACCGTTTAATATAGTAGCGCCCGTTTCAAAGGCTTCCACCAGAGCGTCGCTTACCTCGTCTGCCTTATCTGTTACAATCATAACCCCTTTGGAACGGTCAAAACCTTCTACGATGTAGTCGATAGTTTTAAGGGCAGCCATATAAGTAACGATAGAGTACAAAGGCAAAATCCAGCTGTTTAACACAAATCCGCACACAATATATAAAGCTACATTGTAAATCATTACAAATGTGCCGACAGTTATTCCAAGCTTTTTTGAAAATATAACCGACATTACTTCAATCCCGTCAATAGCCCCGCCAAACCGTATTGTAAGACCACTTCCCACGCCGGAAATCAATCCGCCGAACAGCGCACAAAGTAACAAATCATTCCCCGCAAGAGGCGACGCAATCGACACGTCCAGCGGAAGAACGTCAGTTATCAGCCAAGCGCAAAGAGAATATACAATAACAGTAAATATCGAATACACCGTAAACGCCATACCCTGCTTTTTAAATCCGTATAAAAACAACGGGATGTTTAAAATAATAAGGAATATAGATAAAGTCATATACTGGGGTGTAATTTGTGCCAAAAGCATAGAAGTTCCCGATATACCGCTGTCATATAAAGCAACGGGAGCCAAAAACACAGTTACGCCAAACGCGTTTATACATCCGGCAAAAAATAAAGCTATAAAGTTTCGCAAACTAAGTTTGCTGATTTCTTTTAAACACTTTTCTCTCACAAAAGAGCCTCCTTGTTTTTTTCAATAATACTTGCAGTCCCGGCTTAAAGCTCAGATAACGCCCGCAGGCTCATTTTTCGCTTCCGCTGCTTTGGGCCTTAAAAGTCCCTTCACTATAAACTTCACGACAGGTACAGCGCCCAGCCTGTAAATCCTTGCTGCTAAGTATACTAACACAAAGTTTTGCACAATAGCCACCGTCGCGTCAAAGCCCAAATGCCCGTACAGCAAATAGTCAGTAGCATACGAAATCAAATACATTTCAAACGAACATACCGAAATCTCTCTGAAAGCAAAGGCAACCGCCTTGTTTTTAATGTCTACGTCATAAAATAATAAGAATACACAAACCGCAACAACCGTGTGCGAAATTGACGAATGTGCGTTAAACAACCACCACGCGTATCCGCCCGAAGAAAATATCGCGCATACCACGTCCTCTGCAACCAATACCACTATGGCGATAACCGCACACCATACCTTATTTATACTCGGACGATATTTTTTTATGTAAACACCTATGCAGTAATAAGTAACAACATACATGTTTTCCAAAAAGTCGGGTATAACATCAACAGCTTCATCAAACACTAAAAACCCCTTAATAAAAGAGGGCAAAAGCGTAATAGCCGCCAAAATCCCAATCAGTGTCTTGTGCCCTTTTTTGTCAAGATTACCAAGCAAAATGTTTAAAAACGGTATAAGAGCAAAAAGGCATAAATACATCTCTACATACCATCCGTATCCCAGCTCGAATGACAGCATCGACCGAATCCCACGGGCAACATTCCCCGCAGAAATTCCGCCTTTTATAAATACACAGTCCAGCAAAACAACACCCGCACTAATCAAAAGGTACGAAAACACAACAGATACAATCGATACCCAGTGCTTTTTGTCGTTTTTTCTGCCCGCCTGTAAATATCCTGTCAGAAGCAAAAACAGCGGAACGCATATTCTCGACAAATAGTGTATAACATTATATATATGCCACCTAAAAGAGCCTATGTCCACCATTAAAACATCCGTGTAAGCGAACATATGTGTCAAAAGAACGAAAAATATCGCACAAGCCCTTACAACGTCCAGACCGACGCTTCTTCTTTGCTGCATAAACAAAATCAACTCCTATAAAACAATTTTAAAATATTATGCTAATTTTGTCAATAATTCCGACGTTTATGCAACAAAAGTATGCGAATATTTCAAAAATTAACAAAAAAAGCAGAAATAATAAAAAAACTATTGAAATATTGAAAAAAATATCGTACAATATTCATATGTGAATTAAAGGAGTGAACAACTTGTTAAAAAACGAACACTTAAAAAATTTAATGGAAACCGTCATCCACAGAAACCCGGCAGAACCGGAGTTTCATCAGGCGGTATTAGAAGTTTTGGAATCTTTGGAGCCTGTTATCGAAGCACATCCGGAGTATATTGAGACAGGCGTTATAGATAGCCTTGTAGAACCTGAAAGAATGATAGTTTTCAGAGTTCCGTGGATTGACGACAACGGCAAGCCGCAAATCAACCGCGGTTTCAGGGTTCAGTTCAACAGTGCAATCGGCCCATACAAGGGTGGTCTTAGATTCCATCCTTCGGTATATTCAGGTATCATCAAGTTCTTAGGCTTCGAACAGACGTTTAAAAACTCACTTACAGGTCTTCCGATAGGCGGCGGTAAGGGTGGTTCCGACTTCGACCCTAAGGGCAAGAGCGATAACGAGGTTATGAGATTTTGTCAAAGCTTTATGACCGAGCTTTCCAAATACATCGGTCCAAACATCGACGTACCGGCAGGCGATATCGGCGTTGGTGCTCGTGAAATCGGTTATCTTTTCGGCCAGTATAAAAGAGTCCGTGACGAATATTCAGGTGTTCTCACAGGAAAGGGCTTAAACTACGGTGGTTCTTTGGCACGTACACAGGCTACCGGTTATGGACTTTGCTACTTTACAAACGAAATGTTAAAGGATGCAGACAAGTCTTTCGAAGGCGCAACAGTTGTTATTTCAGGTTCGGGTAACGTTGCAATCTACGCTTGCGAAAAGGCACAGACCTTTGGCGCAAATGTTGTTGCAATGAGTGACTCTAACGGCTATATATATGACAGAAACGGTATCGATCTCGACTGCATCAAGCAAATCAAGGAAGTTGAAAGAAAGAGAATCAAAGAATACCTAAGTATTCATCCTACCGCAGAGTACCACGAAGGCTGCTCGGGTATATGGGATATTAAGTGCGACATCGCGCTTCCTTGCGCAACACAAAACGAAATCGACTTAGACTCAGCTAAAAAGCTTATCGCCAACGGCTGCTACGCTGTTGCAGAGGGCGCTAATATGCCTTCAACTCCGGAAGCTATTGCAGCTTTCCAGGAGGCAGGCGTGCTCTTTGGTCCTGCTAAGGCTTCAAACGCAGGCGGCGTTGCAACGTCCGCTCTTGAAATGTCTCAGAACAGTATCCGTCTTAGCTGGTCTTTCGAAGAAGTTGACGAAAGACTCCGCGGCATAATGGTTAATATTTACAAAAACGTAAGAGACACCGCAGAAAAGTACGGTATGAAGGGCAACTTCGTTGCAGGCGCAAACATCGCAGGCTTCTTAAAGGTTGCAGAGGTTATGAAGACTCACGGTCTTGTCTAATAGGGACGTTGTAAAATGTGCATACCACACAATGCACCAAAACTGTTTTATTAAGTTCATTTGCTTAACATAAACAGTCGAAAAATAAATTTTCAGGAAGAAATTCGCTTACTTGCGGATTTCTTCTTTTTTTATTGCATTGTGTTTTGGACAAACTTCGCCTCTCGACGTACCATAAGTACGCCTTCGGGTATCCGAAAGCAAGGTCTCGCCTTGCTTTCGCTCAGTTTGCCCAATCTGCACTATTTTTCTTCCGTCCCCCTCGGCACAAAAAAGAGGCTGTTGCAAAAGATTTTATTTTGCAACAACCTGTTTTTATTTGCAAATGCCGTCGTATATGCACTTTGCCAGCTTTCTTTGGTAGTCTTCCGTCGCGAGCAGTTTTTCTTCCTCGGGGTTTGAGACAAACCCGCACTCCACCACCACCGCGCAGGATGTGCAACCTTTAAATATAAATAAGGAAGAAGGCGCTTCCTTTGCTACTCGGTTGTTTCCGTCCCCAATTCCGACTCTTAACGAATCCTGAATATTTTGTGCCAATATTCTGCTCTGGTCGTTGCCTGCGTAAAACACCTGCGCCCCCTTAACAGACGCCTGGTCGAACTTGTTCATATGTATGCTGACAAATATTCCGTTTTGGTTTTGCTGTAATATTTCTCTTCTCTTTTTAAGGTCCGACCTTTTTTGCTCCCGCACAACACTGCTGTTTGTGGTGTGCAAAGACTCGTCCGCTTCCCTCGTCATAATCACCGTCTTGCCGTCCGCCTTTGCAAGCTCCTCTAAATACTTTGCAACACTAAGGTTTACGTCCTTTTCCAAAAGTCCCGTAACCCCCACTGCACCGCCGTCCATTCCTCCATGTCCTGCGTCAATTACTATCACGTTCTTGTCCAAAGCGACGGGTGCCTGCGGTGCCGCAAAGTTGTACATACCTATCGAAAGGAGCAAAATCACTATTGCTACCCCGGCGAAAAACATCTGCGACCTTTGTATCACTAAAAACATCATACCACCTCTTTTTAAAATTATATGTATCAAAGACAGATAAATTACACATTTTTGTTTTTCAGTCAACATACTGTCAAAATACAGTCAACATGTTTTCAACGTTATATAAAACGCCATAGTCAATTTGCACAAAAAACCCCGGATGTCAAAAAAAAGTACATTTTAACTTTTCAAAATTTATCAGATATGATACAATTAATATATAAAATAACACACTTAATATATAGGAGGCTTTCTAATGGATTACAAAAAGCAAGCACTAATTTCTCACGAAGAGTGGCAGGGTAAAATCGAAGTAACCACACGTTGCCCTGTAAACACAAAGGACGACTTATCAATCGCGTACACCCCGGGTGTTGCAGAGCCGTGTCTTAAAATCAGCGAAGATACCGATCTTAGCTACAAGTACACCCGCCGCGGCAACCTCGTTGCTGTCGTAACAGACGGTACTGCAGTTTTGGGTCTCGGAGATATCGGTCCTGAGGCAGCTATGCCGGTTATGGAAGGTAAGTGCGTATTGTTCAAGGCGTTTGGCGACGTTGACGCGTTCCCGCTTTGCGTTCGTTCAAAGGACGTAGACGAAATTGTAAATACAGTTAAGCTCTTAGCAGGCAGCTTTGGTGGCGTTAACTTAGAAGATATCGCTGCTCCCCGTTGCTTCGAAATCGAGCGCAAGTTGAAAGAATGCTGCGACATTCCGATTTTCCACGACGACCAGCACGGTACAGCAGTAGTTTCCGCTGCCGCTATGATAGGCGCTTGCCGTTATAGCAAGAAAAACATTCAGGACTTAAAGGCAGTAGTTTCAGGCGCAGGCGCAGCCGCAATCGCTGTTACCCGTCTTTTGATGGCTCTTGGTCTTAAAGAGGTTATCCTCTGCGACCGTAAGGGTGCAATATACGAAGGCCGCGACGGTCTTAACCCTGAAAAAGAGGCTATGTCAAAAATCACTAACCGCAATATGTTCAAGGGTACCTTGGCAGAAGCTATGGTTGGAGCAGACGTTGTGTTCGGTCTTTCCGGTCCTGGAATCATCTCTCAGGACATGATTCGTTCAATGAACAAAGACCCAATGGTATTCGTTATGAGTAACCCTGTTCCGGAAATCTATCCTGAAGAAGCTTTGGCAGCAGGTGCAGCCGTTGTAGGTACAGGCCGCAGTGACTTCCCGAACCAGATCAACAACCTCCTTGCTTTCCCGGGAATCTTCCGTGGCGCTTTGGACGTTCGTGCTTCCGACATCAATGACGAAATGAAGGTAGCCGCAGCTTACGCAATCGCTAACCTAATTGACGAAAAAGACTTGCGCGCTGACCGTATCATCATCGAGCCAACCGACCCGAAGGTTGTTCCGGCAGTTGCCGCTGCAGTTGCAGAAGCAGCACGCAAAACAGGCGTAGCAAGAATCTGATTTCAATAACAAAAAGCAGATGTTTTAAACATCTGCTTTTTTTATTCAAAACTTGAAGAATCACTCCCGCTGTGTTATAATACAAATGATTGTTTAATATCTACTGTTCTTTTAGGAGGTAAAAATGAAGATAACAGATAATATTTATTACGTTGGTATAAATGATACTAAAATCGACTTGTTTGAAGGTCAGTACAAAGTTTCCAATGGTATGGCGTATAATTCATACTTAATAGTCGACGAAAAGACAGCAGTCATAGATACCGTAGAAAAAAGCTTTGGCGAAGAGTGGCTTTCAAATATAGACAGTATTTTAAAAGGCAAAACACCCGACTATCTCGTCGTTTTGCATATGGAGCCCGACCATTCAGCCAATATAGATAAGTTTTTGGAAAAATACCCTGATGCAAAAGTAGTTTCAAGCTCTAAATCTTTCCCGATGATGAAGCAGTTTTTCGAATGTGATTTCGAGGGAAAAACAGTTGCCGTTACCGAGGGAGACGCCCTTTCGTTGGGAAAGCATACATTAAACTTTATAAACGCTCCCATGGTTCATTGGCCCGAAGTTATAATGGCATATGAGTCTGATACAAAAACTCTTTTTTCCGCAGACGGCTTTGGAAAGTTCGGCACAATCGACGCCGAAGAGCCGTGGGTTGACGAAGCAAGACGCTATTATATCGGGATTGTAGGGAAGTTTGGCGCCCAGGTGCAAAATGTACTTAAAAAAGCTTCAACGCTTGATATCAAAAGAATTTGCGCCCTTCACGGCCCCATACTTACAGACATCCTTTCCTACTATATCGGCTTGTATGACAAATGGTCCTCATACACACCCGAGGACGACGGCGTTTTGATAGCGTATAACTCAATTTACGGAAACACCGAAGAAGCGGCTATGTTGTTAAAGGACGAGCTTTGTAGCCTGGGCTGTAAAAATGTTACGGTTATGAACCTTGCGAGGTGCGATATGCACGAGGCTGTGGCACAGGCGTTTAAATATGACAAAATGGTCCTCGCCTCCACGACATACAACGGCAGCCTCTTCCCCTGTATGAAGGAATTTATAAACCACCTTGTCGAAAGAAATTACAGAAAAAGAAAGGTCGGCATAATCGAAAACGGCACATGGGCTGCAACGGTTGACAAAAATATCAGAAAAGCCTTCGAAACATCGGCCGATATAACATATTTTGAAAATGTAGTTTCAATCAAATCAAAAGCCAACGCTTTAAATAAAGAACAGATTAAAAATCTCGCAAACGAAATAGCAACACCCATCCTCTAATCAATAAAAAAGACTTGTCGTTCGACAAGTCTTTTTTGTGTAGAAAACAAAGTCCAACCCCTTTAAATCAAATTCGCTTGCTCCTTATAAAACAGCCTTTCCAATTGACAAAAGGTGGAAAATAATATACAATTAAGAAGACGTTTTTTATGTTATAAATTACCAGGAAAACAGGAGATTATTATGAACAAAGATATTAAGCTTAAACCAATGTCAACTCTGGAAAAATGCTTTTTAGATGAACATATTGACGACAAGCCGGAAATGTCGCATTTCACCGTTTTGCGCGGACAACCTCTTTGCTTCCAAGTGGGTGTTTATCGCGAAGAACCAAAATCAAGCGATCGAGGCTTGCGCTGCACCATTAAACTCGACGGCCCTCTTGCTGAATTTGCGACGGTACGTGCTGTCATTAGTGTACCTAACCACTTCCCGTGTTTTGACGATGCCGACGAACATTATTTGCGCCGCACACCGGGACTTTACCCCGACTTGCTTCGCCCGCTTCATTATAAACACGGAATGACCGTCTTCTCCAATCAGTTGCATACACTTTGGGTGGAGATAAACCTTCCCGACGATTATCCTGCCGGGGATTACGATGTTGTGCTTTCGCTCTACTCGCAAGTTGATGAAAGCCTTGTAAACTCTGTTTCGGTATCTGCCCGCGTGTCCGATACTGCGCTTCCTCCACAGGAGCTGATTCACACCGAGTGGTTTTATACCGATTGCATTGCACAGCACTACGGCGTACGTGTTTTTTCCGAGAAACACTGGAAATTGATAGAAAGCTTTCTGCGTTCAGCGTTTAAAAGCGGTGTAAATATGATTCTCACTCCCGTTTTTACCCCTGCGTTGGATACGTATGTCGGCGGCGAGCGTCCCACTACACAGCTAATGGACATTACTGTCAAAGCAGATGGCAGCTACGTCTTCGGTTTTGATAAGTTAGACCGTTGGATTGATCTATGTCATTCGATTGGTATAAAATATTTTGAGATATCCCACTTTTTCACACAATGGGGAGCAAAGCATGCGCCGAAGTTTGTTGCAACCGTCAACGGCAGAAAAAAGAAGATATTCGGTTGGGAAACAGACGCCTGTGGAAAGGAATATACCGAATTTCTTTCCAAAATGATTCCCGCCTTGGTGAAACATCTTGAAAAGCGAGGCATTGCCCAAAACTGCTATTTTCACATTTCCGACGAGCCTCGTGCTCATCATTTGGAGCAGTATTTGCGTTGTAAGAATGCGATAGAACCGTATCTTAAAAACTATCCCATCATTGACGCTCTTTCCGACTATTCATTTTACGAAAGTGGCGTGGCAAGAAAGCCCGTGCCTCATATTCCTAAAATTAAACCATTTATTGAAAACAAAGTCAAAGGGCTCTGGACGTACTATTGCGGTAGTACAGGCCCAAATGCTACCAGTCGTATGCTGGCTATGCCCCTGTCGCGCACCCGTATTCTTGGTGTGCAGCTTTGGCTTAATCACATCGAAGGATTTTTACACTGGGGCTTCAACTTCTACTATAACGAGGACTCGCATGACCGTATAGACCCCTTCCTTTATACCGATGGCGATTATTTTGCTCCTTCCGGTGATATGTTCCTGGTTTATCCGGGCATCGACGGAACAGCTTGGGAATCCTTGCGACTCAATGCTATGCGTGAGGCAATGGAAGACATCCGCTTGCTTTCGCTTTGTGAATCCCGCATTGGGCGAGATGCTACGGAACGCATAGTCATGGAGACCGCGGGCGGTGAGCTGACATTCACCTCCTATCCTCGTGATAACAACTATCTCTACAAGCTGAGAGAAAGACTGATAGAGGCTATTGACGCGTAAATTTTAGTGAATAACAAATAGAAAAATACAATAAGTAAGGTTTGGATGCAAACGAAATCCCCGGTTTTTATGCGAGTTTGAGCCATATCCGGAAATGTTCGAGAGTTAATAAAGGAACTTAATGTTTGTTCTGTTAACGAATATCTTATGAGGGTGAGAAAATAATGATAAATAAAACTATTGACAAATTAATATCTTATGGTTTACTTACACATCTTATAGAAGAAAGTGATGTAAAATATGTGCGCAATAAAATACTTACAAAACTTGGTCTTGATTTTTATGAAGAAACAACCCAAAAATGCGAATCAATCAATGAGCTTGGCGAAATATTAAAGGTTCTAACTGATTACGCTGTAGAAAAAGGAATAGTTGAAGATGACAGTATCACATACAGAGATATTTTTGATACTGAAATTATGGACATATTAACCCCATATCCATCAACAGTAATAAATACCTTTAATGAAAAGTATAAAAAAAGTCCTAAAGAAGCGACAGATTATTTTTATGAACTTTCCTGCAATAATAATTACATTAGAAGAGATAGAATCAAAAAGGATATAAAATGGAATATAGAGTCCGAATATGGTGAAATAGAAATAACAATTAATTGCTCAAAACCGGAGAAAGACCCCAAGGCTATTGCAGCTGCCAAGCTTACGAAGCAATCCTCTTATCCTAAATGTCAACTTTGTGTTGAGAATGAGGGTTATGGCGGAAGGATAAATCATCCTGCAAGACAGAATCACAGAATTATACCGATTGAAATATGCGAAGAAAAGTGGGGCTTTCAGTATTCTCCGTATGTTTATTATAATGAGCATTGTATATTGTTTAATTCTAAGCATAGCCCCATGGTAATTGATAAGACTGTTTTTTCGAAATTACTTGATTTTATCGCTCAGTTTCCGCATTACATCATCGGCTCAAATGCTGATTTACCAATAGTTGGCGGCTCGATTTTGACTCATGAACATTTTCAGGGCGGCAATCACACTTTCGCAATGCAAAGAGCAGAAAGTGAAAAGATTTATGATATAAAGGGCTTTGAAGATGTTGAAATCAGCCGATTAAAATGGCCAATGTCAGTTATCAGGTTAAAGAGTGAGAATAAAGATAAGATTATAGAATTATCTGACAAAATTCTGACTAGCTGGAAAAACTATTCTGATGAGGCTGCATTTATCTTTGCTCAGACAGACGGTGAACCACATAACACGATTACACCTATTGCAAGTATGGTTGGCGGTAAATATGTAATGGATTTGGTATTAAGAAATAATATCACAACGGATGAACATCCTTTTGGGGTATATCATCCCCATAAAGAACTTCATAATATAAAGAAAGAAAATATTGGTTTAATTGAAGTTATGGGTCTTGCTGTTTTACCATCAAGACTTGTTGAAGAAATGGACGCAGTTGCTGACGCACTTATTAATTGTGCAGATATGTGTGAAAATCCAAAGACAGCAGCACACAAGACATGGGTTGAAACATTCAAGAATAATTATTCTGAAATAAACAAGGATAATGTCAATGAAATATTAAGACAGGAAATTGGCAAAGTTTTTGTAAGTGTTCTTGAGCATGCAGGCGTATATAAAAGAGATACATTTGGTATGCAGGCATTTGATAGATTTATAGAACAGATCTAAGGAGACTATCTATGTCAATAACAAAAAAAGAGTTTGGTGAATATAAGGGGCAGGCTGTTCACTCATATACACTTAAAAACAATAATGGCTTAGAGGCAGAAATACTCACATTTGGCGGAATTATCAGGCGCTTGGTATATAAGGAAACAGATGTTGTTCTCGGCAGAGATAATATAGATGAGTATTCTACAAATGAAGGATATTTCGGAGCAATAATCGGCAGAAATTCCAACAGAATAGAAAATGCCAGACTCTGCTTAGGTAATGCCATATATAATTTGGCACAAAATGATGGGAATAACAATCTTCATGGTGGAGACGAGGGATTTGACAAGAAAATATGGAGGGCCACAGAAAAAGATGGTACTGAACCTGAGCTTACTTTAGAATATGTCAGTCCTGATGGTGAGGAGGGCTATCCCGGTGAAGTTAGAGTAAAGATCACATATAATCTTACCGAGGATAATTCAATTGTAATACATTATGAAGGGACCAGCAATTTCGATACTGTTCTTAATATGACCAACCACACATATTTTAATTTAAATGGTCACAATTCAGGTGTAGTGGACGAACATACACTAAGTGTGAACAGCGATTTCTACACACCAAACAACAGCGAATGTATGCCAACAGGCGAGGTTTTAAGTGTTAGGGGAACAATCTTTGAGTTAAATAATAGAACTCTCGGAGAGTGCTTCGCATCAAATCATGAGCAGATAAGAATGTTTGGTGGCTTTGACCATAATTTCGTGTTGAACGGAAGAGGCTACAGAAAGTCGGCAACTCTTATTGGCGATAAAAGTGGTATTGTTATGGAAATGTACACCGATCAATGCGGTGTGCAGGTATATACAGGTAATTTTATAGAGGAAGATGTTGTTTGTAAGGATGGCGCAGTATATACCAGGCACAGCGGAATTTGCCTTGAAACACAAGCGTTTCCAAACGGACTTAAGTTTTCGCATTTCCCTTGCGGAATCTTGAAAAAGGGCGAAAAATACGACACAACTACAGCATATAAATTTATTTAGAAGTGTATTTATATGATTGTTTCTGAAATGAAAAAACTGTTTTTGGAGACCTTTGGCTTTGCCAGAAAACGAAATGATGATGTTATACGAATGAAAGCAACCAGTTTGCATCAGCGATGAAAAAAACAGACCATGCGATATATCTAAATTGTACCACATTAGAATATGAGCATATCCCGCTGAATAGATAAGAGTAAAAAAGGAACGACAACTTTCAAAACGAAAATTGTCGTTCCTTTTTTGGTGCGGATATTCTTATGGGATTTACCCATAAATGCCGTAAAACCAATGGTTTTAGATAGTCTATAATAAGCTCTTATCCCCCTAAAAACAAAAAAGTGGCGAGGAAATCCCCCGCCTTTCGGTGACCAGGGCTTTTTAGCCTGCCCAAAAAGCAAAATCAAAATAAATAATTAAAAACAAAATCGCTTTGCGATTTTGCACCTCACTTCTTCACTATTACATATTACTTATTACTTCAAATCAACAAGTTTGATTTTAGGGAATAGTGAAGAGTGAATAGGTAAAAGGTAAAATCGACAAGACTCTGTCGAATCTTGTCGATTTTGGTGCAGGTAACAGGACTGTTACTCTTTTTAAGGGAGTGCCCTGTATCGCACCTTTTATCTCATAAACTTTTGATTTAAATTAACTTGCATCCTTAGTATAACACAAATCATCTAAGATTTCAACCGTTCCGACAAATTTGTAGTAGATATTTATATCCTGATAAGTTTCGCCTTGAAATTCGTACTTTTCGCCGACTTCAATTCTGTCGATAAGCTCGTGGAGAATCTCGTATGAGAGTTCTTTGATTCCTATGTACTTTTCAATCAGATTTACAAAGTCTATGGCATTATCCTTTGACTTGTGGTATTCGTTAAGCTCGCTTTCTATTCTTGATGCCTCGGCTTTTAATTCTGCCTGTTCTTCTTCGTATCCTGCGAGGAGCGATGCCATTCTCTCACTTGATAAATTCCCTAAGACGGAATTTTCATATGTCTTTTTTATAAGGAGTTCAAGCTCGCCGATTCTCTTGTTGGCTTTTGCAAGTTTTCGCTGATTGTCTTTGGTTTCTGCCATAATCTTTTGCTCATTGCATTTAAGTGCCGCTTTGTATAGGGCATCTCTGTCGGTTTCAAGCATCACAGTCTTTGCATAGATGTCAGCAAGGACTACACCATATAATTCATCATATCTTATGTAATGTGATGGGCAGTATTGCTTACCCTTTAGGTTATAAGTGTTACACACATAAGACTTGGTTGCATTGGAGAACACCAAGGCCTTTTTGCAATCCATACATTTTATTATCTTTGCAAAGATTTGTGTTTCACCTGTTTTGGTTTCTCTTGACCGACTTTCAAGCAATTTTTGTACTTCATCAAAAGTTTGCTTATCAATTATCGGCTCATGGGTATTTTCTACCACAATCCATTCATCCTTTGGAACATCCCTGAACTTCTTTGACTTGAAGGGTTTCTCTTTTCTGTGATTGACCATATTACCTATGTAAACTTCGTTTATAAGCATATCACCCACAGTATCATCACACCAATAACATTCGTCATCGTGTGCGGTCATAGCAAAGTAATGATTCATGCCTTGAGCCTTTGCATAGGCGGCAGGAGTGGGGATTTTTTCTTCGTGAAGAATTTTTGTTATTTTCCTTTTCCCATAGCCCTGCTTTGCTAAATCGAATATGTGTTTTACAATATGTGCAACCTCTTCATCGATTATAAGATGATGCTTGTCTTTGGGGTCCTTTTGATATCCGTATGGTGCTTTACTGCCAAGGAACCAACCCGATTCCGATTTGGTTTTGTATGCCGACCTCGTCTTTTCGGATATATCTCTTGGATACATTGCATTATACATATTCTTAAAGGTTGCAATTTGTTGATAACCATTTAAGTATGTATCAATGCCATCATCTATTGCAATAAACCGAATACCTCTTGCTATGAAAATGTCCTCGTAATATAGATTTGCCTGAACATCATTTCTGCCAAGTCTTGATAAATCTTTTACGATTATGCAGTTGGCATTTCCTTCTTCGTCATCTCGCATCATTGCCCGAAATTCAGGTCTTTCAAAGAATACTCCCGATTCACCGTCATCTACATATTCCTTGCGGATTATAATGTTATTTCTGTTGGCGAAATTCGATGTTTTCATTCTTTGGGTTTCTATACTTATACTTTCTGCATTTGCTGAACGCTTATCTTCTTTGGATAACCTTAGATATAAATTTGCTATCCATACCGTTTCTCTTTTTGCCATCTAAATTCTCCTTTCTCTTAAGGGAAACGGCTGTGTAAATGCTATAATGATTATACCACAATTCACAGCCGTTATCCAGATAAATCACCGAAGTTATTTAAGAAACTTCACGGCTTATGATATTATTTACTCTGTCCTGAAGGGTAGAGGTATCCTTATCGGCATCACTGTAATAGAGTGACTTCGTTCTAAAAATCTTATCCCCGATTTCAAAATATAGAGTTTTGCTGCCATCTATATATGCTCGTTTAAGATTTTTCACAGGACTGTTTTCGCTTGTTATCCGCTTGTATATTACATAATAATCCGGCGGTAATAAACGCTTATGTTTTTTCATTATTTTCAGCTCCTTTCTCACATTCCCATCATGAAATCGATATATTCTTCATCTTCAATTTCGTCTTCTAACATTTCTTCGATTTCTTCCTGCTCACGGATAAGCTCTTCGTCAGGCTCATGTTTTTGTACAAGTGCCGATATAATGCTTGCACCTATACCTACTAATGCACCAAGATTTCCGCCTGCCATTTTGGCTTCCTGTTCCTTTTTTCGTTCTTCTTCATCATCACTTCCTGAGTCTATCATGTCAGCAAGCGCTGCAGCACCATGAAGAGCAGTGCCGACAATCCCACCGAAGTCAGTCCCACCGTAATGATAATTTTCATCATGCGGTTCTCCAGTTCTTCTCTCAAATCCTCCAAATCCGATATCTTCTCGTGCATCGTTTTTGAGTAATCCAGAATCTCCGTAGTCATCGTCCGGGATATCTCCGAAATAAATTCCTCTCTCTTTTTCCCATCCTGTTGTATTATCTCCGATAGATTCTCTATCTGTTGTTGGTTCAGTTCCAATGA
>JAZREA010000015.1:0-8140 GCA_045660545.1 Clostridia bacterium | reverse complement strand
TTGTTAGCAACGTAAGACTTAGCCGGTTCGTTATCAATGATAACGCACTCAACCTTGTCGCTTACCAATGCTGCAACAGCGTCTGTACCCTTGTTAAAAGGTGATACAAATTCATCGCCGTAGTCGTCTGATGCATAGATGCGGCCTGTTGTATCCTGCTGAACACCAATCTTGTGTCCTTCCAAGTCGTCAACAGACTTGATGTCTGAACCTTCTTTAACGATAATAGACTGAACGCCTGTTGCATAAGAATCAGTAAAGTCTACTGACTGAAGTCTTTCTTCTGTAACAGTCATACCTGCCATACCGATATCGTACTTGCCTGTCTGTACGCCTGTGATGATTGAACCGAACTCTGTGTCGATAATTTCAAGCTCCATACCAATCTTCTCAGCGATAGCTGCTGCGATTTCTGCATCAATACCCACAATCTTGTCGTTCTCGTAGAACTCGTATGGCGGGAATGTAGCGTTTGTAGCCATTGTAAGCTTGTTGTCGTCGCTGTTGCCACAGCCTGCAAGCATACATACTGCCAACATAGCAACCAAAACAATTGAAAGAATCTTTTTCATTTTAACATCCTCCATATTAAATATGTATTTTGTCTTTTAATTATACAACATTATTTATAAAAATGCAATACTCATTTTAATTTTATGTAATAAAATGTATATTTTTACATAGAGCTTTAATAAAAGTTGTATAAAAGCAACAATTTAAGGGGAGAGTGAATAAATATGAAGATGTTTTTTGTGGAAAAAAGAGCTGTGATAACATTTTTTGTCCTGCTCGCAGTAGTGATAAGCCTTGCGGTGTATTCCAAAACGTCGACAAATACCGCCTCTGTTAAGAGCAACATTCCGATTTACTGTGTGCAGACAGACAAAAAGCAGGTGGCAATCACCTTTGACTCTGCCTGGGACGACAGCGACCTTGACGACATTTTAAAAACACTTAAAGACTACGACTGCAAAGCAACCTTTTTTGTTGTCGGGGACTTTATAGACAAATATCCCGATAGGATAAAGCAGATGTACGAAAACGGCAACGAAATAGCAAACCATTCCAACACGCACCCCCACACAAACTCTCTTTCACGAGATGAAATGATTAAAGAGATGGACGACTGCGACGCTAAAATCAAAGGCATTACGGGCCAGAGCGATGTGCTTTTTCGTGCGCCGTACGGAGAGTATAACGACCTGCTTGTAAAAACGTGCACCGACACCGGGCGCTTTTGCATACAGTGGGACTGTGAAGCGAAGGCAACACCTTCAAACGCGCAAAAAGGCGGTTACAACTTTTGTTGTAACCGCTTTTGCACAACTTCATTTTAATATTTTAGTCAGCAATCTTTAACCTTATTTTTATATATTTAAGCAAATGGCTTAACGTTGTCGAGGGGAGCATCTTGCTCGCTGCCTTTTCAAAACCTATTTTTTTAGCGAGTGCGAAGAAGGCGTCTCTTTTCTCCGTCTCTTTTTGCGTAGGTACTACGTCTCCCAAGGCGTAGTCGGAAAAACGGTTGTCAAGCTCGAAGATTTCCAGGTCTTCGTTGTTTTTAATCACATTTTCGCCTTTTTGTGTATTGCAAATAACAAGCGAAAGGCCTTTTTCCTTTTTGTCCGCCGTTACTCCTGCCGCAGCGTAGCCCCAAAAGTCTGCAATCGTAATATCCGCATAGTGGGAATCATGAAAGGCGCAGGACAAGCAGTGCTTTCTTACAGACGCATGTCCGCTCATAAACGCGTTATAAAACGAATCTAAATATTCTCTTACAAAATATTCCCGTCCGTTTTCAAACTGTATATCAAAAAACAGCTTGCCCCATCCGTTTTTCTTCGAGCGAAAATCTACGCTTTTTATCCCGGAGCCGTACCTTTTCTCCAATTTTTCAACATGCTCCTGCCAAAACGTAACAGACGGCATGCCGCCACAAACAAAGTCGACTGTCAAAAGGTTGTCGTACGGCTTTTTAAGGTACTGTGTAAGACCTGCCACCTGACAAGGAGCACCGCAAAACATAACCTTTCTGCCCTTATTTAACTCGTCCTCTATTTTTTCAAAGGTATTCTCGGGGTTACTTACTATGTACTTACTCTTTTGTATTTGCTCCAAAGAGACATTGTCGGTGTCGTTAAATACAACCGCCTTAAAGTCGTCAGTATAAACCGCGCCATAAACAACGCCGCCATTTTTCGTCACGGTGTCTGCAATCGCACGAAACGCCCCGCCGGAAGAGCTGTCAAAGCGGACCTTTTCGTCCTTGTGCCAACCGTAGTACGAGCTTATTCTGCTAACGGGCGACTTTTTGTTGACCGGACATATATCACTGCAAAGGCCGCAGTCAACGCACAATTCATCCTTAATATATGCCTGCAAAAAGCCCTCTTCATTAATCTTCATATCTATCGCCTTAACGGGGCACGCAAGCGCACACGCCGTACAACCGACGCAGTCAAAGTTGTAAGAGTGTTTTTTCATCGCCGATTCTCCTTAATCCAACTGTATTTTATTGAAATATTCTTCGCTTTTTTTGCGCTCATTTTTCATAACGTCATTAACAAAAGCCCAGTCAATATTATCACGGCGCGAAAACGTTTCGGCCTCTTCCTTTACGGGATTGATATTGCACTTGTTTAAAATGCTTGATATTCTGGAATTCGGCTTGCTGTTGATTGAGTAAAACTCCTTGTTAAATATAAGAGAAAACGCCGTCCCGTGAAAAGACGAAGTAACCACGCTCTGCGCGTGCTGTACAAGCCAAACAAATTCGGAAGGCCCCATATCGTGCAAAGCCATATCGTGTCTTACTAAGTTTGTAAACAAGCCCTGAACAGCGCCCTGTCCGTCCACTACTACAATCTTTGCCTTGGTCTGCTTTTGAAGCCATTTTAAGAGCTTATTAACGTTCTTTGGAAGGTGCATAAGATACACCAGAATATATTTTTCGGGAAGTCCTTTTACCTCTTTGCCAACACCCGACCAAAAGGACGCGTCCTGCAAAAGAGTTGGGTCTATATTTTGCACAATTTCCTTGTTGCAAAATTCTTTTATCTTTTCACCCAAAGACTCTTCCCTTACAGATATGTGGTCAAAGTCGGATATATAGCTTTGCCAACGCTGCTTTTTATCCTCGGGGACCTGCCCGTCGCCCATACTCGCTGCGTAAGAGACCTTTTTAGCCTCCTTTGGTGCAAAGCGCAAGAAATATGCGTCCTCCATATTTCCGCACGGGTTCCACACCTGGTCGCTTCCCGATACATATGCCCTATTGTCTTGCTCTAAGTTTAGGTCCAACATATTTTCCGCAAAGGCCTTGTACTTTTCCTCGCGCCTTTTTATATCGGCCTTATTAAAAGTCAAAAGAAACTGTATCAGCCTTTCCTTTTTGCCGGCAGGCTTGTTTTCTCCGCACGATATGTAATCATATACGCCAGCCGAATAGCCCAGCTGCTTTAAAAACTCCTGCAACGCATAGGTTTGCAAAACGGCGCCGTAATTATATGCTCTGTGAAAAGTAACGATGTTATAATCTCTGCTCACTGTCTTTTTCGCCTCTCTTTAACATATCTACAACTACCCCCGCCTGAGCAGAAGTGTTTTTATTTTTTGCCTTTTGCGTTGCAAAATTCGTTCATCATTGTTTCCAGCTCGCCAATAACCAATTCGGTTGCAAAATGCTCGGTAAAATATCTTCTTGCATTGTTTCTCATCACGTCCAATTCGGTCGATGTAAGAACAACATTTTTAACCATATGAGCCAACGAATCTGTATCCTGTTCGCAAACAAAGCCGCACTGCGCCTCATTAATAACACGGGCACTCTCACCTCCGGCGGCAGCAAGTATCGGTGTGCCGCAAGCCATATACGATTGAAGCTTTGCCGGCAACGTCATATCAAACAGCTTGTTTTTCTTAAACGACAAATACGCACAATCGGCAAAATGTATATATCTGTCAGCCTCTTCTTCCGAAACCTTTCCAACAAAGGTTACAATATCTTCAAGGTTGTTTTCATAAACCTTGTTTTCGAGTTTTTCCCTTGCGCGACCATCACCGACAAGGAACCATCTTACGTTCGTGTCCTTTAACTTTGCGGCGGTATCAACCAACAAATCCAGTCCTTGCGCTTCACCGATATTGCCTGTAAAGACGATGTTGAAATGCTCATCGCAATAGCATTCGGGTTTAGTCATGTTTATAAAATCAGGTTCGGTACAAAATTGAGGCCAAAACATCAGCTTTTCCGCAGGTACGCCTCTGTTGGCAATATTATTAACAAACGATTGGGAAGAGCACAAAATCTTATCACTGGCTGAATAAATCTTGTTTACAATTTTATTAATTGTCCCGATAATCAATTTATTAGTTATTCCAAGAACTATTTCTGCGTTCTCGGGCCATAAATCCTGAACATTAAAATATATCGGTGTCCCAAATTTTTTCTTATATGCCACAGCCGGCAAACCTACCGTAACAGGAGATACCTCAAAAACATAAACTGCATCGTATTTGTCTTTGCATCTTTTAACCCACTTTTTGCCTTCCTGTACAAATGAATAACAATTCCAAAACAATCCAATCGGTGTTTTCCCTCTCGGGCGCATCTTAATACGCTCTATTCGCGCACCATTCCATTCCTTATCATAAGGCTTGTTAAAGCCGTATCCGTCATATATTTTACCTATTGGATACTGTGGATACCCCGTAAGCACCGTAACCTCGTTTCCGCGCCTGACCAATTCTGCGCACAAAGTATTTACACGGAAGGTCTCGGGATAAAAATACTGCGTTATAATAAGTATTTTCATACGTTTATTTCAGTCCTTTTAATACTTTCTTTTAAATCGTTTACCCTATAATCCTCTTTATACTCGCTCAAACTCTTCTCGTAACTTAGGCTTCCAAACGCCTTATTAACAAGTCCCGTAAAACGGCTCATAATCCCAAGTAACCAGCCAAGCCCTTTAACAAGGTAAACTTTTTTGCCATGTGCTTCGGCAATCATTTTTACAAGCTCACTTGTATTGCTGTATTCTGCATTTTGTGGCCAATATGTTCCTTGTTCTTCGTTTTCAACCATCAGCGAAACAAACCTGCACAAATTTTCTGTGTGCAGCATCGACCGTTGGTTTTTCACATACGGGAACACCGGCGTTTTTAAAGCAATTTTGGCAAGGAGCGGATAATTTCCTTTGCACCCCTCACCGTAAATCATCGGAGGACGTAAAATAACAACCTTAAAGCTATCGTCATTTAAGGGCCTGATTCCGTTTTCGGCCTGTACTTTACTGTCGCCGTAACAGTTTGCGGGATTAACAGGTGTATTATTCGTGATTACTTTTGCTTTTCCGATGGGGGCGCTTTCGCCGTACACAATGGCACTACTCATAAAGATAAACTGCTTTACTCCATCAGCTTTGGCCTTTTTTGCCGTTTCTACAGCAAGGTCAGTATTAACCGAATAATACAATTTTGCTTTATCATCACTAATCTTACCATTATCCGAATGCGCGATTCCTGCAACATGGAACACACTGTCATAAATTGAAAAGTCCTTTTCTCTCCAACTACCATCAATCATATCTATAGTGTCTACAACATAGTTGTCCGGATAATTTGCTTTTATATAATTTTCAAAAGAAGTTCCAATATAGCTGTTTGCGCCTGTAATCAGTATCTTTTTCATTCTATCACAATCTCTTCTTCCTTTTGTTCTTCTTTCTTGTTTATTTCGCCAACTCCGCCTTCGACAACGCCCTCGGATTTAAGAACAGACTTTATCGTGCCGAAAAAGCACAGAAAGTCTGCCCGAAAGCCCTTTCCCGAATTCAGCATCTTGGTATATTCGCCATCAAGCTTTGCTTTAACGTCAATTTCAAGCTCGTCCCTACCGCTGATTTGTGCCAGGCCGGTAAGGCCCGGCTTTATGTCGTTGGCTCCGTATTTGTCGCGCTCTGCAATAAGGTCATACTGGTTCCAAAGCGCAGGCCTTGGCCCGATTATGCTACACTGTCCAAGCCAGATATTATATATCTGCGGAAGCTCATCAATTGAATATTTACGGATTGCCTTTTGAAATTTGGTCATATGTATTTCCTGCACGTTAAGCTGGTGTGTTGCAACGTCCCTGGGCGCCGAAACGGGCATCGAGCGAAACTTCAACAACGTAAACTCTTTTTTGTGCAGGCCTATTCTTTTTTGTTTAAACAAAACAGGGCCGGGAGAATCAAGCTTTAATACAACCGCTATAACAAGCATCGGCAACGCCAAAACAACGATTCCAACCGTCGATAAAATTATATCTAAAAATCTCTTTATAAATTTTTTATACATAAACTCATAACCTTCCGTTTTTTATTTCCATGTATACAAAAGTAACCCTACTTCTCCTTTTAAATAATACACCTACACTATCATATAATTATAAATCAAACCTTGTAAAAAGTCAACAATTTGAGCAATTATCGTCGTTTTTTTAAAGTGATATATGTAAAAATTTAACAAAAAGGTAGCCCCAAAGGACAAACCGCCTTTTGAGGCTATATTTTCCATAATATTTCAGCCGAATCATCCTTTAACAGTATCTTATCTATAAACAAAGAGGCTATTAATTTTTTCTCTCCGAAAGACAGCTTTTCAAAGTCTATTTTGTCCGCCCGCTGTCTTTTTTCACCCACAAGCGAGAGTGCTTCTCTTTCATTATGCAAGCGCTCTATTTCTTCGGATATATATGTTGCAGAAACGCTGCCGCTTTGTGAAAGCGCGCCTATCAGTCTTTCTATTTTCTGCTCGATGTTAAGTAATTTTTCCACTTTATCTTTATCGATAAAATCCATATTTTCACACAGGCATTCCCCGATTGTTTCTTTTAACTTCTTGCCGACACATTCCTCAAGTTCCCTGATATTGACGGCTATTGAAGCTTCGCATATTTTTAAGTTGGAACGTCCCGAGCACAGCATATACAAACGTCCGCGGGTGTTGTTTATTTTTACAGAATATCCGCATTGTGCACACTTTAAAAGGCCCGTGAGCCAGCTGTGCTTGCCTTGGTTTTGGTTAGAAATTTGTTTGTTTTTAGAAAGCTTTTGCTGTGCTTTTAGCCACAATTTTGAATCTATAAACCCCTCGTGGTTTGAAACCACCAATCTTTTTACAGCGCAGTTGCATGCATGGACGCCGTCAAAATCCTCCTTGTTGCTATGTATATCAAAACCGAGAGACATATAGTGCCAGTACACATCGGCGTCTGCCCTGACGTATGCAGGGTTATGTAAAATACGGGACAATGTGACGTTGTCCCATTTTTCCCTTTTAGGTCCGTGTATATTTTCGTCCGACAGCATCGTGGCAATACCGCGCAAGGACAAGCCTTTCTCTACATAAGCTTCGAAGATTTTTACAACTACTTTGGACTGTTCTTTGTTCTCTCTGAGAGATGACACTAAATTGCCTTTTTTATCTGTTATCTTCGCAAGGCAAAATCCGTAGGGCGCAGGCCCTCCCGGCCACGACCCGTTACCAAAGCGATAATAATAATTGTCCCGTACTCTTTCCGCTGTTGTCTCTCTTTCGAGCTGGGCAAAGGTCATAACTATATTCAGCATCGCCCTGCCCATAGGAGTAGATGTGTCAAAGTTTTCCGTTATGGACTCTAAGTTTACGCCGTTTCGCTCCATAAGGCTCCACAGCTGGCTGAAATTCAAAAGCGACCTGCTAAGTCTGTCCAGACGGTAAATGTATAACTTGTCTATTTCTCCCGCCTCGATGTCCGTTATCAATTTGCTAAGCGCAGGACGCTTTATACTTTTAGCTGAATAGCCCCTGTCGCAGTATATTTTTGCGTCCTTGTCTGCGTACCTTTTGCAAAGCTCTATTTGGCCTTCGATAGAGAGGCTGTCTTTTTTATAAACGCTTTGTCTTACATATATCGCGTCCAAAACGCTTACCTTTTACCGCCGGATTTCAGCAGAAGCATACACTTTCTTTTAATCGCATTTGCTTTTTCGTTTCTCTCTTTTTTTGTCTTGCTTACATACGTGTTCTTCACCGTCATATTAACACCCCTTAATAATAAATAATATTAGGGCTTGTTAAGTCGGAGGCCAAGCGGTCTTAGGAAGACAATGTAAAA
>JAZREA010000014.1:0-85928 GCA_045660545.1 Clostridia bacterium | reverse complement strand
ATCATGCGGTATTAGCATCCCTTTCGGAATGTTATCCCCCTCTGAAAGGCAGGTTACTCACACGTTACTCACCCGACCGCCACTAAGCCTCCCCCAATTCACCCCGACGGGATCATCGAGTTGGCTCCGTTCGACTTGCATGTGTTAGCCATGCCGCCAGCGTTCGTCCTGAGCCAGGATCAAACTCTCGATTAAATTATTAATCGAGCTCTCTAGCTCAAAATTTCGTTGTTTTGTAAAGAGTCTTTACTCTTAAAATTGACGAGAACTTTTGTACATTTGTTGTACTCCTTTTCTCTACGCTATTCACTTTTCAAACTTCACTCACTTTAGAAGTGCCTTTATATTATAGCAAATCCAAAGTGCTTTGTCAATAAGTTTTTTCAATTTTTTGAAAAAATTTTTTGACCGCTTTTGCCTCGAAGAGCAACAAAAAAGTTGCCTTTTTGAAGGGTTCCTTTTTGCTAATTATCTCGGCAACGTGGTATATTATATCACTATAAAAAACGCTTGTCAATACTTTTTTCACATTTTTTTGTAATTTTTTTAAAAAATTTCAAATCACCTTAAAACCCACATCTTAATAAGGCTTAAAAGCGTGTCTACCGTGCCGATTCTTACTACATTTTCTGCGGCTGTAACGTCAACCTCGCCAATCTTTTTGCCATCCGAAACAATTTCTATCCTGCCAATCTTCTGCCCTTTTTTAACCGGCGCTTTAATTCCCTCGTCAAATATTATGTTCTTTTCTATCTTGTTGTTACTCTGCTTGGAGGACAAAATTTTATAATCACTCTTCGCCTTTGTCACCACCGAATCATCCATTCCCTTTTTAACAGCGACAACTCCGCAGTCCTCTCCCGCCTCTACCAAGGGCAATATTTTGTAGTTAGAAAACCCATAGTTTAAAAGCTCCTTGGCAGTACCAAATCGGTCGTCGGTCGTTTCCGCGCCAATCACAACGCCGATAAGAGTAAGCCCGTTTCGCTGCGCCGCAGCAGACAGGCAGTACTTCGCCTGCGATGTGGATCCGGTTTTAATACCAATCGCCCCGTCGTAAAATCTAATCAGCTTGTTTGTGTTGGTAAGACCGAACTGCCCGTTTCTCACGGTGTCCATCCAAATTGTAAGATAAGGCCTGATGCCCTCGTGCTTTAAAAGCTCTCTTGACATAATGGCAACGTCCCGCGCCGAGCTGTAATGGCCTTCTGTATCAAGACCGTTGCAGTTAACAAAGTTCGTGTTGGCCATCCCGAGCGCACGCGCCCTTTCGTTCATAGCGTCAACAAAGGTTTGCTCACTGCCCATAATATATTCCGCCATAGCAACGCTCGAATCGTTAGCAGACCCAACGGCAATCGACTTTAAAAGCTCGCCCACACTCATCTGCTCACCGGGCTCGAGATAAATCTGCGAACCGCCCATCTTGCAGGCATATTCACTTGCCGTAACCACGTCGTCCACGCTTATTTTCCCGGAATTAATCGCTTCCATACATATAAGCATGGTCATAATCTTGGTAACGCTCGCAATAGGATACGGCTCGTCAGCGTTGTGCTCCGCCATAACCGTCCCCGTGTCGTAGTCCATAAGGATATATCCCCTGGGTACTGCGGTAGGCTGAAAGTCCGCAAACGCAACAGTCGCAACACTCAAAACCAAAATAAACACAAAAATACGCATACAAAGTTTCACTGTAATCCCTCCATCAGTAAAACTGTATGCGTAAAGCTATCCTATTATTACTACCCCCGCGCCAACGGATGTGCACTCTTGTAGACGTCGTTTATCTTGTTTTTAAGCAGCCTTGTGTAAATATGCGTCGAGGAAATATCCGCATGCCCCAGCATTTCCTGTAACGATTTTAAGTCTGCGCCGTTCTCCAGTAAATGCGCCACGAACGAATGTCTTAGCGTATGTGGAGTAATTTCCTTATCAATATTCGCTTTGTGCTGGTAGTATTTGATTATTTTCCAAAAGCCCTGCCTTGTAAGCCTGCTTCCGTTTGTGTTGACGAACAGCGCGTTCGGCTCGTCCTCGACAAGAAGCTCTCTTGCCTCGTCTATGTATACTTTCAAAGCCTCCACCGCCCGTGGATATATCGGAATTATGCGTTCCTTGTTCGACCTTTTGCACACTATGTAACCAACTTCAAGATTAACATCTTCAACATTTAAAGAAACCAGCTCCGTAACCCTGATTCCCGTAGCGTACAAAAGCTCCAGCATAGCCGCGTCGCGTATCCCTTTAAGGTCGCTTCCCGAAGGCTGGGCGAGCAAAAGAGCAACCTCCTCGCCGGTGAGTATTCTCGGCAGCTTTTTTTCCACCTTTAATGCGTGCACTTTTTCGGTAGGGTCTGCACTGCAAAGGTTTTTGTTGCAAAGATATCTGTAAAAAGCTCTGGTAGAAGCAATCGCTCTGGAAACAGAGGTCGGTGCCTTTCCCATCTTTTGCAAATGCGACATATAGTCTATGTATGAGGTAGGCGTTACGGCCGTACAATCCGGGATGCCCCTGATTTTCAGATATTCAAGATATTGCGTAATATCTCTCTTGTAAGATTGCAGTGTATTTTGAGAAGCCTTTTTGTCGTACAAAAGGTATCCTTCAAAATCCTCCAATACACTATTCATCATACTAACCCCTCTCATTATGTTAAGCAGAAATTATTTTACAATATTTTTTGTCGTTTGTACAGTCTTTTTTAAAAGAAAATCGACAAAAAAACCAAGAAATTTTTGGCGTTTTTTCCATCCCACAATATGTTGTGTGTCAGCCTGTCATCCTGGCACAAACGACCCTTACAATCTCCGGGACCACCAGCACCTCCGCCGCAATCGCAGGCACTAAAACCACAAACATAACAACAAAAGCCGCCGCATAAATAGCAAAGTTTCTTTCGCCGGCCCTCTTGCTCTTCAATGCGTAGTTGCACGAAAGCACCGACATAATAATATAAACAGGCGCCGTAGCGGCAATCATCACAACGGCAGCCGCCGCCCCCATCAAAAATCCGTCAACCCCAAAATTAAGCGCCAAAAAGCCGGTTGTATATCCGCAAGAAACTCCGCACATCAACAGCACAATAGCTACCAACGGCAAAAGCCAAAGCGAAACGCCGCCCAAAAGTATTGCGGCCGCATTCCTGGCGTGCTTAAATATCGCCACGCCAAAAACTTTGCCGCTGTCAAACCCTCCCGAGCTTATAGCCTCGCAGGTTGTCCTTATGTTTTGCGCAACACCCTGCGTAACCTCTGCCGTGCTGTTCATTACCAGAACCACCCCTAAAACAACCCCCGCAAAAAACATCAGCATCGCACAGAAAAATTTGTAAATATTGTTCTTAACGTACTTTTCCATCACGCTTTTTATCCCGTTCATCTCGTCCTCCATATTTTGTTAATATATATTATGAAGAAACAGGCTTGTTTATGTAAATAAATTCAAAAACAAAAGGCGACAAGGTATGGTTCCCTTGTCGCCAAATTTTATAATGTTTTTTAAACGCTGAGAGTTGCCGCCTGACCAAGCGCCTCTTCATTTTCCTTTAAAATCGGCATAACCTGTTCAGCCAAAAACTCCTTCGTCTGCTCGCAAGCACGTCCGATAAAGTTTTCGGGCTTTAACGTCTTTTCTATCTCCTCACGAGTAAGACCAAATCTTTCGTCCGCCACAATCCTGTCAATAAGGTCATTGGGCTTTCCTTCTTCCTTAACAACTTTTGCAGCCTCTAAGGAATGCTCTCGTATAAGCTCGTGGAGCTGCTGACGGTCTCCGCCCTTTTTAACGGCATCCATCATAATATTTTCCGTCGCCATAAACGGAAGCTCCGACATAATCCTCTGGCGTATAACCTTAGGGTACACCACAAGCCCGTCTGCAACGTTCATATATATATTAAGTATAGCGTCCACCGCCAAAAATGCCTCAGGGATGCTGATTCTTTTGTTAGCCGAGTCGTCCAGCGTTCTTTCAAACCACTGTGTAGACGCAGTTATCGCAGGGTTAAGAGCGTCTACTATAACGTACCTTGCAAGGGACGAAATTCTCTCGCTCCTCATCGGGTTTCTCTTGTACGCCATAGCGGACGAACCAATCTGTTTCTTTTCAAAAGGCTCTTCTATCTCTTTTAGATGTTGCAAAAGCCTTATGTCGTTGCTGAATTTATAAGCACTCTGCGCAATCCCACTAAGAACAGATAACATCTGGCTGTCAAGCTTTCTCGAATAAGTCTGCCCGCTTACAGCAAACACACCGTCAAATCCCATCTTTTCTGCAATCAGCTCGTCGAGCTTTCTGCACTTTTCGTGGTCTTGGTCGAATAGCTCCAAAAAGCTTGCCTGAGTACCCGTCGTACCCTTCGAGCCGAGTAACTTCGCCTTGCTCATCTGATGGTCCAAATCTTCTAAATCCATCAATAAATCCTGAATCCAAAGAGTAGCCCTCTTTCCTACGGTTGTAAGCTGAGCCGCCTGAAAGTGAGTAAACCCAAGCGTCGGCATATCCTTGTACTCGTCTGCAAATTTAGCAAGAAGAGCTATCACGTTAATGAGTTTCTTCCTAATAATAGCAAGCGCCTCGTGCATAATTATAATGTCCGTGTTGTCCCCAACGTAGCAGGATGTTGCTCCAAGATGGATTATCCCCTTCGCCTTAGGACACTGCACGCCGTATGCGTATACGTGCGACATTACGTCGTGACGCACCTGTCTTTCTCTTTCCTTTGCTACGTCGTAGTTTATGTCATCCGCGTGCTCTATAAGCTCGGCAATCTGTTCTTCTGTAATGTTAAGCCCTAGCTCTCTCTCGCTCTGCGCAAGAGCAATCCAAAGCTTTCTCCATGTTCTAAACTTCTTGTCAGGAGAAAAGACGTTTTTCATCTCGTCGCTTGCATATCTTGAATTTAAGGGGGTTTCGTAAATGTTGTTCATCGGTTTATCTCCTTTAATCTAAAAGAAATTTCTCCAATCTGTCAAGTCCCTTTTCAATGTTCTCCTTGCTTGTCGCATAAGACCATCTTACATACCCTTCGGCGCCAAATCCGCTTCCCGGTACAAGCGCCACAAGGCTCTTTTCAAGCAATAGCTGGCAGAATTCGTCAGAATTGTTAATCACCTTACCGCAAATCTCCTTGCCAAACAACTTGCTGATATTCATCATTACATAAAATGCGCCTTCCGGCTTTGTGCAGGAAACGCCGGGTATGCTGTTAATTCGCTCTACCATGTAGTCACGCCTTGACTCGAACACCTTTCTCATTTCCTCTACCGCATCCTGTGGTCCACTGTAAGCTTCAAGAGCAGCCGCCTGTGAAATCGAGCTCGGGTTAGAAGCCGCGTGGCTCTGGATGTTTGCCATAACCTTTGTTATCTCAGGACTTGCCGCAGTAAATCCTATTCTCCATCCCGTCATAGCGTAGCTTTTTGAAACACCGTTTATAATAATAGTACGCTTTTTTATTTCCTCGCCGAAAGAAGCGATGCTCACGTGCTTTTTACCGTCGTAAATAAGCTTTTCGTATATTTCGTCAGCGACAACATAAATGTCGTGCTTAACAGCCACTTGTGCGATTTGTCTTATCTCATCCTCGCTGTAGAGCATACCTGTCGGGTTGCTCGGGCTGTTTAGTATCATCGCCTTGGTCTTGTCGGTAATTGCAGCTTCAAGCTCCTTTGCGGTAATCTTGAATTTGTCTTCTTCCTTTGTTTCTATTATAACAGGTACACCGTCAGCAAGCTTAATCATTTCAGTATAGCTTACCCAGTACGGAGCGGGCACAATAACCTCATCTCCCGGGTTTAGTATAGCCTGGAAAGAGTTGATAAGCGAATGCTTAGCACCGTTTGAAACAACGATGCAGTCAGGCGTGTAGTCAAGCCCGTTGTCGTCTTTTAGCTTTTTGCAAATAGCCTTTTTAAGCGCAAGTGTTCCCGACGCGGGGGTGTACTTTGTCTGTCCGTTGTTAATAGCCTCGATTGCGGCCTTCTTGATGTTGTCGGGTGTATCAAAGTCGGGCTCTCCTGCGCCAAAACCGATTACATCTATCCCTTCAGCCTTCATAGCCTTATATTTAGAGTCAATCGCCAAAGTAGGAGAAGCGCTGACCTTTAATGCTTTTTCAGATAAATTCATTATAAATTCCAATGCCTTTCTTCCGCAAAATTAATGATTCGCCGCCTTCCTCACGGACGGGAAAACGACGTGGTTTAAAACGGTATATTACCCATAAAAAACCATCCATTATATAATATACTATTTTTCTCACAAATGCAACATTTAAATTGCCTTTTTGCAAATTTTATTAAAAATACCGTTATAAACGTTAAATTTTTACCGATTTTTTGCAAAATTAACACAACTACATTCATTTTCAAAAAGCATCTTTAATGTGTTCTATGCTTTCCACCCTGAATATACCAAGCCTCATCCGGCCCAAAACTCCGATAACGTCAAACCTTAAAGGCACGTCTCCCAGCTTTAACATATAGTGCTCCGCCGCCTTTGTAAGCCTTTGCCTCTTTGTGTAGGTTACAGCTTCCTTCGGGTCTCCGTAGTCTGTACTGCTGCGGGTTTTAACCTCCGCGAATACAATAACTTCCCCGTCTTTTGCGACTATATCAATTTCTCCGCCTCTTACGTTGTAGTTTCTGTCCAGTATTTTATATCCGTTCCTTTTAAGGTATCTTACAGCCGCGTCCTCGCCCTTATCGCCGATAACCTTGTTGTACTTTTCCATTACTTCACCAGCTTAAAACTCTTTCTGTGCACGTCCGACACGCCGTGTTCTTTGATAGCGTCGTAGTGTTCTTTCGTAGGATACCCCTTGTGCTTTTTAAAGTTATACTGCGGGTATTTTTCGTCAAGCTCCATCATGTACCTGTCTCTTGTAACCTTCGCAAGGATTGACGCGGCGGCGATAGATATGCTCTTTTGGTCGCCCTTTACCACACATTCATGGGGGTACTTCATGCCCTTTATTCTGTTTCCGTCAATAAGCACATAGTCAGGCGCTACGCCAAGAGACTCTGCCGACTCGCACATTCCTTTAAACGTCGCGTTTAAAATATTAAGCTCGTCAATTTCCTCGTTTGACACCATCACAATGCTGTAAGCAACGGCGTTTTTTATAATCTCGTCATAAAGCTTGTCCTTTACCTTGTCTGTGAGCTTTTTAGAGTCGTTAATCTTTTCAAGGTATAAGTTGTCGGGCAGTATAACCGCCGCGACACAAACAGGCCCTGCCAAAGGTCCTCGTCCTGCCTCGTCCACGCCTGCCACAAGCTTGTAACCAAGCTCGTTTTTTTCGTGCTCAATATCCCACATTTTCAAAACTCGTTCTTTGTCGTCCATACTGCACCCCGCTTAGTTTGCAATGTCTTCGGGCGATTCAAGCGCAATTTTGCCCAGCTTGTTAGCTCTGAATTCGTCGAGCAAAATCCTTGCGGCCCTGTCGTAGTCGACCTCGCCCCCGGCGATAAGGCACCCTCTTTTTTTGCCTATTGCAAACAGTATTTCGTGCCCCAAAAGCCCGTCGATGCTTTCAAGCTTGTATACTTTCAAAAGCGCCTCGGGCGCTTTTTTTGCCAAAACGCTGCAAAGCTCGCACGCCACTTCCGCAACGTCGTAAACCTCGTCTCTTACAGCGCCTGTAAACGCAAGGTTTCTTCCCACAAACTCGTCCTCAAACTTAGGCCACAAAATTCCTGGCGTGTCCAAAAGCTCGTACCCGCCGCTAATCCTTATCCACTGCTTTGCGGTAGTAACACCGGGGCGGTCTCCCGTCTTAGCACCCGCCTTGCCGCTAAGCTTGTTTATAAAGGACGACTTCCCGACGTTCGGAATCCCGACAACCATCATCCTCGCGTCGCGCTCCTTCATCCCTTTTTGTAAGTCGCGCAGTGTTTTTTCGCGCAAAATATTTTTAATCTCGTTTTTTAAAGCTCCGATTCCCGTCCCTTTTATGCTGTCGACGGGTACGGCCATAATCCCTTTGTCCTTGTAATATTCTATCCATTTTTTCAAGTTTTCCTCGTCCGCCATATCGCACTTGTTAAGCGCGATAACACGGGGCTTGTTGCCGATAATCTCACTAAGCACCGGGTTTGTGGAGGAGTACGGAATCCTCGCGTCTTTAAGCTCAACCACCACGTCCACAAGCTTTAAGTTTTCGGCTATAAGCCTTCTGGTTTTCGCCATATGCCCGGGGAACCATTGTATGTTCATTAAGTCACACCCCTAACTTCAATACTTATTCCGTCCTATTTGTATAAAGAACCGAATTTGTCAAAAGGCCATATTCTAAACTGCGCCTTGCCTATTATGTCGTCGTTGTTTACACATCCGTAGTGTATAGGCTCGCTCTTGATGTCGCCCGTTTTGTCGTCAACACTTGTGTAATATACCTCGTTCTCACCAATGTTTGTCTCTTTAACACTCGAAACGTCGAGGCTTCTGCCGTCGTGGCTCTCCATACGGTTGTCGCCCATCACAAATACACAACCCTTTTCAACAGTAATCGGGAATTGTACGTCCCCCTGCCTTTTTGTAAGGTTTTTGATGTAGTCCTCCTGTATAAGTTCGCCGTCGACATACACCTCGCCTCTTATAAAGTCTATGTCTACGGTCTGCCCCTCAACAGCTATAACCCTCTTGATATAAGGCTCGCTCGGATAACGGTCAGGTCTGAATACTACAATGTCCCCCACCTTCGGCGTGTAGTTAAGCCTTGTAACAACCAGCCTGTCGCCCGTGTGCAGAGTGTTTTCCATAGAAGGACCGCTCACCTGCACAAGCGTAAAGAAAAACGTTCTTATTATAAAAGCAATCACAACCGCAACCACAATCGAGACTATCCATTCAGCCGTCTCCTTTTTCCAGTCAAAGCCCTTTTTCTCGGGCTCTGTTGTAATTTCTTCTCGTGCGTCTTCAAATTCGTTTTCAAATTTATTATCCATAATTTAACACCTCTTAGAATATTTTACCACATATTATAAAAATTTACTATACCAAATTCATAATTTTTAAAAACAAAAAATGCGGCATATAATATGCCGCATTCTACCCTATTTCTTTTTACCGAATATAATGTTAACCAATGATGTAATCGCCAGCATAAAAGGATAGCACATAAACGGAATTATCTCAAACGCCGAAACGACCTCTCCCAATGTAGCCGCGGCAGAAATAGCCAAAAGCATCTGCGCGCCGTACGGCAAAATCCCCTGGAATATGCACGAGAAAGTGTCTAAAATAGAGGCCGACTTTTTAGGGTCAACCCCATATTCGTCGCTAATGTCCTTTGCAATCGGCCCTGCCATAACGATTGCGACGGTGTTGTTTGCCGTCGCCACGTCCAAAGCCCCGACCAAAAGCCCGATTCCAAGCTGCCCGCCGACCTTGCCCTTAAACAGCTTTCTTATAAATTTAAGTATCGCGTCAAAGCCGCCCGCCTCTCGCATAATGCCGCAAAGCGCAGAGACTAAAACCGTAACCATAATCGTCTCAAACATCCCCGACGCTCCGCTTCCCGTGTTGGCTAAAAGCTCCATAGGCGTAGCCGTAGAGGTCGCAAGTGTAATAACCGCGCCCGACACAATGCCCGTCAAAAGCACCGCGAAAACATTAATCCCCGCAATACCCCCAATCAATACCAGTATATAAGGTATCAAAAGCACCATGTTGTAGTCGCCGACAACCACTTCCTGACTTCCCGCCGATGCCGACAGCGCAAAAATAACAACCATAGTCAAAATCGCCGCAGGAACGGCAATCTTAAAGTTCGTCCTGAACTTGTCCTTCATTTTGCACCCCTGGGTGTTGCAGGCCGCAATCGTCGTGTCCGATATAAACGAAAGGTTGTCGCCGAACATCGCGCCTCCCATAATCGCTCCGATGCAAAATGCGGGCGAAAGGGCCGCAGATTTTGCCACACTAATCCCAATCGGCACCAAAAGCGATATCGTCCCGCACGACGTTCCCATAGCGGTAGACACAAAACACGCCACCACAAAAAGCACTAAAACCGCAAGCTTTGGCGGCGTAATCGAAAGCATAAAATACGCCACAGCCTCTGCGCTTTCTCTTCCCGTAACGCCCACAAACACACCTGCAACCAAAAAGATTAAAATCATCGTCATGATGTTTTTGTCTCCGACGCCCTTTGCCATAAGCGCGATTTTGTCGTCAAAGCTTATGTGCCTGTGCTGTATGCACGCGACCAAAATCGCCACCAAAAACGCCACAACAATCGGGACACTGTAAAAGCCCATGCTAACCTTCGCAATATATTCTAAAAAAATCCCAAGCCCAAGGTATATTATCAAAAACACACCTATCGGGAGCAGCGCCAAAGCGCCGTTTTTCTTTTCCATTTCGGTACCTCCACATGTTTTGCTTGGGAACATTTTATCATCTTTCCCCCACTCCGTCAAGCCACACGCCCCTTTTCCTCGCTCTTAAAAACAAAAAAGCGGCACAGACTTTCGTCCGTACCGCTAATAGTTCTGATATTATTTCGCTTCGGAAATAGCAACTGCAACTGCAACAGTAGCACCAACCATCGGGTTGTTACCCATACCGATAAGTCCCATCATCTCAACGTGAGCAGGAACAGAAGAAGAACCTGCAAACTGAGCGTCAGAGTGCATACGTCCCATAGTATCAGTCATACCGTAGGAAGCAGGACCTGCTGCCATGTTGTCAGGGTGAAGTGTTCTTCCTGTACCACCACCGGAAGCAACAGAGAAGTACTTCTTGCCGATTTCATTACATTCCTTCTTGTAAGTGCCTGCAACAGGATGCTGGAAACGTGTCGGGTTGGTAGAGTTACCTGTGATGGAAACGTCAACCTTCTCCTTGTGCATAATAGCCACGCCCTCACGTACATCGTTTGCACCGTAGCATCTTACAGCGGCTCTTTCGCCGTTGGAATATGCCTTTTCAGAAACAACTTTAAGCTCGCCTGTCGCGTAGTCAAAGTCAGTCTGAACGTAGGTAAATCCGTTGATTCTGGAAATAATCTTTGCAGCGTCCTTGCCAAGACCGTTTAGTATAACCTGCAAAGGTGTCTTTCTAACCTTGTTTGCAGTCTTAGCGATACCGATAGCGCCCTCAGCAGCAGCGAATGATTCGTGACCTGCCAAGAAAGCAAAGCACTTTGTCTCTTCACGAAGGAGCATAGCGCCTAAGTTACCGTGACCAAGACCAACTTTTCTGTCGTCTGCAACAGAGCCCGGGATACAAAAAGCCTGCAATCCTTCGCCGATGCACTCAGCAGCCTCAGCGGCATCAGTAACACCCTTCTTAATAGCAATAGCCGCACCTGTAAGGTAAGCCCAGCCTGCGTTTTCAAAGCAAATAGGCTGAATACCCTTAACAATACCGATAACGTCAATGCCCTTGTCCTTACAAATCTTTTCAGCTTCTTCCAAAGAGGAGATGCCGTATTTATTCAAAGTTTCATTAATTTGCTTAATTCTGCGTTCATAGCTTTCAAATAATGCCATTTCTCTCTACCTCCTTATTCAGTTCTCGGGTCGATGTACTTAACAGCGTCGTCAAATCTGCCGTATGTTCCGGTAGCCTTTTTAAGAGCCTCATCAGCAGCCATACCCTTTTTGATGTTTTCCATCATAACGCCAAGCTTCACGAATTCGTAACCGATAATTTCGTCGTCTTCAGAAACAGCGAGTCTTGTAACATAACCTTCAGCCATTTCGAGGTAACGAGGACCCTTAGCCAAAGTGCTGTACATAGTACCAACCTGGCTTCTAAGACCCTTACCCAAGTCCTCAAGACCTGCACCGATAGGAAGTCCGTTTTCAGAAAAAGCAGACTGAGTTCTACCGTATACAATCTGCAAGAAAAGTTCACGCATAGCAGTATTAATAGCGTCACAAACCAAGTCAGTGTTCAAAGCTTCCAAAATAGTCTTGCCCACGAGTATTTCAGCAGCCATAGCTGCAGAGTGTGTCATACCCGAGCAGCCCAAAGTTTCAACCAAAGCTTCCTGGATAACACCTTCCTTAACGTTAAGACTAAGCTTACAAGCACCCTGCTGCGGTGCGCACCAGCCTACACCGTGTGTAAAGCCGTTTATGTCTTTAATCTCTTTTGCCTTTGTCCAGAGTCCCTCCTGAGGAATCGGAGCCGGGCCATGATTAGCGCCCTTAGCGATAGGGCACATATTTTCCACTTCATGCGAATAAATCATTTTGTTTCTCCTTTCACCTAAATCATAGCTAATACTTATTTTACATAAAAAATCGACAAATGTCAATGTAAATAGCTTACATTGTTAAAATTTTAATAATTTTACCAATTTAATATCTTCCAAAGCAATATATATGTAACTTTTTTAAAAAGCAAAAGTTTTTAATTTAGTACTTTACAACGATAAATTACTGTGCTATAATGTTGTCAAATAAACATTTAAAGGAGTTTTTTAAAAATGAAAAAGATTTTAGCATTAGTTTTAGTTGCTGTAATGGCTCTTTCGTTTGCGGCATGCGGACAAAAGGGAGACGCAGACAAGCTCGTTATCGGTTACACAGTTTATGAGCCCATGAACTACATGGACGAAGACGGCAAATTAACAGGCTTTGACACAGAGTTTGCAGAAGCTGTTTGCGAAAAGTTAGGCGTAACACCCGAATTCGTTGAAATCAACTGGGATACAAAGTTTGTAACATTAGACGCAAATCAGATTGACTGTATCTGGAACGGTATGACAATCTCCGACGAAGTTAAGGCTAACTGTGACGTATCAAAGGCCTACGTTAAAAACGCTCAGGTTGTTGTTATGGCAAAGGATAAAATCGCAGACTATGCTGACGTAGAAAGCCTCAAAGGCTTAAAGTTCTCAGCTGAAGCAGGTTCAGCTGGCGAAGAAGCAATCAAATCAAACGGTCTTGACGCTTCATACAGCCCCGTTGCTGCACAGACAGACGCTTTAATGGCTGTTATGGGCGGTCAGGCTGACGCTTGCGTAATCGACATCACAATGGCAAAATCTATGACAGCTGAAGGCACAAGCTACGACAAGCTCGGCTACTCAATAGAATTAACATCAGAAGAATACGGTATCGGCTTTAGAAAGGGCGATGAATTAGCCGCAAAGGTAAACGCAATCATCGACGAATTAAAGGCTGACGGAACATTAGACGCTTTGGCTGAAAAGTACGAACTTAATCTTGCACTTTAATTGATTGGCTAAAAAATAAAGCATACATAAAAAGGCAGATTTAATATCTGCCTTTTTAGACGTTAAAAATATAAATTATTATGGAGTAATTATGTCTACATTTATTACGGTTACACTAAGTCTTCTTGAAGGCTTGGCGACCACTTTTCGTATTTTTGCTCTCACACTTTTGATGGCAATTCCCTTAGGGCTTATCATTTCATTCGGTTCAATGAGCAAAATAAAAATAATAAAATGGCCGATTAAATTAATAATCTGGGTTGTAAGAGGAACCCCTCTTATGCTTCAGCTTATCATCTTTGGCTTTGGTCCGGGGCTTATCGGCATCGATGGTATGAGCACCTTTGTCGCTGTTATGATTGCGTTTGTTATAAACTATGCCTGCTACTTTTCAGAAATTTTCCGTGGCGGTATCGAAGGCATACCGAAAGGTCAATACGAAGCAGGTACGGTTTTGGGGCTTTCAAAGTCACAGATTTTCTTTAAGATTATCTTAATGCAGGTTGTAAAGCGCATCATCCCGCCTATGAGTAACGAATTTTTAACACTCGTTAAGGACACCGCTTTGGCAAACACAATTATGATATATGAAATTACCTGGAACGCAAAGAGGTTTATGAACAGTATGCACATATTATGGCCACTCTTCTACTCCGGCGTTTTCTATCTTGCTTTTTGCGGCATACTAACACTTATTTTTGGTTTTATCGAGAAAAAGCTTGATTATTACAAGAGTTAGGAGGGAAGATTATGGCTATTTTAGAAATTAAAGGCTTGGCTAAAAGCTTTGGAAAAACAGATGTTTTAAAAGGCGTCGACTTTTCAATGGAAAAAGGCGAGGTTGTGTCCATAATCGGCTCATCAGGAAGCGGAAAAACAACTTTTCTGCGCTGCATAAATTTTTTGGAAAAAGCGGACGCAGGAACTGTTCTTTTTGACGGCGAGCTCATCTTTGACGCTGAAAATCCGCTTTTTAAAAATAACGAAACAAAGCGAAAGGTACAGTCCAACTTCGGCTTCGTTTTTCAGTCCTTCAACCTTTTCCCACAGTATAACGTCTTGGATAACATAACTCTCGCGCCTAAGCTTCAGGCGAAGGAAAGGCCCGACTTTAAGTCGAATAAGGCGCAGATTTATAAGGAAATTGAGCAAAAGGCGCTCGACCTTTTAAAGCAGGCAGAGCTTGAAGATAAGGCTAAAAACTACCCGTGTGAACTCTCGGGCGGTCAGCAGCAGCGTGTTGCCATCGTCCGCGCTCTTGCACTAAATCCTAAAATTATGCTCTTTGACGAGCCAACGAGCGCGCTCGACCCCGAGCTTACCAACGAGGTTTTAAGGATTATAAAGAATTTGGCGGACAAGAATATGACCATGATAATAGTAACTCACGAAATGTCGTTTGCTAAAAACGTTTCCGATAAGGTCGTTTTTATGGACGACGGTCATATAGTAGAGTCAGGCAGTCCCGACGAAGTCCTGACAAACCCTAAAAGCGAAAGACTAAAAGAATTTTTAAGTAACGTAAATTTATAAAATAAAAGAGCTGTGTCAAAACAAATTAATTTTGACACAGCTCATTTTCATTTTTTGCAATTATTTTGCCTTGTGTGGTCGCGGTGCATTTTTCTACACCACCTCCCGTTTAGGGTTGAAGAAAAATAGTGCAGATTGGACAAACTAAGCCCGCAGGGGTTACCCGAAGGCGTACAAAGGTACGCCGAGAGGCGCAGTTTGTTCAAAACACAAGGCATTAAAAAAGCAGAAATTCGTCGGTTGACGAATTTCCGCCTTATTTATAACCTGATATTAAACTTATAAATTCTGCAAATCTCACATTATATTCTTCTTGCCTTGTGTGGTCGGTGCATTTTTCTACACCCACTTACCACAGCTGCGGAAGCAGCGCAGTAGCAATGTTAAAGTATACAATAAGACTAATCGCGTCAACAATAGTTGTAATAAACGGGCTCGCCATAACGGCAGGGTCCAGCCCCACCTTTTTAGCCAGCATCGGCAAAAGACAGCCGACAAACTTTGCAATAACAATGGTAATAAACATTGTCAGCGCAACAACCAGCGGAATCAGATACCCGTCTATGTTGTCGAGCAAAACAATTTTCAAAAAGCTTACCCCGGCAAGAGTCAGTCCGCATAAAAACGCAATTCTTACCTCTTTCCACACAATCTTAAAAATATCGCCAAACTCAATTTCACCGAGCGAAAGACTTCTGATTATCGTAACAGACGCCTGTCCGCCCGAGTTACCTCCGGAATCCATCAGCATCGGTATAAACGAAGTCAGTATCACAACACTTTGCAGCGCCTCCTCGTACGAGCTGATAATACTTCCCGTAAAAGCGGCGGAAATCATAAGCAGCAAAAGCCACGGTATCCTCGTCTTCCAGGTTTCTACGATTCCCATTTTCAGGTACGGCTTTTCAGACGGCGTGATAGCGGCCATCTTTTCGATATCTTCTGTTGCCTCTTCTTCCATGATGTCCACAATATCGTCGACGGTAATAATGCCGACAATTCTGTTTTCGTGGTCAACAACAGGCATAGCCAAAAGGTCATAGTCCTTAAAAGTGTGTGTAACTTCCTCCTGCTCGTCAGTGGTTATGCACTTTATCACGTGCACATCCATAAGCTCCTCAATCACAGCGTCAGAAGTCGCCATAACCAAATCTTTAAGCGTAATAACGCCCTCCAGCTGCCTTCTGGAGTTTGTAACATAACAGCTGTAAATCGTTTCCTTGTCCACACCGTTTTTTCTGATGTACTCTAACGCCTGTTCAGCTGTCATAGATTTTTTAAGCGCGATATACTCCGCGGTCATAATACTTCCCGCGCTGCTGTCGGGATACTGTAAAAACTGGTTTATAGTCTTTCTTTTAGCGGCCGTAGCGTTTTTTAAGATACGCTTTACGACAGTAGCGGGCAACTCTTCCAAAAGGTCCACCACGTCGTCGACGAACAGTTCTTCAATAATGTCTTTTAGGTCCTCGTCTGTGGTGCACTTAATAATATATTCCTGAGTCTCGGGAGATAAATAGGCGAAAACGTCAGCCGCCATGTCCTTGTGCAACAATCTGAAAACCAAAAGCACCTTGTCCTTATCAAGCTCTTCGATAAACGATGCCACGTCATACTCGTTCATTTCAGCAATCAAGTTTTTAAGGTTTAAAAGCCTTCTGCCCTCAAGCAGCTCATTAAGCGCATCAAAATCATGCGAAAATTCCACATCAAATTCATTCTTTTCAGCTGACATAACTTCACCCTCCCTCTGTATTTTTCCTTATTTGGTTAGTATATTATACTACAAACCCCAAATTAATGTCAATTAAAAACTTTTAACATAAAAAACTTGATTTTTATGCCAATTCCTTATATAATTATGATGATATGTTTTTATGGAGGATAAAGGTATGACAGATTCCCTGATCGAGCTGCTTTCAAACATACCGCACGAGCTTGCGGCGTTTTTGCTGTCTATGATTCCGGTAACGGAGCTAAGGCTTGCGCTTCCTATTGCCTTAACGCAGTATGAAATGAGCACGCTTGAAGCGTTTTTTATTTGCTGCATCGGCAATTTAGTACCGGTACCCTTCATAGTGCTCTTTATACGCCGTATCTTCAAATGGCTAAAAGGCTTTCGCGCTTTTTCAGGCATCATTGAAAAGCTTGAAACAAGGGGTGCCTCAAAGAGCGAAACAGTTATAAAGTATAAGTCCTTAGGTCTGTTTATATTGGTGGCGATTCCGCTTCCGGGCACGGGTGCGTGGACGGGCGCACTTGTCGCCGCGCTTATGGACCTTCGTCTTAAAAAGGCATTCCCCGCAATCGCCCTGGGCGTTTTTGCTGCGGGCGTAATAGTTACACTAATGACAACAGGAGTCCTTGCATTTTTAGGATTTTAACACGCTGTATTAACCGCACAGCGCAGTAAAAAACAGGTTGGAAAGGCATAAAAAATGGCAAGAAAATTTTTCACATCAGAATCAGTTACAGAGGGTCATCCGGACAAAATATGCGACGCAATTTCAGACTCAATCTTAGACGCTATTTTGGCTCAGGACAAAGACGCGCGTGTCGCGTGTGAGACCGCTTGCACAACAGGCCTTGTGCTTGTAATGGGCGAAATCTCGACCAAATGTTACATAGATATACAAAAAATCGTCAGAAACACAGTCCGCGAAATCGGCTACGACAGAGCAAAGTACGGCTGCGACTGTGACACCTGTGCGGTTATCTCGTCGATAGACGACCAGTCAAGCGACATCGCGCTCGGCGTGGACAAGTCCTTAGAGGCTAAAAAGGGCGAGGCAGACGTTTATGACTTAGGCGCAGGCGACCAGGGTATGATGTTCGGCTTTGCATGTAACGAAACACCCGAGCTTATGCCTATGCCGATTTCCCTCGCGCACAAGCTTTCAAAGCGCCTCACCGACGTCAGAAAGCAGGGTATCTTACCGTACCTTCGTCCTGACGGTAAAACTCAGGTTACAATCGAGTACGAGAACGACAAGCCGCTAAGGGTAGACACAATCGTAGTCTCCTCGCAGCACGGCGAAGAAGTAACCCACGACCAGATCGAAAAGGATATAATCAAAAATGTTATAGAGCCTATCATCCCTGCGCACCTTATGGATGATAACACAAAGATTTTTGTCAACCCGACAGGCAAGTTCGTAATCGGCGGCCCCAACGGAGACAGCGGCCTTACAGGCAGAAAGATTATCGTCGACACATACGGCGGCTACGCTAAACACGGCGGCGGCGCTTTTTCGGGCAAAGACCCCACTAAGGTCGACCGTTCTGCCGCTTACGCTGCAAGGTACGTTGCTAAAAACATAGTTGCCGCAGGCCTTGCTGACAAATGCGAAATCCAGCTTGCTTACGCAATCGGCGTTGCCAAGCCTGTCAGCGTTTTAATAGACACATTCGGCACGGAAAAGATTCCGGTAGACGAAATAGAAAAGAGGGTTTTAAAGGTGTTCGACCTTCGCCCTGCCGCAATTATTAAAAATCTTGACCTTAGAAGGCCGATATATAAACAGACTTCCGCGTACGGCCACTTTGGTCGCACAGATGTCGAGTTCCCGTGGGAAAAATGTGATAAGGTGGATGAATTAAAGTGAACTATACCGACCAGGCCATAACAGAAACGCTTGAACAAAACTATATGCCCTACGCAATGAGCGTAATAGTTTCGCGTGCCATACCGGAAATAGACGGTCTTAAACCATCACACAGAAAGCTTCTATACACGATGTACAAGATGGGCCTTTTAACAGGCAAGACTGTCAAGTCCGCCAACATAGCGGGCGCGACGATGAAGCTCAACCCGCACGGCGACGCGGCCATTTACGAAACGATGGTCCGCCTTTCCGAAGGCCACGAGGCCCTTTTGCACCCGCTGGTTGAAAGTAAGGGTAGCTTCGGTAAGCACTATTCAGATATGGCTTTTGCTGCGTCGCGTTATACGGAGGCAAAGCTTGCCCCCATCTGTAACGAGATTTTCGCAGATATAGATAAAGATACCGTAGATTTCGTAGACAACTACGACAATACGACCAAAGAGCCCACCCTGCTCCCGACTAAGTTTCCCAATATTTTGGTAAACCCCAATATGGGTATCGCGGTAGGTATGGCGTCCAATATATGCAGCTTCAATTTAAAAGAAGTGTGCGATACAACAGTCGCTTTTCTTAAAAACCCAAAGTGCAATCTCCTAAAGACCTTGCTCGCTCCCGACCTTTCGACAGGCGGAGAAATCATCTACGACGAAAATACTTTTAACGAGATTTATGAAACAGGCCGCGGCAGCTTTAAAATCCGCGCAAGATACACCTATGACAAAAAGAATAACTGCATAGATATATACGAAATCCCGTACACCACAAAGTCCGACATCATTTTGTCCAAAATCATCGAGCTTATAAAGGCAAATAAGGTCAAAGAGATTTCAGACATAAGGGACGAAACGGACAAAAACGGTCTTAAAATCACAATAGACCTAAAACGCGGAACCGACCCGGAAAAGCTTATGCAAAAGCTCTATAAGTCCACTACCTTAATGGACAGCTTCGGATGCAACTTCAATATCCTTATAAATAACACGCCAAAGGTAATGGGCGTTCGCGAGATTCTGCACGAATGGTCGGCGTTCCGTATAGGTTGTATAAAGAGACAACTTGCGTTCGATATAGGTAAAAAGTCCGACCGCCTCCATCTTTTAGAAGGGCTTGAAAAAATCCTTCTCGACATCGATAAGGCGATTTCTATAATCCGCGAGACAGAGCAGGAAGAGCTCGTTGTCCCCAATCTTATGAAAGGCTTTGGAATCGACGAAATACAGGCAGAATTCGTTGCGGAAATCAAGGTCAGAAACCTCAATAAAGAATATATCTTAAAGAGGACTGCCGACATAGAATCGTTAATAGACGAAATCGCTTCTCTTCGTGCCACACTCGGCAGCGAAGATAAAATCAAGCAAATCATAATCGACGAGCTAAAAGCGATAAGCAAAAAGTACGGCAAGGAAAGAAAGTCCGTTATAATAACAAACGACGCTGTCGAAGAGCTTGTTGAAGAAGAGGTTATCGACAACTATAACCTCAAGCTTTTCTTAACAGAAGAGGGCTATTTAAAGAAGATTTCCTACGTCTCCCTCCGTTCGTCGGGCGAACAAAAGCTTAAAGAAAACGACCGCATCTGTCGCGAAATCGATACAGAAAACATCTCAGAATGTGTAGTCTTTACCGATAGGTGCAACGCATATAAGTTTAAAACTCACGAGTTCCCGGACGGCAAGGCGAGCCAGCTTGGCGAGTATCTGCCTACGTTTTTGGATATGGAAAAGGACGAAAGGGTAGTCGGCATAGCCGTTACCTTGAACTATTCGGGCAATATGCTGTTCTGCTATGAAAACGGCAAGATGGCTAAAACACCGCTCGAAGGCTATAAGACAAAGACCAACCGTAAAAAGCTTACCAACGCGATGTCCGATGCTTCCCCGGTTGTAGCTGTAATGCAGCTTGACGACGAATGCGATATCGTAGCCACATCAAGCGTCGGAAAGATTATGGCGATAAACACTTCCCTTGTAACGCTTAAAACCACAAGGAATTCTCAGGGAATTACGGTTATGACTCTTAAAAAGGCGGCGACCTTAAAGAGCGTAGTCTTCGCAGAAGATTTTAAAACCGAGAATCTAAACTACTATCGCGCTAAAAAGATTCCCGCGTCAGGTTGCTTTGTAAAGGAACAGCAAACCACGCTATTCGATTTATAATTCAAAAGGGCTTAGAAAAATGCACACACCACACAATGCACCAAAACAGACAATAATGCCTTTTTGTTCCACCTAAACAGTTTAAGCAAAACAATTCTTTAAGGAAGAAATTCGAAATTTTCGAATTTCTTCTTTTTTATTGCATTGTGTTTTGAACAAACTTCGCCTCTCGACGTACCTACGTACGCCTTCGGGTAACCCCTGCGGGCTCAGTTTGTTCAATCTGCGCTATTTTTCGTCAGCCCCAAAAAAAGACTGTTGCAATATGATTCATTTTGCAACAGTCTCATCTTAAATCCACTTTCAATTAAATGCTTGTTGTTAATTTTCTTGCCTTGTGTGGTCGGTGCATTTTTCTACGCCCATTACTTTATTTCAAAATCTCCCTTGACCATTACTAAGACGTAGTCGTTAGCCTTAATTCCCCTGCCGTCCGCCAAAGGCACAACAAGATGGTGGTTCATAGGCACATTACTCTTGTTAGCAAGGTCAACACCTTCTGTTACGTCGGCAAGTCCTCCCTTTTGTGTGGCTATAACCGTTGCAGACCCCATACGAAGTATAAGCTCCGTACCCGCCTCGCACATCAGCCTTTCGCCGTTGCCGAGGGTAACCACCTTAAAGGACATCTCCTCTTTTAGCACATCCTCAATATAGCTGAGCGTAACAACAGGGTCGCTTACGTCCCCGGGGTCAGCCGTCAGAGTAATCGCACCGACACTTGCGAGCAGCGTCGCAATAACCGTCGCACAAATAACCAGTTTTTTCATTCCTTGCTTCTTTTTCATAAGTAAAACCACCTTTTTTCAACTTTCAAGGGCAAAGCTCACGGACAAAGCTCTGTTCACTCTTTGCATAAGCTCAGCGTCCGCATGCCCGATTTTTTCTTTCAGTCTTTTTTTATCAATAGTCCTTATCTGCTCCATTAAAATAACAGAGTCCTTAACCAGCCCATACGTCTCCGCACTGATTTCAATGTGCGTCGGCATCTTAGCCTTGTTAATCTGCGAAGTAACCGCAGCCGCAATAACAGTCGGACTATACTTGTTCCCGACGTCGTTTTGCACAACAAGCACAGGACGTATTCCGCCCTGCTCCGAGCCTACGACAGGGCTTAGGTCAGCGTAAAACAAATCTCCCCTTTTAACTATCACATTATTCACACTCCGAAAGTTTTTCCTCATAATTTAGCTGACATTCGTTGTCAGCCTCAAGGCAATTTTCAGCCCATTCAATATTGATAGCCGCCATTTCCTCATAGCCTTTTTTCAGCTGCTTGCGGAGATTTTTATTTTTTCTCCCTGTAATATATTCTCTCATAGCCCTGCTGACGACATCACTTCGTGAAACGCCGTCCAACTTAGCAAGGCTGTCTACATCATCCAACAATGAAGCAGGCACAGTAACCTCAATTTTCTTGCTTTGTGTCACGACAACCATACCTCCCAACCAAAACGCGAGATAAAAACATTTATCTGTGTCTATTATATACCCTTTATGTACTTAAAGTCAATGTCAATTAAAGGGATTTGACAACAGAAAGGTTGTTGTGAATTTTAACACGTTTGCCGCCTTCGATGTAACATCTCGGCACACGGTTGTTGATGACACAAGTAAGCTCGTAGTTAATTGTACCTATGATTGTGGCAAGCTCCTCTATAGGCAAAGCGGCATTTTCATCGGCGCCGAATAAAATAACCTCATCACCTATGCTAATATTATTAACACTTGTCACGTCAATCATACATTGATCCATACAAATTCTTCCTAAAATGTCAGCAAATTGTCCGTTTACCAACACTCTGCCCTTGTTAGAGAGCTGCCTCAAATAGCCATCAGCGTAACCAACCGCGATTGTAGCAACATCCGTCGGCCTATCAACCGTGTATGTCGCGCCGTAGCTAATTGTTTCTCCGGCCAAAAGCCGTTTTATATTAATCACCGTAGTTTTAAGCTGCATAAGCGGCTTTAAACCGATGCCGTAATCAATGTCAGAAGGATACATACCATAAAGGATAATTCCCGCCCTCACCATATCAAGGTGCATCTGCGGAAAGTTTATAATAGCCGCGCTGTTACAGCAGTGTTTAATCGGGATAACAACCCCTCTTTTTTCAAGCTTATCAACCACGCCCATAAAGGCATCAAACTGCCTCAAAGTCATCGACGGGTCGTCGCTGTCAGAATTTGCAAAGTGGGTAAAAATCCCCTCAATCTCCAGATTAGGAAGACGGCTTATTTTAACAATTTCTTCGATGTTGTCATCACTTGGCAAAAAGCCGATTCTCGACATCCCCGTATCAATTTTAACGTGCACCTTAGCCGTCTTGTTTTGCTTTTTAGCCTCTGCTGAAATCGCCTCTGCGGTCTTGGTGTCGTACACCGCCGCAGTAATATTATATTCAACAACCCTGTCTACTGTGTCCAAAGGTGTGTTACCCAAAATCAGTATCGGTGCGTCGGTAATCCCTTCGTTTCTAAGCTCCTCCGCCTCGTCTACAAAGGCAACAGCCAGGTACCCAAATCCATTGTCCAAAAGATTTCTCGCAATCTCCACAGCGCCGTGCCCGTAGGCGTTCGCCTTTACCACACCGCAAAGGATTGTGTCTTTTTTCACTTTGCCCTTAATCTGTTCAATATTATATTTTAGGTTGTCTAATGAAATATCACACCAGGTTCTCAAAGTTACACTTCCTTCAATATAAATTTTAAACTCCCGATAATGTCTGTCGCGTTCATGTAGCTTTTGCCCATACGCCTTGCGGCGTTGTCTCCCGCCGCCGAGTGCAGCCACACTCCGTTTAAGACAGCGGTTTTAAAGTCCGTGGTCTTAGCAAGCTGCGCCCCGATAATCCCTGCGAGCACGTCTCCGCTTCCGGCCGTTGCCATTCCGCTGTTGCCAAGCGTGTTTACAAAGACCTCTCCGTCGGGGAACGCAACAACCGTAGTAGCACATTTTAGCACAACCGCCACATTATGCTCCTTTGCAAAGCCTGAGGCGACGTTTACAAGGTCCGCCTTTATCTGCTCTGCTTTTAACCCTGTAAGTCTTGCCATCTCTCCGATATGCGGCGTTATAACCACATTTGCCTTCGCATTTTTTAAGTCATTTGTGTCAAGAGAGTTTAGCGCGTCGGCGTCCAGTACCACTGGTTTTTTCGCACGCAAAACCACCTCTTTGACCATCTCTTTGGTGTCCTCGTTGCACCCCATGCCGCATCCCATAACCAATGCGTCGTAGCCTTCAAGTCGACTGATTACTTCCTCCGCCGCCTCTTTTGACATCGTTTTTCCGTTGTCTGCAACACCCACAGTCATAATCTCTGTCAGCTTTCTCTCCATAGCAAGGTTTAAAAACGACGGACAACAAAGCGTTACCACCCCGCTGCCGCATCTTAGCGCCGCAGTAGATGCAAGGCACGCGGCCCCTGTCATTCCTGCCGAGCCGGCTGCTAAAAGCACCTTGCCCATACTTCCCTTGTGGCAGTCCTCTGTATTTTTTGGTAATTTAGTATATTCTATCTCTCTCGTCCGTATCTTAGCGTCTAAAACCGCACCGGGCACAAACGAAATTTCCCTCACACACACTTCCCCCGCGTACTCTTTTGCAGGGTACAGTAAAAGTCCAAGCCTTCCCACACCGAACGTAACAGTCTTGTCGCACCTTACCGCCGCGCCTAAAACCGCGCCGGTGCTGCAACATACCCCGCTCGGTATGTCGACTGCAATCACCCTCTTTGAAAGGTCGTTGATGTATTCAATCGCCTCACGGCATACGCCTCTTGTTTCGCCGTTTAGCCCTATGCCTAAAATTGCGTCGATAATAACGTCGCACTCTAAAAGCTCTTTTTTCGCCTCGTCGGTAAAGCCGTAAACCACCCTTGCCCCTGCACTTTTTGCAGCGTCAAGCATCACTTTCGCGTCGCTTGTAGACACCTTTTCGCCCAAAAGCATAATAAGGCAAACTTGCGCGCCCCTGCATAATAAGTGCCTTGCGGCAGAGCTTCCGTCTCCTCCGTTGTTGCCGCTTCCGCACACAACAGCAAATTTTTTAAGCCCCGTCCTGTACGCCTCGTCGGCGACTCTCAGCCCTGCGTTTTCCATAAGCAGTATCGACGGTACGCCGTATTTTTCTATGGAATTTTTGTCTATCAGCCTTGCCTCGTCAGCGTCAGCAAGAAACATAAAATCACCCTGCTTAAATAGTATGGTTTAGACTTCTCGGCACAAACCTTTCGAAGTTTTTTAGCATCTCATCCGTCGGCTCGAACAAAAGACATACCTTTTCGCTGTTGTTGTAGTAAATTGCAAAGCAAGCGTCCACGTCCGTGTTCGAGCTCGCGTCAATCCTCTTTGCAATCGTGTTGTCAAAATAAGCTTTCTCGTGCTCAACAGTAAATGGAGCTAAATACTCAAACGACTTGACACTAACGCTAACCACCTTGCTCCTTTTTTTGCGCGACACAATCTTGTCGATGTCTAAGGTGTCGTTTGTAACAGAGTATTCGTACTCAACCGATGTAGTACTAATCAGCTTGTACGCGCCGTAAACAATAGCGGCTATCTCAATCGGAATAAGCGTAATCATAAACGACGGCACGCCAAAAGCGCCCTGAACAGTAACAACCCAAATCAGCAAAATCGCCGCAAAAACCGCAATAAAAATCGTCATAAAATCAGCAATATTTCTCTTTTTCTTTACAATTTTTTCCTTAAAAAAATCCATTTCCACAACTCCCGAAAAAAGTCTTTTAATAATAATAACACAAATAGAAAAAATAATCAAATAAATATTGTGTTTTTACTGCAATAATGCTATAATTAATTAAATATAGCTCGCTTTTGTGTAACAAACCACACTGCGGGCGGAAAGGCTATGAATATTATGAGAGAAAAAATCTTAAAACTTTTAGAGCAAAACTTTTCTTTGGAGCATAAGCATATAGCCGCGATGCTGAACACAACCGAAGAAGAAATCAATAAAGAGATAAAAGAAATGACAGACGAAGGCATCTTGCTCCAGGCAAAGCCTCTTATAAATTGGGACAAAACCGACCGCGAGTTCGTTACAGCGCAAATCGACCTTAACGTTACTCCTCAAAGGGGAGAGGGCTTCGATAAAGTTGCGGAAAGGATATACCAATACCCCGAGGTTAAAGACTGCTACCTTATGTCAGGCGGTTACGACCTTTGCGTAATAATAGAGGGCAAGACGCTAAAAGAGGTTGCCCTGTTCGTTTCAGAAAAGCTCGCGCCCATGGATTTTGTAACGTCTACAACAACTCACTTTATCCTCAAAAAGTATAAGCAGGACGGCGTTACTTTTGAAAATCCGCACGAGGACGAAAGAAGCGTGATTACGCTATGAATATAGAAAAGCTGTTAAATAAAAATATAACACAAATGAAGCCTTCGGGCATAAGACGTTTTTTTGACATAGCGGCTCAGATGCCGGACGCCATCTCGTTAGGCGTAGGCGAGCCGGACTTTGTCACCCCCTGGCACATCAGGGAGGCGGGTATCTACTCTTTGGAAAAGGGCCACACCTACTATACGTCTAACAGCGGCCTTGAAGAATTAAGGTATGAAATCACACAGTACCTAAACCGCCGCTTCGACCTTTCGTATAACCATAAAAACGAGGTTTTGGTCACAGTCGGCGGAAGCGAAGCTATCGACCTTTGCACCCGCGCTTTTATCAGCAGCGGAGACGAGGTTTTAATTCCTGAGCCGTGCTTTGTGTGCTATTCTCCGTGCGTTACGCTCACAGGCGGTACTCCTGTGCCGATATGCACCAAAGAGGAAGACAACTTCAAGCTCACAGCCGATGCGCTTAAAAAGGCAATCACCCCAAAGACTAAGCTTTTAGTTCTTCCGTTCCCGAATAACCCGACAGGCGCAATAATGGACAAGTCCGACCTCGAGGCGATAGCCGATGTTTTAAGAGGAACGGATATAATCGTCCTTTCTGACGAAATTTATGCCGAGCTCACATACGGTCAAAAGCACGTTTCCTTCGCATCAATCGACGGGATGAAGGAACGCACAATGTTAGTCAGCGGCTTTTCCAAGGCGTTTGCCATGACAGGCTGGAGGCTTGGTTACGTTTGTGCGGATAAGGCGATAATCGAGCAGGTAACCAAAATCCACCAGTACGGCATAATGTGTGCGCCGACAGTCAGCCAGTACGCCGCAATAGACGCGATGAAAAACAGCGACAACGATGTTGCGTATATGGTTTCGGAGTACAATTTAAGAAGAAATATGCTTGTTGAAGAGCTTAATAAGATGGGCCTTCACTGCTTCGAGCCTAAGGGCGCTTTTTATGCCTTCCCCAGCATCAAGGCTACGGGTATGAGCTCCGAGCAGTTTTGTCAGTCTCTGTTAGAGGAACAAAAGATAGCAGTCGTGCCGGGCAATGCGTTTGGCGACAGCGGCGAGGGCTTTGTCCGAATCTCCTATGCGTACTCGGTAGAGAAGATAAGTAAAGCGCTTGAAAAAATCGAGGCCTTTGTTAAAAATCATATTTAATAGGTGTAAAAATGGAACGAATAGATAAGATTCTTTCCTCCTGCGGTCTTGGCACGCGCAAAGAGGTTAAAAAGCTTATAAAATCAGGCGCTGTTGCGGTTAACGGTGTGCTTTGTTCGTCGCCCGACGAAAAAGTCGACGAACAAAGCGCTTCCATATCAGTAGGCGGTGCCGAAGTTAAATATCAAAAATATATCTACCTTATGCTCAATAAGCCTGACGGCTACGTAAGCGCGACCGAGGACAACGTCCACCCCACAGTAATCGAGCTCGTTCCGGAAGAATACTCCCACTTTAACGTCTTTCCTGTGGGAAGGCTCGACTTCGACACAGAGGGGTTGCTTTTGCTTACAAACGACGGCAAGTTTGCGCATAACGTAACATCACCTAAAAAGCATATTAATAAAAAGTACTTTGCAGTTACCCAAAATCCTGTTACCAAAGAGGATGTTTTATCCTTTGCCTCTGGAATGGATTTGGGTGACTTTATTACTATGCCCTCCCTTTTAGAGCCGCTTGATACGGGCTGTATGGTTACAATCTGCGAGGGCAAGTTCCACCAGGTAAAGCGTATGTTTGAAAAGGTGGGCAATAAGGTTCTGTATTTAAAACGCGTCCAGATAGGCGCTCTGTCTCTTGACGACGGCTTAGAGCTTGGATGCGTCAGGAAACTTACGGAAGGAGACTTGCAAAAGCTATGGATATAAATAAAAGACTTGCCACCGAGTTTGGCATCAGGTTAACTCAGGTTGAAAACACAGTTAAGCTTATAGAAGAGGGCAACACCATCCCCTTTATCGCGCGTTACAGAAAGGAGATGACGGGCTCGTTAGACGACCAGCTTCTTCGTAACTTAAACGACCGCCTCACCTACTTAAAGGGCATGGAAGAGCGTAAGGCGGAAATCAAGCGCCTTATAGACGAACAGGGCAAGCTTACCGAGGAACTCTCCCTTTCAATCGATATGTGCGAAAAGCTTACCGAGCTTGAAGATTTGTACCGCCCCTATCGTCCCAAGCGCAGAACACGCGCCACAGTAGCCAAGGAAAAGGGCCTCGAGCCACTGTCCGAAATCATCCTTGCACAGAACATATATGACGGAAGTGTCGACGATATATGCGCTCCGTTTTTAGATGAAGAAAAGGAAGTTTTAACCGTTGATGACGCCCTTGCGGGAGCTATGGACATAATCGCCGAGTCGGTTTCGGATAACGCAGATTTTCGTAAGTTCATAAGGCTTTACACTATCCGTAACGGCGTTATAACGTCCAAGACGACCAATAAGGAAGAAACCGAGAAAAAACGCGACGTCTACCAGATGTACCACGAGTTTTCCGAGCCTTTAAAGGCCGTTGCACGCCACAGAGTTCTTGCCCTTAACCGAGGCGAAAGCGAAGAGTTTTTGTCTGTAAAAATTGAGGTCGAGCCGGAAGGTATTATAAGCTACTTAAATACTCAGCTCGTTGCAGAAAAGCGCAGCATCACAAGCGAGTACGTAGAGCTTGCCGCCGCAGACTCTTATAAACGTCTTATTATGCCAAGCATAGAGACCGAGGTCAGAAATCAGCTTACCGATACGGCGCAGGAAGGCGCGATGAAGCTGTTTTCCGAAAATCTTAAGAACCTGCTCCTCCAGGCCCCGATTAAAAACAAAACTGTCTTGGGGTTCGACCCGGGTTACAGAACAGGTTGTAAAATAGCGGTGGTCGACAAAACAGGTATGGTTCTCGACGTCGGTGTGGTTTATCCTACCCCACCTACCACTCCTCAGAAAATCGAGGACGCTAAAAGGACTATCACAAATCTTATCAAAAAGCATAAGGTCGATATCGTTTCAATAGGTAACGGCACAGCGTCCAAAGAGAGCGAGATATTTATAGCAAACCTCATAAAAGAAATTGACGAAAACGTAGTGTACGTTATGACCAGCGAGGCGGGTGCTTCTGTATATTCAGCTTCCAAGCTTGCTGCTGAGGAATTCCCCGACTACGACGTTTCGCAAAGGAGCGCGGTTTCAATCGCTCGTCGCCTTCAGGACCCGCTGGCAGAGCTTGTTAAAATCGATCCTAAGTCTATCGGCGTCGGCCAGTATCAGCACGATATGAACCAAAAGCGCCTCAGCGAAGCGCTTGGCGGTGTAGTGGAAGACTGCGTTAACAGCGTTGGCGTAGACCTTAATACTGCCTCCCCGTCCCTTTTGTCATACATATCAGGTATAAACGGAACTATCGCTAAAAATATTGTGTCCTATCGTGAAGAAAACGGCGCTTTTAAAAACAGAGCCCAGCTTAAAAAGGTCGCAAAGCTCGGCCCCAAGGCGTTTGAACAGTGCGCAGGCTTTTTAAGGATACCGGACGGAGACAACATCTTAGATAACACCTCCGTACACCCCGAGTCGTACGATGCCTGCGAAAAGCTAATCGATATTTTACAGTGCCAAAAGTCCGACATAGGCACAAAGGAGTTTATGTCAAAGCTCGATACGGTTAAAAGAGCCGAAATCGCCGACAAGCTTGGCATAGGCGTACCTACGCTTACCGACATAATATCCGAGCTTAAAAAGCCCGGACGCGACCCTCGTGACGAGGTTGCTCCTCCCGTTCTTCGCACCGACGTAATGGGTATGGAGGACTTAAAGCCGGGTATGATTTTAACAGGAACTGTCCGCAATGTTATCGACTTTGGCGCGTTCGTTGACATCGGCGTACATCAGGACGGCCTTGTGCACATTTCTCAGCTTTCGGACAAATTTATAAAGCACCCTATGGAAGCGGTGTCGATAGGAGATGTAGTCAAGGTAAAAGTACTTGATGTAGACGTTAATAAGAAAAGAATCTCCCTTTCCATGAAGGGAATCTAACCACTTTATACAATAAAATCACAAACATTTTCTTTATGGTTTGTGAATAATACACAATTTCAGGGGCTTTTTCTTCTTGAAAAAGCCCCTTTTTGCAACATTTATGCAAAATCCCGAAAACCAGCCGATTTTTTTGGTAATTTAGGTGGTGGTTTATTTTAATATGTTGTGGTATTATATATAAAGTAATAAAGTTTATTTTGCTAGGAGGAACTAAAATGTCAGAATTACAGTTAAAAAACATATACAAAAGATACTCAGGCGGCGTAACTGCTGTTTCAGACTTCAACCTCGATATCGCTGATAAAGAGTTTATCATCTTGGTTGGTCCGTCCGGTTGCGGTAAGTCTACTACACTTCGTATGATTGCCGGTCTTGAAGAAATTTCAGACGGTGAGCTCTACATAGACGGCAAGCTCGTTAACGACGTAGCTCCAAAGGACAGAGATATCGCGATGGTTTTCCAGAACTACGCTCTTTATCCTCACATGACCGTTTTCGACAACATGGCTTTTGGTCTTAAACTCCGTAAGATTCCAAAGGACGAAATCAGACGCCGTGTTGAAGAGGCTGCACAGATCCTTGACATCTCTCACCTCTTGGACAGAAAGCCAAAGGCTCTCTCCGGTGGTCAGAGACAGCGTGTTGCTTTGGGACGTGCTATCGTTCGTGAGCCTAAGGTATTCCTTATGGACGAACCTCTCTCCAACCTCGATGCTAAGCTTCGTGTACAGATGAGAACAGAAATCGGTAAGCTCCACAAGAGACTCCAGACAACCTTCATCTACGTTACACACGACCAGACAGAGGCTATGACAATGGGTACAAGAATCGTTGTTATGAAGGACGGTATCGTACAACAGGTTGACACACCAATCGAGCTTTACGAAAGACCTGCAAACACATTCGTTGCCGGCTTTATCGGCAGCCCACAGATGAACTTCTTCAACGGCGTTCTTAAAAAAGAAGGAGACGACGTTTTCGCTTACATCGGCGACGACAAGATTAAGCTCCCACAGGGCAAGGCTTCCAGACCTGAGCTTGAAGCTTATATCGGCAAGGAAGTTATCTTCGGTATCAGACCTGAGCACATCCACGACGACGAAGCTTTCATGGCTAATGCTCCTGACGGCATCGTTTCAGCTCACGTTGACGTTACAGAAATGATGGGTTCAGAGACATACCTCTACCTCATCATCGACAACACAAAGGCTATCGCAAGAGTTAACTCACGTTCAACTGTTAAAACCGATGACGACATCAAGGTTGCATTCGACCTTAACAAGCTCCACATTTTCGACAAAGATACAGAGCTTACAATCATCAACTGATTATAATTTCAAAAGGAGAAATTCTATTTTTAGAATTTCTCCTTTTTTGTTGCATAAAAAACGGCCTGCACCATCTCTTATGTTTTAAGAAATGTGTAGACCTTGTGTAATTATGTGTAATTTTTATCCTGTTTTTTAACATATTTACACACTCTCACTGCTTAAATCGGTGCAAATATGCTCTTTTTAAAGTTTTAAAAGCGCAAACAAACGAAAACTTTTAAGACATCAAATCCGCCTCTTAAAGCCCCTGATTAATCAATGGAAAAGTCCATCTTTTTGATTTTAGACTTGTCAAGAGTGCGGACTCTGCGCGCAGTCTTAGCCATAATATCAAGTGTAAACTTCTTGCAAACATGGTCGGGCGAAACTATCCCCACCTTCTCGCACGAAAGCTCCTTTAAGCCCGGTAATTTCTTAGAATATACGCAACAGCTGCAGTCTGGCTTCCTGTCGTCAGGTCCCAGTTTAATTATACTCTGCATAGCTTTATCTCCTTAAAACTAATTATAAACTATTTATCACATTTTATCATATTTTCTGCAAAAAAGTCAACCCCTCCCGCAAAAGGCATAAAAAAGTCCCCTGCCGAACAAGGCAGGGGATTTTCATTATTTAATACTATCAGCGTATTTTAACTATTTTTCTGTGCCCATAAAGAAAAGAGCTATTGTTCCGGGACCCGCGTGCATACCGATTGCCGGGCTTATGTCTACAACCATTTCAAATCCTACTCCAAAAGCGTCGATAAACTCTTTTTCAAGCGCATCTACTTCATCCTTGCAGTCGGCGTGGCTGATCCAAATTCTTCCGCCTTTGTCCTCAGCGAGCTGCTCGTACTTAGACATAATAGCTTTTAGCGCGCTCTTTCTGCCTCTTGCCTTTTCCACACTAACGAGCTTGCCGTCGTTATCTACATGAAGAACCGGCTTTATGTTAAGCACGCTGCCTACGATAGCCGAAGTAGCGCTGATTCTGCCGCCTCTTTTTAAATATGTAAGGTCATCAACTGTAAACCAGTGGCACATATTATTGCGACGCTCTGTAAGGAACTTTTCCACCTCTTCGATTGTAGCGCCATCAGCCTTTTTCTCAACCGCCATCTTAATCAAAAGTCCAAATCCGCCGGAAGCTGCCAAAGTATCGACAACAACAATCTTGCGGTCAGGGTACTCTTCTGAAAGCTCGTTTTTAGCAACCCATGCTGAATTATAGGTTGTGCTTATGCCGGAAGAAACGGTAAGACACAAAACGTCTTTGCCGTCTTTTAGCACTTCTTCAAACGCCTCTTTATAAGTTTCAATATTTACACCCGAGGTGCGTCCGCTCTTGCCGCTGCGCATATCGCTATAAAACTTCTTTATATCAGCATCAACGCTTAAATGCTCTGTATCCTCGTCATCAAACTTGAAAGTAAGACTCACACATTTTACTCCCCAGCTATCTAAAATATCCTTTGAAATATCGCTTCCCGAATCCGCAAAAAGAACATAATCTTGCATTATATGATACCTCCATAAATACTTACTTTTGCGTATATTTTAGCACAAATACGACATTTCTTTCAACCTAAACAGTTTTAGCGGCCAGTAGAGTGTTTTTGGGGCCACTCTACCCACGGTAGAATATGTGCAAAAAATCCTTGTATTATCGCAAAGTTTGTGTTACAATTAATATATATAAGATTAAAATTCGTACAGACTCCTGTTTTACTGAAATGGAGGTCGCGTTATGGACGACATTAAGAAAATTATAGCGAAAAATATATCCGAACTTCGTCGCAAGGAAAAAATGACTCAGCTTGAACTGGCAGAGAAGCTTAACTATTCCGACAAGGCCGTGTCCAAGTGGGAAAGGGGAGACTCTATCCCCGACGTAGTTATACTAAAAAGCATAGCTGACCTGTTTAGCGTAACGGTGGACTATCTGCTGACAGAAGAACACGAAAAATTTATGCTTAAAAAGAAGGCCGTTACAAAAAGAAGGCTCCAAAACCACGCTTTTATTACAGGCATGAGCATTATCCTAGTATGGCTGATTGCAACTATGGTATATGTTATATCTTACCTTGTGCTTAACAAGGCGGGTCTTTACTGGCTGGCGTTTATTTACGCTGTGCCTGTCTCTTTGATACTATGGCTTATATTTAACTCGATATGGTTTAACCCCAGGTTTAACTTCTGGATAATATCGTTACTTATGTGGTCGGTTGTGGCTTGTGTTTATATAAGCTTTTTGCCATTTGGGTTTAGTTCTCAGCTTTTGTTCACGCTGTGCATACCCGGGCAGCTGATAATTATTATGTGGTCTAAAATCAAAAGGTCAAAGGAATAAAACTAAAAGGAATAAAAAATAACAGGAACATTTTAACAATGTTCCTGTTTTTTAATATTTAACCAAATTATTTAGCGTAGTCCACGGAACGAAGCTCACGAATAACGTTAACTTTAATCTGTCCCGGATACTCCATCTCTTCTTCAATCTTTTTAACAATGTCTCTTGCCATAAGTACAGTAGTCTCGTCGTTGATAACGTCCGGCTTAACCATAATTCTGACTTCACGTCCTGCCTGAATAGCAAAGGACTTTTCAACACCGTTGAAGGAATTTGCAATCTCTTCAAGCTTTTCAAGGCGCTTGATATATGTTTCAAGATTTTCTCTTCTTGCACCCGGTCTTGCAGCCGAAATAGAGTCGGCAGCCTGAACAAGACAGTCTATAACAGAGTTTGGCTGTACATCGCCATGATGTGCTGCAATAGCGTGGACAACAACTTCGCTCTCTTTATACTTCTTCGCAAAGTCTGCACCGATAACGGCGTGTGAACCTTCAACCTCGTGGTCAATCGCCTTACCCAAGTCGTGTAGCAAACCTGCGCGCTTAGCAGTTGCGATATCCTGACCAAGCTCTCCTGCCATAATACCTGCTAAATGCGAAACCTCGATAGCATGCTTTAAAACATTCTGGCCATAGCTTGTGCGGTACCTGAGACGTCCGATAAGCTTAACAATCTCAGGATGCAAGCCGTGAACGCCTGTTTCGAATGTAGCGTGCTCGCCCTCCTGCTTGATAATTGCGTCAACCTCTTTTTGACATCTTTCGACTGTTTCTTCAATTCTTGCAGGATGGATACGTCCATCGGTAATAAGCTTTTCCAAAGTGAGCCTTGCGACCTCACGTCTTACAGGGTCAAAGCCCGAAAGGATAACCGCCTCCGGCGTATCGTCGATAATAAAGTCGATACCTGTCAACGTTTCAAGAGCACGGATATTTCTTCCCTCACGGCCGATGATTCTGCCCTTCATGTCGTCGTTAGGCAAGCTGACAACAGAAACAACCGCCTCGGCGGAGTGGTCTGCTGCGCACCTTTGGATAGCGCCTGCAACAATCTCGGCAGCCTTTTTATCAGCCTCTTCCTTTGCTCTGTCCTGAATTTCCTTAGCCATAATGGCTGCTTCGTGTCTGATTTCGCTTTCGAGGTTGTGCAAAAGCTCTGCCTTTGCTTCCTCGCGTGTCATACCGGAAATCTTATGGAGTTCATCAAGCTGACGCTCTTTAATCTGGTCCATTTCGGCACTTTTAGCGTCAAGCTGTTTACTCTTTTCTGCCAAGCCCTCTTCCTTTTGCTCTAACTGTTCGAGCTTTCTGTCCAAGGACTCTTCCTTTTGCTGTAATCTACGTTCAAGCCTCATTTGCTCTGAACGTTGTTCTTTAATTTCCTTGTCCCATTCTATTCTCATCCTGTGAGCTTCTTCCTTCGCTTCGATAAGAATTTCTCTCTTCTTATTTTCTGCGTCGACAGCAGCTTCACTTACTATCTTCTTAGCTTCCTGCTCAGCACCGCCTATTTCGGTCTCAGCAATTCTCTTTCTATATGATATACCCATACGGAATGATATAGCTCCGACAATAATCAGTAGTACAAATGCAACAATAATAATTATAAGTTGGTCTATGGAAAACACCTCCCCTTTTCGTTTTTTATTTTTAATAATCTTAGAAATTTGGTTAAAAATTAATTAATACAGCACTATTATATTTTAATATTTTTTATGCATATTGTCAAGAAAAAAAATACAAAAGGGCTTTCGAAAAATGGACACACCACACAATGCACCAAAAAAGTATGATAGAGCATATTTGTTCCATCCAATTATAAATGATTTAAATTTTCAAGGGAGAAATTCGCCTTTTCGCGAATTTCTTCTGTTTTTATTGCATTGTGTTTTGAACAAACTTCGCCTCTCGACGTACCAACGTACGTCTTCGGGTAACCGAAAAGCAAGGCTTACGCCTTGTTTTCGCTCAGTTTGTCCAATCTGCGCTATTTTTCGTTCGCCCACAAAAAACGGCACGGGACTAATTTGTCCCGTGCCGCCTGACTTTGATTCGGATTTTTAATTTATTTGTACATATCCACGACGCGGTCTGCTACCGCGCCTATTGTTGTGAAGAATTGTGATGTGTTTTTTTTTAGCTTTTTTCGGTCCTTTTCATCCATCGGATTTACAAGCATCGCCGCCCCCATACCCACGGCCATTCCCGTTACTATTCCTGTTACGAAGCTGCCTTTTGACATATTTTTACTCCTTTCGGGATTTTATTTTCAGTAATATTATTGCTTTTTTATCCATAATTTATAATTGGGAATTTTTGTTATTGACAAACATTTCGGCCGGTAGTATAATTGGCTTGAATCTTCGGGGCGAGGTGAAATTCCTCACCGGCGGTTAAAGCCCGCGACCTGTAAAAATTACAGCTGATTTGGTGAAACTCCAAAGCCGACGGTATAGTCCGGATGAAAGAAGGTTGATGGGTATTTTATGCCCTTGTTTTTAGCGCTCCGTGTATTTTTATACACGGTTTTTTTATTTTTCACAAAACGGAGGTAGTTAACATGAAAAATTCGAACGTTAAAAATATGGTTGTGACAGCTATGTTGTCTGCTATTGCTGTGGTGCTGATGTTTATTGACTTTTCGGTGCCTTTTATGCCTGTTTTTATAAAAGCGGACATTAGCGAGATGCCTGCTTTAATTGCATCCTTTGCAGTCGGACCGTTTTACGGAGTGGCGGTTTGCTTTATAAAAAACATCGCAAACATAATGATTCACGGAAGCACAGGCGGGATTGGAGAGCTCGCAAACTTCCTTATGGGTGCGGCCTTTGTATTGCCGGCAGGGTATATATACAGATACAACAAAACCAAAAAAGGCGCAATGATAGGCTCCTTGGTCGGTGCGGTTTCCATGGCGGCACTTAGCCTGCCGATAAACTATTACATAACATACCCTATGTACGCAAGGCTTATGATTCCTATGGAGACTATTGTTTCCATGTATCAGGCGATTTTACCTTCTGCAGACTCTCTTTTTGAATGTCTTTTGATTTTCAACGTACCGTTTACTTTATTAAAGGGAGTGCTTTGCTCGCTGATTACATTCTTAATTTACAAAAGGATATCGCACATTATTAAAGACTTATAATTTGACTGTTACAGAATATTGTGATAAAATTTTATTGTGATGGTGATTTTTATGTCAAACGGGCTTGTTCATATTTATACCGGAGACGGTAAAGGAAAAACTTCCGCGGCAACAGGGCTTGCCGTAAGGTGCGCAGGGCGCGGCAAAAGTGTGGTATTTTATCAGTTTTTAAAAGCTACCGAAAGTGCCGAGGTTGATGTTATGAAAAAAGCTGGCGTCAAGGTAAAGCGGGTATCGTCTTCGGACAAATTTTACCCCTGTATGAGCGACGGGGAAAAGCTCGTGGCAAAGCGGGAAATCTTAGACGCTTTGAGCAAAATATACGACGAGGAATGCGACCTTTTGGTGCTGGACGAAGCGCTTTGTGTGCTCGATTTGGGGATAGCAGACTTTGGGTATATGACAGAGATTATCGAAAAAAAGCCCGAGGAGACAGAGCTTGTCCTTACGGGAAGAAACGCACCGGAGGCGCTTTACGGCTACGCAGACTATGTGTCTGAAATAAAGTGCATAAAGCACCCCTTTGACAAAGGCGTAAAGGCCCGTGAGGGCATCGAATATTAACGAAAGAAAGGCGAAAAATTAAGATGGCTTATTTTGATGTATTTGGTATAAGGACACCGGGAAAGGGTGTGGAGAAAAAAGAATACACCCCCCGCTTTCCGTTATTTTTTGACATACTGTGGCGTAAGCTATGGATGATATGCAAGACCAACCTTTTGCACCTTTTATGCTGCCTGCCGGTGTTGTTCTTTATGTGGCTGGGGTACGCGGCGGTTTGCAAAGGAGAGCTGGCTACGCTAAAAGGGGTATTATACCTTACGGTTTGTACCATTTACCTTTCGGTTGTCGGCTTTGGCGTGATTATGCCGGGGCTTACCTTCCTGACCAGGTCGTACGCAAGAGAGCGACACGTATGGATTTTCAGCGACTACAAGGACAAGGTTATCGAATGTATTAAACAAAGCTCGATTCTTTTTGTTGTCGACACCTTGCTAATCTATCTTGGTTCTGTCGGGTTTGCGTTTTACGGCGAGCTGGCACAGCAGCACAAGATAATTTACCTGCCCATGGGATTTTTGGCAGTTTGTCTGCTTATTTACTTTATGATGCACTTTTACATCTACCCGATAATGACGACATTTGAGCTTGACCTTAAAGCGATTTTGAAAGATTCGCTGATTATGACTGTTGCTCACTTCCCGAGAAACCTTTTTGTTTTGATTATTGTCGGAGGGTTGTCGTTTGTGTTATATTTATTTAACATAACCATCGGGCTTACGATAGCTTTTACCGTGGGAATAACTATACTAAACTACATTATAAACTTCATGGCAGACCCGATTATCGACAGGTATTTATACATCCCCGCCGAAACGATTGCAGAACGTGAAAAAGAGGACAAAAAACTACAATAAATTATGTTTGTACGATGCGCACGTTATGTGCGCATCTTTATTTTTCCGCGTCATATCAACGAAAAGTGGACTTTTGGCTATTTGTAAAAAGTTTACGCTTTTTGTTACTTGGTTTACATAAAGTGCCTGTGGATAACTGGGATAAACGTGTGGACTACTTGATTTTACTGACATATTTGTCCACAGGGTTTTGTGCGGTAAATTTATTTTACTTTATGCAAATTCATCGTCTTGGTTTTTGCTCTTGAATTTTTGGGAAATAATATGTATTATATAGATACAGACTTTTGAAAGAGGTTTAAAGCTTTGGAACAAAAATATATAAATGTACTTGAATTTAATAAAATACAACAGATGCTGGCTGAATGTACTACCAACGAAATCAGCAGCAAAAAAGCCACATCTTTGGCACCGTCAGACAACATAGACGAGGTGCGCCAGATGCAAGATGAGCTTTACTGCGCAATATCGCTTATTATGAAAAAGTCTAACCCCGACATATCGGGGCTTAAAGACGTTACCGCGTCGTTAAAGCGCGCGGAAAAGGGCGGAGTTATGAACAACCGCGAGCTTTTAAACATTGCTCGTGTATTTAAAATTGCGCGTTCGCTTATTGCATACCACGACGAGCCTGACGTTTTGTCATATCTGTTTGACTCGCTTACTGAAAACAGGCGTCTTGAAGAGACTATATACTCATCCATTATTTCGGAGGACGAGGTGGCGGACAGCGCGAGCCCCGAGCTTTACAACATAAGGCGAAAAATCGCGAATTCGCACGCGAAAATCAGGGAAAGTCTTAATTCGATGATTCACAGCCAAAAATACCAAAAGTATCTGCAAGAAGCAATAATCACGATTCGCGACGGCAGGTACGTTGTGCCCGTTAAAGCAGAGCACCGCTCGGACGTGGGCGGTATCGTTCACGACATGTCTTCTACCGGCTCTACTGTTTTTATCGAGCCGAGCTCTGTCGTTTCGGAAAACAACAACATACGCGAGCTAAAAGCCAAGGAAAAAAACGAGATTGAAAAAATACTCTGTGAGCTGACTGCCGAGGCCGTTGAAAAGTCACACGAGCTGTTTGTAAACCAGAGGATGATTTGCGAAATAGACTTTTTGATGGCGAAGGCGAAGCTGGCTATTAAGCAAAACGCGATTACGCCCAAGGTTAATGACAAGGGGTATGTGGTTATTGAAAAGGGGAGGCACCCTCTTTTAGACCCGAAGACTGTTGTGCCGATATCTCTTAGTCTGGGTAAAGAATTCAAGACTCTTGTAGTAACAGGGCCTAACACGGGCGGTAAGACCGTTACTCTTAAAACGGTGGGGCTTTTTTGCCTTATGGCAGCGTGTGGACTTGCCATTCCTGCCTCCGACGGGACGGACATTTGTGTATTCGACAACATCTTTGCCGACATAGGCGACGAGCAGAGCATAGAGCAGAGCCTTAGTACATTTTCGGCACATATGACGAACATTGTAAGCATACTAAACAACGTTACTCCTAACTCTCTGGTGCTTTTTGACGAGCTGGGGGCGGGAACTGACCCTACGGAAGGGGCGGCGCTTGCTACATCAATTTTAGAATTTGTAAAGAGCTTTGGCGCGCTTACTGTGGCCACGACGCATTACAGCGAGATAAAGCTTTATGCGCTGACAACCGACGGGGTGGAAAACGCTTCTTGCGAATTTGACGTTAACTCGCTACGGCCGACTTACAGGCTTTTAATCGGGGTGCCGGGAAAGAGTAACGCCTTTGCGATTTCAAAGAGGCTGGGGCTTTCGGAATACATTATACAAAACGCGGCAGAGAGGTTAAGCGAAGAGAACATTAAGTTTGAGGACGTTATTTCCAACCTTGAAAAAGCGCGTATGGAGGCCGAAAACGAGCGGCTGATGGTGGAAAAATACAAGCGCGACATCGCAGAGCTTAAAGGCGAGCTGGAAACGGAAAGAGAAAAGATTCGTCTTGCGAAAGAAAAGCTCAACGAAAACGCACAAAAAGAAGCCAAAAAGATACTCGAAAAGGCAAAGCAAGAAGCCGAGCAGATTATCGCAGAAATAAAAAAGGCAAGAAAAATGGAGTCGGAGCAGGAAATGAACCGTGCTCTGAACGAGGCGAAGACCAACATAAACAAAAAGCTAAAAGACAAAGAGCAAATCGCGCGCCCGATAGAAAACACAGAGATACCAAAAAAGCTTATTGCAGGGAACGAGGTGGAGCTTTTAGACATCGGTCAGAAGGGTACTGTTATCGCTCCGCCAAAGGCGGACGGGTCGGTTATGGTACAGGTGGGGATATTAAAAATTTCTTCCAACATATCAAACCTGAGGCTTATAAAAGGCAGCTCTGCAAAAAAACAGTCGGCAAAAAGCTACACGAGTGTGCTTAAAACCGCGTCTGTGAAATCGGAAATAGACCTTAGGGGGCAGATGCTGGAAGACGCGCTCTTTGCGGCAGAAAAGTACCTGGACGAGGCGTACTTCGCAGGGCTTGAAAGAGTAACTATAATCCACGGCAAGGGAACGGGCGTGCTGAGAAAAGGGATTCACGACATGTTAAGAAAGAATCCTTGCGCTAAAAGCTTCCGCCTGGGCGTGTACGGAGAGGGCGAAACGGGCGTTACCGTTGTGGAGATGAAAAAGCGCTGAATCCTTGACAAAAACAGGTAAAATGTAGTATTATTAGAAGGATGTATTACAACGGAGGGAACGGATTTGAAAATATACGAAGAACTACAAGCCAGAGGGCTTATAGCACAGGTTACAAACGAAAAAGAAATACGCGAGCTCATCAACAAGGGCGGTGCGCGCTTTTACATCGGGTTTGACCCGACAGCAGACTCTTTGCACGTTGGGCACTTTATGGCGCTTTGTCTTATGAAAAGGCTACAGCTTGCAGGCAACAAGCCTGTTGTACTTTTAGGCGGCGGCACAGGATACGTAGGCGACCCGTCGGGCAGAACAGACATGCGTTCTATGATGAGCCCCGAGACGATACAGCACAACTGCGAGTGCTTCTTAAACCAGATTTCCAAGTTTATCGACCTTGGTGAAGACAAGGCGATTGTTGTTAACAACGCTGACTGGCTTTTGAAGCTTAACTACGTTGAGCTTTTGCGCGAGGTTGGAGCTTGTTTTTCAGTTAACAACATGCTAAGAGCTGAATGCTACAAGCAGAGAATGGAAAAGGGACTTAGCTTCCTCGAATTTAACTATATGATAATGCAGTCTTACGACTTTTATTATCTTAACAAAAACTACGAGTGCAACATGCAGTTCGGCGGAGACGACCAGTGGAGCAACATGCTTTTTGGTGCTGAGCTTATCCGTAAAAAGACGGGCAAGGACGTATACGCTATGACTATTACCCTACTGCTTAACAGCCAGGGTAAAAAGATGGGCAAGACTGCTAACGGTGCGGTTTGGCTCGACCCGAACAAGACTTCGCCATTTGACTTTTACCAGTACTGGAGAAACGTTGATGATTCGGACGTTTACAAGTGCCTAAAAATGCTCACATTCCTTCCTGTTGACGAGATTAACGCTATGGAAGACAAATTCAAAGCGAGCCAGGATGCAGCCGACGTAAACGCTGCCAAGGCTACATTGGCATACGAGCTTACAAACCTTGTTCACGGACAGGAAGAAGCCGACAAAGCAAAGGCTGCGGCAGAAGCATTATTCCAAAACGGCGGAAACACAGAAAACATGCCTACTACAAAGATGGCTAAGGCTGATTTGGAGGCAGGTATCGGATTATTAGACGTGATGTTAACAGCAGGCATGATACCTTCTAAGGGCGAGGGACGTCGTCTTGTTCAGCAGGGCGGTGTTTCGATAAACGGAGAAAAGGTTACAGACCCTGCTTACATCGTAAATACATCGATATTTGAAAACAACGAAATTATAATCAAAAAGGGCAAGAAAACCTACCACAAAATAACATTAGATTAATACGGCTGGCCCTGTTTTATACACAGGGCTACAACGTGCGCTTGTAGCTCAGTGGATAGAGCACCGGCCTCCGACGCCGGGTTGTCGTAGGTTCGACTCCTATCAAGCGCGCCAAAAATCCGTACACGAAAGTGTGCGGATTTTTACTTATTACCTATTCACTCTTCACTATTCCCTGAAAATTTATGTACGGATTTTTGGAAAGTAATAAGTAATAGTGAAAAGGGAAGAAGTGAGGTGCAAACTCGCAAAAGCGAGTTTGTTTGTATAAATGTCACTAATTTTATCACCAATAAATAACTAAAATCACTGCATCTATTATGTGGCCTAAAGCCAATAAAAAACGCTCCCGTGAGGGAGCTTTTTTATTTTCCTTGCAATTTATTCCTGTTTATGATATACTATTCTTGCGACATAAAGTTTAATATTATCTTAATAGCACAAGTGTGTATTTTTTATCCTTTGGTAAAAATGCATACTCTATTTTCGCATACTTGTGTTATGAGAAAACTTTGTGTCGCAGCAAGCGGAGTTGTGCATTTTTCGGTGCGCGGCTTTGGCTGCGCACTTTTTGTTTACAAAGGAGAAAACACTATGCCCGATTACAAAGCTATGTACTTTGAGCTATTCAATTCCGTCAGCGAGGCGATTGAAATATTATGCGAGGCACAGAAAAATGCCGAGGAAAAATACATTGAATCTGCCGATGAGGACGATAAAAAACAAAAAGAGCTGTAACCGCTGTTACAGCTCTTTTAATTATTCTTCTAACTTAAACGAGTACAAAATATCTGACAAATACTGTGTGTCGGCAGATGTTGCGTTTTGAGTTGCGGTGTATGCGTAGGTGTAACAATATTCCTCGCCTTCCATTACTGCAATCAAAATGTCGTAGTACAAGTTGTTTGTCGTATCGCCCCTATAATAGTGTGCAACACATGCCCTTGCTCCGCCAAGTGTAGTTATTGTAAAATCGTTACACTTGCCAAAATCGGACATTTTTGACTCCCATTCTTCCTGGTTGGTGATGTCCGAAAACTCTCCGTTATTTTTAGAAACGCTGATGCCTACCTGGGCGTCCTTTGTTTCATCGTGAACGTAAAAGTCGAACTGCGGCATGCTGTCATCAATTTCGAAACGGTCTTTATACTCTACCGAATAGCCGTACTCGGACGTGTATTTTAAAAGTCCGTCGTGGTTGCCTTCTGTTACATCGCCTTTGCCTGTTGACGGAAGGGAAGTATCGTCCGCGCCGCCTCCGAAAAACATCACAAGTACAATTATTACGGGCACGATTACTGCAACCGCCGCCAGAGAAAACCAAAGCTTTTTATTCATACAAAACCTCCTGAAACGAAAGCGGATATGTTAGTTACAAACGCTTAATCTTGTTTAATTATACTTTAAAGTAATATTTTTTTCAATAAAAAATTGAAAATTTGAGAAAATTGATATATAATGTTATTAAAATACGGGAGGGTTTTATTATGAACATACTTTTAATCATTAACCCATGCTCAGGAAGAATGAAAATTAAAGGAATGCTCTTTGATGTGATACAAATTCTTTGCAAAGCGGGCCACCGTGTAACTACTCATATGACTACGAAGAAGGGAAACGCAACGGACGTTGCCTCAAAAGCAAAGGCTGACGGGTACGATATTATCGTCTGTTGCGGCGGCGACGGCACACTAAACGAGGTTATAACAGGAGTTGTACTAAGCGGAGAGGACATACCGATTGGCCACATACCCGCAGGAAGCACCAACGACTTTGCAAGAACGCTTGGTCTGGAAACAGACATAAAAAAAGCCACAAAGGCTATTGCAAACCATAAAGATGAATTTTCAATAGACATCGGGCAGTTTTCTTCCTCGCACTATTTTTGCTACATCGCTTCGTTCGGGATGTTTACGTCATCTTCATACAACACTCCGCAGACTGCAAAAAACACGTTGGGGCACATGGCGTATGTGTTTGACGGGATTGCGAACATCACAAACATAGAAACCTACAAGGTTAAATTCATAGCAGACGGGATTGCGCACGAGGGCGAATACATCTACGGCGGAATTACAAACTCTACGTCTGTCGGAGGAATGTTCAAATACAACGAAAGCCTCGTCGATCTGAGCGACGGGCTGTTTGAAATACTGATGATTAAAAAGCCGAAAAACCCAAACGAGCTGATGAGGATTGTTACGGGGATTACCTCCGGAGACGTCAGCGACACAAAAGTGTTTGACTTTTGCAAGGCTTCAACCGTAGAACTATTCATGCCCGGAAACGTTACCTGGTCGCTCGACGGGGAATATGCCAGAGGAAAGACCTCTATGGTTATTAAAAACATCCCTCAAAAAATACGGATAATTAAATAAACGTCTATATAAATTAAAAGGGTGCTCAGCAAACGCTGTGCACCATTTTAATTTCGTATTAAAGTTTTTCTTTAACCTTAGCAGCCTTACCAACTCTGTCACGTAAGTAATAGAGCTTAGCACGACGAACTTTACCTCTGCGGATTACGTCGATACGGTCGATGTTAGGTGAGTTAATAAGGAAAGTCTTTTCAACTCCTACGCCGTAAGACACTCTGCGTACTGTGAAAGTTTCGGAAATGCCACCATGTTTTTTAGCAATAACTGTGCCTTCAAACATCTGGACTCTTTCTCTTGTACCTTCCTTAACCTTGATGTAAACATGAACGGTATCACCGATGTTTATCTGCGGAAGGTCTGTACGAAGCTGCTCCTTGCCGATCTCGTTTAAGATACTCATATATATCTTCCTTTCTTCATAGACATTCATGTACACGCCTTGCATACAGAGGACTATCCGTTTTAAACCTTTAATATTCTATCACATAAAAAAACAAAAATCAAGTGTTTTTTATAAATTTTTCCTTAAAATTGCGCCATCATAAGTTCCAGGGCAGTAAAGCCTTCGATATTTCCCTTTTTCACTTCAAGGTCATACTCGGCGCAGAGGCGCATTCCGTTTCTCAAACGGTCCTTGGGGTACCTAAGGCAATCGGCCGCAAGCCTTGGCGCAAGCCACTTGCGGTTAGGCTCTATATAGTCAGCAGCGTTTACCCTTTCCTCGCCCAAAAGCTTAAACATCAAAAGGTCGGAAAGCTGGCCGTATATTACAGAAAAAACAACTATCGGCTGAACCTTGGTGACCTTAAAGCCCTCTAAAACGAGGTAAGCGCGCTCGAGGTCGCCGCGAAGGAGCATTTCTGTCATCTCGAATATTTTATACTCGACCGGGACTTTGACCAATGAATTTATAAGCTCGCGGCTAATTTGCGGCTCGGAGGTTCCCGACAGGAGCTTATCTGTTTCGACAGTGAGCTTTTCCAAAGAGCGTTCGCACAAATTGATAAGATACTGTGCGTCCTCCGGCTTTATATATTTACCCGCCCGACTAAACCTTATATTTATCCACGCCTGTAAGTCGGTGGCGCTTTGCTTTTTAAAGTCGACAACCTCTCCGTTTTTAGCAATCACATCCATGAGTGCCTTTTTAATCTTATTGCCCTCGGGCGCTACGATTATAACCGTGACGTATTCGGGAAGCTTTGAAAAAAGCTCTGCAAGAGGCTTTTGATACTCCTTTTGCGTTATAAAGCTGACGCTTTTTAAAACGATTACCTTCTTCTCGGACATAACGGGGTATGACTCTACATCGTTTACAAAAAGCTCGTAGTTTTCGTTATCTTCGTTATAAAAGCTATAATTAAACTCCGCAAGGCCAGAGCCCAAAGCTGCGTCGGTAATCTTTTTGACATACATATCCATAAGGTACAATTCCTCGCCGCAAAAAAGGTAGAGGCTTTTAACTTGTCCTTGTTTTAGCTGTTGTTTGAGCTTTGTAACATTTATCATATTTACACCTCGTGTTGTAGTTTGACGGACGGGATTTTATAATCAAAAAAGTTTATACTAATCATACCCGTATCGCAAGAAACGTAGTGTCCCGCGCCGCCTTCAAGCGCCGCGCCGTGCGTCGGATGCACAAAAAGAGCCGACGGATTGTCGCACTCATAAGCGGCACAGTCTGTACAGTTATTGGGTACTAAAATTACGTCGCTTGGCGGAAGGCCGGATATAGACTTGGTATTAATCGGAATTAATATAGTGCTGCCGTCTACATCAGCAGTGAAAATCCTGCGCTTATCGAACCTTTGTGCGCAAAAAGACACGTTATCAAACTTAAAATTATAGCTATCTTGATTATAATACACGGGCTTTGTTTTTTCAAGAGAAAAGTTTTTACCCTCCATGCTACCGGGCAGGATGAGCTTGCCTACCCTTTTATTTTTACAAAGCTCCTCTATTCCTTTATATTTTGTGCTTCTGTTCTCGGTTACTATGACGACGTCGAAAAAGTCCACACCGCATTTTAACACGTAAGAGTCTGCGTCATAGCCGCAGTCTACCAGAACATTCGCCCCGCTGTCTGTTATTATGTGAAGCATATTATAGTTGCCTATATTTATGATGTTTACCTTATTGTTTGGTACATTTTCGGCAGCTCCGAAAGTACCGAGCACAAAAAGGCACACGGCGAGGCCGACGCTTATCAAAGCCTCTTTATACCGAAAGCCGTCGAGCATAAAGTAGCAAAAGAAAACCACAAACACCCAAACCACAACCACAAAGGGCGACGGCGACGCCAAAGAAAAGCGAAGCCAGCTAACCGACGAGCAGGCAGAAACCAGGGCGAGTGTGTGAGACAGGACGGCCCCGCAAAGTGATGCCAGCGGGAAAAAGACACACCCGAGATAGCCCAATATGATTATCACCGGCACTACCGAAACCAAAACAATATTTAACAAAACTCCCGAAAGCGGGACGCTATTGAAGTAATACGCAGTTACCGGAAGCATAAAGAGGGTGGCAATTACGGGGACGGCTATCATCTTCCTCTTAAAAAACCTTGCGAACAAAACTATCCCAAAAGTCGACAAAAAGGATAGTTGAAAACCCACATCGACCGCATAATACGGATTGATAAGGCAAAGGACAACGCCCGTTAAAGACAGGTTTGTCAGCGAGTCGCTTCTGCGGTCGGCCATTCCCACAAAAAGTGCAAGTAAAAACATAACACCTGCCCTTAAAACCGACGCTCTGCCGCCTACCATAATTACATATAGGGCCATAACAAAAAGATTTATAAAGATATAGGTCACCTTATTTTTACGAAACGCGCCTATAACCAGCGCAAAAAACGAAAAGAATATACCAAGGTGAAGACCCGAAACCGCCAAAAGATGGGAAGTGCCCGTAAGGTTAAAATCCGACCTTGTTTCGTCGTCAAGCTCCGACGTGTCTCCGGTAAGAAGAGCTAACATTAAACCTTCGTTTGAATAACAGCCGCTGCTATAAATTCTGTCGCGCACAAGAGCGCGCATTTTATCTCCCAGAATACTGACCGAGTACGACGGCTTATGGTCTGTAACCTTAAAGCTTTCCGGATAAAGCCTGCCCAAAACACCCCTTGATGCGTTATAGAGCTTTGAATCTGTATCGGCAGGGAAGTTGGAGGACGGATAACTTTCCATCCTGCCGAAAACCTCGACGACATCTCCCTCGTAAAGATTTGACGAACCCGAAAAATCATAGACCATAACGTCATATTCGCCTGTATCAATCACAAAGCCGTTACTTTTAAGAGACGAAACCCTTCCGTGGATTGCAGTGTCTGTTCCGTAAAGAGCTTTTACATCTTTAAACCTCTGGTGGTTATAAAAATAACCAAACGCCGAGCCTGCCGCAAACAGTAAAATCAAGGCGATGGCGCAAAAGTTTCCATATTTAATTTTCCTAAAAACAGCCAATTTGACCGCAAAGGTAAAAAGCACCAAACTTACAATAGTAACAAGTTGTATTAACGGCAGCTTAATTCCGCACAACGTGCCCATCATAAAGGACAAACAGGCAAAGACAAATATGCTCAAATTACCATCACCATACATAATTATACTTGTTTTTACAAATTTTTCAATATTTGATTATTTTATTTACAGAACCACTTTTTTGTGTTAAAATATAAGTCCAGTAACATATAAAAGAGGAACTATTATGAAAGAAATTAAAATACCGACGGACTTTGTCGACAACTACATATTAAAAGCCGATGCGCAATATGCTATCGTCTACCTTTATGCGTACAGACACAAAGCCGACGGCAACAAAAAAAGTGCGGCGCAGATTGCATCTGCACTTAACATTCCTCTTGACGTTGTGGACGAGGCGATTTTTTACTGGGCAGAGCTTGGACACGACATTTTTTCCGACAAAAAGCTTCCGCCTGTTACGGAAAAGAGCAGGTACTCCGCAAAGGAGATTACAGAATTTACAGAGGGCGACGAGGCTTTGGCTATACTCTACGAAGAGACAGAGAAAATACTAAGCAAACCACTTTCATCGGGCGAACAGCAGACTCTGTTTTGGATTTACAACGACCTTGGAATGTCGGCGGCAGTTATAATACTTATGCTAAACTACGCCAAAAGCATTGGCAAACCGAAAATCAGGTACGTTGAAAAAATAGCCATGGAGTGGTCGGAAAAGGGGATTATCACCTTCGCTGACGCGGAAGAATACTTAGAAGATTTAGAACGCGCAAGCTCCTACGAATCAAGGATTAAAAAGCTCTTTGGTCTGGAAAGAAACCTGACCTCAACGGAAAAGGCGGTTATCGCAGGCTGGTGCAACGAACTAAAACCAACAAAAGACAACCTTATAAACGCATACGAAATATGCATAGAACGAACAGGCAAGTTCTCGGTTAAATACATAAACGCAGTATTAGTTAACCAGCGCGAAAAGAAGGTGAAGGCTACACACCATGTACCTACTCCTAAGGCTACTAAATTTAACAACTTTTCGCAACAGAGCAAGATTGACTACAAAAAGTTTGAAATGGATGCCTTAAAAAAGAGGCTGTCCAAAAGCAGAGGTGAAAAACAATGACCCAAAACCGCGACATACACGAGGAAATAATGCGCGAATACGAGGCGACACGCGAGCGCAGCAAGGCGATACTTGAAGAAACAAAAAAGCACATATACATTCGCTTCCCGAGGCTTTTGGAGATTGACGCAGAGCTGGGCAAGGTGGCGCTTTTATCCTGCAAAGATATACTGGACGGCAAAGCAAAGGACCACGAAAAAATTGTTAAGGACATGGAAAAGAAAACAAAGTCGCTTATTAAAGAGCGTGCCGACATATTAAAGTCCGCAGGGTTGCCTGAGGACTGTCTTTCGGAAAGCTTTAACTGTGCGCTCTGCAAAGACACGGGCTGGAAAAACGGAGAAAAGTGCGAATGTTACCGCGAAAAAATGCAAAGAATAATGCACAAAAGGTCTAACATCCGCGCTGAAAAGATGCCGAGCTTTGAAAAATTCGACCTTTCTCTTTATCCCGATACCCCCGACGAGGATTACGGGATTTCGCCAAAAGACAACGCGAAAAACATACTTGAATCGGCTATCGAATTTACAAAGGCGGGAAGCTCGCTTTCAAAGCAGATGCTTTTCTACGGAAACACCGGGCTTGGAAAAACTTTTACGTCGGAGTGTATTGCAAAGGAATTTATTAAAAACGGCAAAGACGTTTTCTACACCTCGGCTCCAAAGCTTTTTACGATATTTGAGGATTACAGGTTTGGCAAAAACACGTCGGACGAGGCAAAGAAAACTATTGAGTTTATATCGGACGTTGAGCTTTTGATTATCGACGACCTGGGAACTGAATTTCGCACACAGTATGTCGACAGCATATTGTTCGACATCATTAACACAAGAACAAGCGAAAACAAGTACTTAATAATCAGCACCAACCTTACTCCCGGGCAGTTGGAGGAGACTTATTCTCCCAGGATTTCGTCTCGTATTTTAGGGAACTTTGAGACGGTGCTGTTCCTTGGCAGAGATTTAAGAATCGGCTAAGGGGTTTTACCGATATTTGTTTTAAAAATAGGTTGAAATTTATGTCTTTTTATAGTATAATATTAAAGTGGTAATCGGGGTATTTTAAAAACCGAAAAACACCACAAAAAAGCAAAGGTTATACCGGCGACAAAGCGCCGTTATAATACCATCCGTACTAGTCGGGGCGTTAGCGGTGCCTTGTACCCATAATCCGCTATAATGGGGACGAATGCCCTTATGAGGGTTGAATTTTGCAGGTCAATGTCGAGATTTCAATGTTGAAAAGGCCGGTTCTGTGTGACCGAGAGCTGTGAACCTTGTCAGGTCGGGAACGAAGCAGCAATAAGCAGGACTCTTCGGTGTATACAGCTTCGCCGGCTTTGAGTTGCAAACTCTTTATACTCTTCAAAATTCGATTCGAGTTTGGGATGTACGGTTTTTTTATAAATTACGGCGGTGTTTCGTTTAGTCCACAAGCGAAATACCTCTACCTATATTGTGGGCAGAAAGGCACGGGTACTGATATGGCGTATCAGGCTATTTACAGAAAATGGCGTCCTATTACCTTTGAGGATGTGGTAGGTCAGGCGCACATAACCGACACTTTGAAAACTGAAATTACAAACAACCGTATTGCGCACGCGTACCTGTTTTGCGGCACCAGAGGTACGGGTAAAACCACAACGGCTAAGATACTGAGCCGTGCGGTTAACTGTGAAAATCCGCTTTCAAACGGCAACCCGTGCAACGAATGTCCAAGCTGCAAGGGGATTTTAAACAACACGATTTTAGACGTTATAGAAATCGACGCCGCTTCTAACAACGGTGTTGACAACATACGCGAGCTACGCGACGAGATTTCCTACACCCCGGCAAACGTCAAGTACAAGATATACATTATTGACGAGGTGCATATGTTATCGACGGGAGCTTTTAACGCGCTTTTAAAAACGCTTGAAGAGCCGCCTGCACACGCGATATTTATACTCGCGACAACAGAGCCGCACAAGATACCCGCGACCATCCAGTCGAGGTGTCAGAGGTTTGATTTTCGGCGCATTTCTACAAAAGACATCGCGGGCAGAATAGGCGAAATAGCAAGAAAAGACGGGATTGACATCACGCAGTCGGCTATAAGGCTTGTTGCACAGCTTGGGGACGGCTCGATGCGTGACGCGCTAAGCGTACTTGACCTATGCAACGGCGTTAGCGGAACAATTACAGAAACGGACATAGAAAACGTTACCGGAGCTGTAAGCAAAAAGGCTATTATTGAACTGGCAAAAAGACTTACTGAGCAAAACATAAAAGAGGCATTTTTATTAATAGACAAGCTTTTGGCTTCCGGAAGAGAGACTTCCGCCTTGCTTGACGAGCTGATTTTAGCTTTTCGTGAAATATTAATATGCAAAATAATGGAAAACCCGACGGACGTTATCGACCTTTCCGACGAGGAGGCCGAAACGTTAAAAGCTATTGCAACAAATGCTACAAAAGAGAGCCTGTTACATACAATCAAGGTGCTCTCTGAAACGGCGGGACTTTGCAAAACATCTACCAACCCGAGAGTTATGATTGAGGCGTCGGCATTTAAAATATGCGACCCTTCAACAGACCCGTCGGCAGAGGCCTTTGCCGCAAGGGTGGCAAAGCTTGAAGCTATGATGATGACAGGCGTTGTTATAAAAAGCGAAGAGCCAAAAGCACCTGCGCCGGTAAACGACCAGCCGCCGTTTGAAGCACAAGTCCAAGAGGACGACGAAGAAGAATATGTCTTTGAAGACGAGGGCTACGAGGACGACACTCTTCCTCCGTTTGACATATCAGTCGGCGAGGAGCAAGAGGTAAAAGTTGCTGCTCCTCCTGCACAAGAGTTTGTGTCCGAGGCTGTTATTGAAGCAGCAGACGAGCCGAAAGACGTGGACGTATCAGGCGTTATATCAGCGCTTATGGTGATAAACCCCGCCTTGGGCTCGATACTCAAACAGGCACAAATTACAAAAAAGGACGACATTGACTGCGTCGTGTTCGAGGAAGAAGTGTTTAAAAACACAATTTCGTCAAACAAGGAGTTTGTAGGTCAAATAAAGAAGGCGCTTGGCACCGAGCACCTTAAAATAATGACAAAAGATGAATTTAACGGAACGAAAAACAACGACCCTTTAAAAGACATTATCGATATGGCGGGGTCTGATGACCAAATTTCAATTTTCTAGGAGGACAAAGTTATGGCAAAAAACAGATTTCCCGGAATGGGCGGCGGAATGCCAAACATGAACAATATGATAAAGCAGGCTCAGAAAATGCAGGCTGAGATGGAAAGAATGCAAGCAGAAATGGAAACTACAAAATACGAGGCTACTGCCGGTGGCGGCGCTGTGGCTGTTGTATTATCCGGAAAGAAAGAGCTTTTGGAAGTTAAAATATCGCCAGAGGCGTGCGACCCTGACGACGTTGAGATGCTGCAAGACCTCATCATAGTTGCAGTTAACGACGCTATGAAAAAAGCAGACGAGGCATCCGCAAACCAGATGGGCAGAATTACGGGCGGAATGAACATTCCGGGGTTGTTTTAATGGAATACTTTGTACCGCCGCTTGATATTCTGACCGAGCAGTTTAACAAGCTGCCCGGGATTGGAAAAAAATCTGCTACGAGGCTTGCATTTCATATTTTGAGCTTGTCTGAGCAGGATGCAAAAAACTTTGCGGACGCTATTACTAACGCAAAAAGCAAGGTTAAGTTCTGCAAGATTTGCCAAAACATTACGGACAGTGAAATTTGCCCTATATGTCAAAGCGTCAAGAGGGACAGCTCTGTTATCTGTGTTACACAGACGCCGCAGGACGTGATTTCGATAGAAAAAACCAACGAATATAACGGGCTTTATCACGTACTGCACGGTGCGATTTCGCCTATGGACAACATCGGGCCTAACGACATTAAAATAGCCGAGCTTTTAACCCGTCTTGGCGACGGCAAGGTTAAAGAGGTTATTATGGCTACAAACCCGACTATTGAGGGCGAGGCTACTGCTATGTACCTCGCGAAGCTTATAAAGCCCCTGGACATACGTGTTACGAGAATTGCCCACGGAATACCTGTCGGCGGAGACCTTGAATACGCAGACGAGGTTACGCTCACAAGAGCGATGGAGGGCAGAAGGGAAATGTAGCCCTTTTTTGATTACTCTTACGAGAGGATAATTATATGAACTTACACGAAACAATGCAGCGCCCCGAAAGAGCCGTACTGATCGGCGTGCATACCGGCTCGAGAAACGAGCTTGAAGACTGCACCGACGAATCTATGGGCGAGCTGGAGCTGCTCGCACAGACTGCGGGGGCAGAGGTGGTGGCGCATTTTGTACAAAACCGCCCCGCTATTGACAACGCTACCTACATCGGCGAGGGCAAGGCGGAAGAAATTAAACAGTTTTGCAAAAACCACGAAATAGACGTCGCAATATGCGACGACGGCCTTAGCGGCTCGCAGGTTAAAAACCTCGAAGACCTGATTGGCACGCGTGTTATCGACAGAAACATGCTTATTATGGACATATTTGCACTGCGTGCAAGGACACATGAAGGAAAGTTACAGGTTGAGCTTGCGCAGTTTCAGTATTACCTGACGAGGCTTACGGGCTCGTTTGTGAACCTTTCGCGTTTGGGAGGCGGCATCGGCACAAGAGGCCCGGGCGAAACGAAGCTCGAAACTGACCGCCGACACATAAGAAGCAGAATATCTTTTATTAAAAAGCAGCTTGAAGAAGTAGAAAAAAACCGCGAAACCCAGCGCAAGCAAAGGATAAAAGAGGGGTTACAGCAAGTGGCGCTTGTGGGATACACAAACGCAGGAAAGTCTACGCTTTTAAACCACCTGACCGACGCGGGCGTACTGGCGGAGGACAAGCTTTTTGCGACGCTTGACCCCACAGCACGAAAACTCACGCTACCAGACGGGTCACCCGTTGTTTTAATCGACACGGTTGGGTTTATAAGAAAGCTGCCGCATCATCTTATAAAGGCGTTTCGCTCTACATTGGAGGAGGCTACTACGGCGGACGTGCTTTTGCACGTGGTTGATGCTTCTTCGCCGCAGATGGAGCAAAACACCGAGGTTGTTGAAAAGCTATTATACGAGCTTGGTGCGCATGAAAAACCGATTATTACCGTATACAACAAGGCTGATCTTGCCCCCGACCTTGTGGAGACAAAGCCTTTATCCGTCAGCATAAGCGCCAAAACAGGCTACAACGTAGAGCGGATGATGAGCATACTTTGCGAAGCTATGCCTGAGAAAAGGCACAGGGTGAAGGTGCTTATACCATACTCTTACGGGGCCGTTGTATCGACTATATACAAAAACGCAAACATCAACTCGGAGGAACACACCGCCGAGGGTACGCTTATGGACATAACTGTCGACACCAAAACTCTTAACCGGGTGAGTGATTACATTGTATAACTACAAAACCGTAAAAAACGAGGCTGATGACTTATTCATCGAGAAAAAGTCGCGTTTTATCGGATATGCCAAGCCTGTAAAAACAGAGGCTGAGGCGATAGAATTTATCAACAAAATACGTTCTAAGCACCCTGACGCTACGCACAACGTGTACGCCTACAAGGTGCGCGAAAACAACATACAGCGATACTCCGACGACGGAGAGCCCGCAGGGACAGCGGGAATTCCGACGCTGGACGTGATACAAAAGGAAGGGCTTGTCGACGTATGCGTTGTAGTAACAAGGTACTTTGGCGGAACGCTGCTTGGGGCGGGCGGGCTTGTGCGCGCTTACTCCAAGGGAGCTAAAATAGCTATTGATGCCGCTGTGCCGGTGGAAAAGTCGTACTGCTTTTTATACTCGGTAAACATTGACTACACGCTTTTAACAACAGTGCAAAGAGAGGCTGCGGCTTTGGGCTGTATACCCTCCGACACCGAGTACACAAACGACGTTACGCTAAAACTATATGTGCCCTACGAGGTCACAAACTTTGCAGAACGTCTTATCGACGTCACAAACGGCAGAGCTATTATAAAAAAGCTTGGCGACGGGATTTACGTCGACGTATAAAAAAGAGGAGAAAATATGAAATACGCCTCAAACAGTGAACAAGAGACTTTTAATATTGGAAAACAGCTTGCAAAAGAATTAAAAAAGGGCGACGTGGTTGCCTTCTTCGGCGACCTTGGGGCGGGGAAAACCGCCTTTACAAAAGGGATTTGTGAATTCTTTGGAATCAGCGATGTGCACAGCCCGACATTTACCATCGTAAACGAATATTACGGGGACATGACGATATTTCACTTTGACGCATACAGAATAGACGAAGACGGATGGATAGGCGGAGGATTCGACGAATATTTGGACGGCGAGGTAATCTGCGTCATAGAATGGGCCGAAAACCTAAGCGGCATTCTTCCCAAAGGGACTATCTTTGTCCATATAAACAGAAACCTCGAAAAAGGGGACTGTTACAGAGACATCGAGATAACTAAAAACTAAGAGAAAGGCTACATACGATATGAAAATCCTTGCGATAGACAGCTGCACAAACGTAGCTACGGCGGCGATTTTAGACGACGGACTTTTAGCGGCCGAATTTGTTATTAACAACAAAACCACACATTCGACCAAGCTATTGCCGCAAATTGAAAACTTAATGAACAATGCGCAGTTGGAATTTGGCGACATCGACTTATTCGCTGTAACAACGGGGCCCGGCTCGTTTACGGGAGAGCGTATCGGGGTGGCAACGGCAAAAGCGCTGGCTCACGCAACACAAAAGCCGATGGTTGGAGTGTCTGCCCTTATGGCTATGGCGTACAACGTAAAATACACTGACTTTTTGATTTGTCCTATTATGGACGCAAGGCGAGGACAAGTCTACACCGCTACTTACAGATGGGAAGGCGAAAAGTTAATTACTTTAAAAGAAGACAGGGCTATGGCTCTCGAAGAGCTTTTAGCTGAAATAGATGAAAACGTGATTTTCCTCGGCGACGGGGTCGCTCCTTTTAGAGAAGAAATCACAAAAAAGCTGGGCTTTTATGCACACTTTGCACCTGAGCATCTGCTACATATAAGAGGCGGGAGCGTGGCAAGCTGTGCATTAGAGGAATATAAAAAGGGTAATGTCTGCGACTACAAAAACCTGGTGCCCAAATACCTTAGGCTTTCGCAGGCGGAAAGGGAGTATAATGATAGGAATAGGGTCTGACCACGGTGGATACACACTTAAAGAACATTTGAAAGAATATCTTGAAAAAAAAGGATATGAAGTTAAGGACTTCGGCGCTTACACGCCGGATTCGATTGACTACCCCGACGTTGCAAAGCCTGTTTGCGACAGCGTCGTATCAGGCGAGTGTGAATGTGCAATCTTAGTATGCGGAACGGGTATTGGTATGAGTATTGCTGCTAACAAGGTAAAGGGTATTCGTGCGGCGCACGTTACTGATTCGTTCAGCGCAAGAATGACAAAAGAGCACAACAACGCAAACGTAATATGCCTCGGCGAGAGGATTACGGGCGTTGAGATTGCAAACGACATTGTAAACGCTTACTTAAACGCAGAGTTTGCAGGCGGAAGACACGAAAACAGAGTTAACAAAATTATGAATCTTGAAAAATAAAACAAGTACTAAAAGATTGGAGTATTATTTATGAATCGCAGAGATAAACACAACTATTACCTCGACATAGCAGAAACTGTTCTTGAACGCGGGACTTGTCTTCGTCGTAACTATGGAAGTATAATTGTGAAAAACGATGAGATTATTTCTACGGGCTACTCCGGCTCACCAAGAGGAAGAAAAAACTGCCTCGACCTTGGTTACTGCAAGCGTGAAAAGCTATGTATTCCACGCGGAGAAAGATACGAGCTTTGCCGTTCTGTTCACTCGGAGGCAAACGCTATCATCAGCGCTTCGCGCCGTGATATGATAGGGGCTACGCTCTACCTCGCAGGAAAGGACGCCAAAACGGGAGAAATTATCGCAAACGCTTCAAGCTGTGCTATGTGCAAGCGCATGGTTATAAACTCGGGCGTAAGCCAGGTAGTAATCCGAAACGACAAGGATACATACACAATTATTGACGTTCAACAGTGGATCGACAACGACGAAACACTGACCGACGAAGTCGGATACTGATGCGCAAAAGCTTATAAAAGGAGAACCTAATGACTACTATTGTTTTAATCAGGCATGGAGAAAGTGTGAGCAACACTAACCACACATTTACAGGCCAGGTGGACAGTCCTCTGTCTGAAACAGGAAAAAAGCAGGCAGAGCTTACTGCGAAATACATGGACAAATACAAGGTGGACGTTATATATTCAAGTCCTTTTCAAAGGGCTTTTGAGACAGCTCTTAACATAAAAAACAGGCAGGGCTGTGGCGACATACATACCGACGACGCTTTTAAGGAAATAAACGCAGGGAAGTGGCACCTGATGACCTTCGACGACATCCGAGACAAATATCCTGACACATACAACACATGGATTACGGACATCGGAAACTCGCACCCCGACGGGGGAGAAAGCGCAAAGCAGCTATACGACCGCGTTACTGATAAATTTAAGCAGGTGCTTAAAGAAAACGAAGGCAAAACCGTCTGCATAACGGCGCACGCTACGCCGATACGCATGATAGAGTGCTTTGTTGCAGGAAAGGACCACACATACGCACAAAATGTATCCTGGGTTCCTAACGCATCGGTAACGGCGTACGAATACGACGGAAGTGGATTTACCCAAATCGAGCGTGGAACTAATGATTACATGGGTGAGCTTCGTACAGTACTGCCGAAGAACATATAAAAAAGTGGTGTAGCAAAATGTGCACCCCACACAATGCACAAAAACGTATGATAAAGCCTATTTGTTCGGCAAAAATGGGTGAAACAATATAATTTTTTAGGAAGAAATTCGACGATTTTCGAATTTCTTCTTTTTTATTGCATTGTGTTTTGAACAAACTTCACCTCTCGACGTACCATCGTACGCCTTCGGGTCCCCCTACGGGTTCAGTTTGTCCAATCTGCACTATTTTCCGTCCACCCCGAAAAGAGAAAGAGCTGTGGAAAAATCCACAGCTCTTTATTTATATTTATTTTGTATTTGTTTTAACATTTCCTGATACTCTTCTACAACGCTCTCGGGAGAGTCTATCTTCACCTTGTCGCCAAGCATAAAAACCCAGGCAAAAAAAGTCGGGCTTATGTCAGCCTTGACCGTAACGGCGTAGGTTTTATCCGTTTCCTTACGGATAAAGGCGTTGTCTCCAAACTTGTCGGCGATGACGTTTAGCACACTTTCATCACACATAAGCCTTACGCTGTCGGTATGGCCCTTGAACATACTAAAAACGCGCTTTACGTACTCGGCAGGGTTAAAGTCGGCTCCGGTTACGGTATCTGCCTTTTTATACCCTTCGTCGACCGCGGAAACCTCCGTCATCTTATCTACCCTAAAATGAGTAACGCCCTCGTACTTGGGGTAGTGAGCCAGAAGGTAATAGTTATCATCAGAATAGACCAGGGCGTACGGACTTACAACGTAAAAATCGCCATTGTTTCTAAACTGTTTTGTATCTTTGAAATTATATTTATAATATTTAAACCTGACATTTTTACGGTTGCCTATGGCGTCGTGCAAAAGGTCGATGTTATAGTAAATCCTCTCGTTCACGCCCTTGACGCGGTCAGAAATATAGACCTGTCTTTTAATGTCGCCCGAAAGGCTTTTGCTCGTAAGGCTCCCGAGCTTGGAGATGAGCTCGGCGCTCTTTTTCGCAGTGATGAACCGAGACGCCAGCACGCAGTCGACCAAAAGCTTTAACTCCGCAAGCTGAAAGTCGCGCTCGCCTATGTAGTAGACGAACTTGTCCCTCTTTTCTGCCACGATATCGACACCTGCATCACACAAAAGCTCGATATCGCTATAAACCGACTTACGCTCGGCTGTTATTCCATAACTATTAAGATGCGCAATTATCTGCGACATTGTGAGCGGATGGCTTTCGTCAGAATGCTCGAACAGGATTTTATAAACGTACCAAAGCTTGAGCTTTTGGTTACTGCTTTTGGGCAATTTTCGCACCACCAGTCTTGGCCGGTTTGGGAAGAGTCTCTTCCTTAACGGCAGGCTCTCTCTTTTTAAGCCTGATATTTACAAAATCTTCTATAAGATTTTTGATAATTACCACAACGGGAACGCCGACTATCATACCCATGATACCAAAAGCAAGACCGCTGACCGTAACAGCAAACAATATCCAAAACGCCGAAACTCCGCCGATGTTATCACTAAGAACCTTAGGGCCGATAACGTGGCTGTCGAGCTGTTGCACAACAATTATAATCGCAAGAGCCAAAAGCGCGTGAACAGGGTTAATGATAAGAAGCACCAAAACAACGGGGATTGCAGAAATAATCGGGCCGAAGTACGGAATCATATTGCCTATTCCGCTGATTACGCCGAAAACAACCGCGTACTCAATACCAAAAACCCAAAGCAAGAGCATAATTAAAAATCCGATTATAAGGCTGTCTATCGACTTGCCGATAAAGAATCTTTTAAAAACGTCGTTTGCCATAGCAAAGCGGCTTAAAACGTACTCCTCTTTATTTTGCGGGCTGATGGCGCGCACCAGATTTTTAAGCCATAGAATCAGGCTTTCCTTTTCGAACAGCATATAGATTGCCATTACAAAAGAAGTTATAACCACAACAAGGCTGCCGCCAATCGAGCTTACTGTGCCCGCAGTGAAGCCGTAGAGGCCTTTTATAGCAGTCTTGAAAGTATCGACGAGGTTTTGGTCCAGCTTGGTTATATCGAAGCGATACAGCTGGTCGATATCAAAGTCGAAGTAGGCCGCTGCCTGATTTATAAAGTCATATATTCCTGTGTCGTGTCGAATCACAAGGCCGCGGACGTAAAAATACAAGTCGCGGACCATTTCAATCAAAAACGGGATGGCGTAATAAACCATTACTCCGCAAAGTATTAAAATGAGTATTATTACGATAATGATAGACGGGGTGCGCTTAAGCTTTGTAAAGCGGGACAGGATTCTGACAAGGCCGTCTGCGAGATACGCTACAACAAGAGCATAAAACACGGGCTTGAACACGCTGATTACAGCCAAAAACTTGTCGTACGCGAACAACAAAAGCACCGTAAAAAGTGAAACTATAAACATTGTTATATACGTTTTCCTCTTATCCACCGCTATCACCTCAATACTAAATTAATAAGCCTTACCCCAATATGTCATAGTCTTGGCAGGCTTGCCGCAGCAAACGCACTTGTCGGACAGATGCTCCTGGTCAAACGGCATACATCTTGACGAGAGGCCTGCTTCTTCCTTTATCTTTTCTTCGCACGCAAGGTCGCCGCACCACATAGCCTTGACAAAGCCGGTCTTTTCCGAAGCGCACTTTTTCATTTCCTCAAAGTCGGTTACTTTATATGTCTTTTCTTCACGAAGGCTAAGAGCCTTATTGAACATATCGCTCTGGATAGTTTCCAAAAGCGAAGTAACCTCGCTTTCTAAGTTATCCAAAGAAACGAAGATCTTTTCGTGAGTGTCACGTCTTACCAAAACGCACTGGTTGTTCGCAATATCCTTAGGACCGATTTCCACTCTTACGGGAACGCCCTTCATCTCGTACTCGCTAAACTTCCAGCCCGGAGATTTATCGGAAGAGTCGAGCTTAACGCTGACGATGCCCTTCAACCTGTTTTGAAGCTCCTCCGCCTTTTCGAGCACGCCCTCTTTATTCATCGCAACAGGAACTATGATAACCTGAAGCGGAGCAATCTTCGGAGGAAGCACAAGGCCGTTGTCGTCGCCGTGCATCATGATAATCGCGCCGATGAGCCTGGTCGAAACGCCCCACGAAGTCTCGTGGACGTACTGCAACTGGTTATTTCTGTCGGTAAACTGTATATCAAACGCCCTTGCAAAGCCGTCGCCAAAGTAGTGAGAAGTGCCCGCCTGGAGCGCCTTGCCGTCGTGCATCATACTTTCGATAGTGTAGGTCTGCTCCGCGCCTGCAAACTTTTCTTTATCGGTCTTTTGGCCCTTAATTACCGGAATTGCAAGGTAATTTTCGCAAAAATCAGCGTAAACATTTAACATTCTCTGAGTTTCCTCAATGGCTTCCTGAGCAGTTTCATGCACAGTGTGGCCCTCCTGCCACAAGAACTCAACAGAGCGCAAGAAAGGCCTTGTGGTCTTTTCCCACCTTACAACAGAGCACCACTGGTTATAAAGCTTGGGAAGGTCGCGGTAGGAATGTATTATATTAGCGTAGTGGTCACAAAACAGAGTCTCGGACGTCGGGCGAACGCAAAGCCTTTCCTGGAGCTTTTCGCTTCCGCCATGTGTAACCCAGGCAACCTCGGGAGCAAAGCCTGCTACGTGGTCCTTTTCCTTTTGCAAAAGGCTTTCGGGAATAAACATCGGCATATACACGTTTTCGTGGCCGGTCTCTTTGAACTTGGAGTCTAAAACCTTTTGTATATTCTCCCAGATTGCATAGCCGTAGGGGCGGATTATCATACATCCCCTTACGCTGGAATATTCGATTAAGTCAGCCTTTTTAACTATATCGGTGTACCATTTTGCAAAGTCTACATCCATGGATGTGATTTCTTCAACAAATTTCTTCTGCTTGTCCATTAATTTCATTGCCTTTCTGCACGATTTATATTAATCTGTTCCCGTGCGAGGAACTGTTTGTACCGGTTGCGGGTAAGCAAAAACCCAAAACAACTATTGCTTTTTTATTTATTATATATATTACATTAAAACAGCCAAAATGTCAAGAAAAAGCGGTGTTTGACCTCCCTGTCAAAAATTAATATTGAAAAAAATATTGCGGTATGTTACAATGTTTTAAACAGGAGGAATACATATGAAAAAAGATACAAAAAATTCTAATATTAATACCAAGGCTACCATTATTTCTGTAATTGTTGCTGTATGGATTATTTGCATTGCGCTTATTTTTACAAAATGCGAGATGGACAAGCGTGCCGCACAGCCGCAAACACCCGACATACAAAACGAAGAGGTTTCTGAAGTTGCTCTTGAACTGCAACAGACCAAAACTACGAAAACCGGCTCGGTAGAAACACAAAAATCAAAAACTACTGCCTTTTTCGACAAAAGATACAAAAATACCAACTTTACGGCGGTTGTTGAATATATGATAAGTTCTAAAGAACAGGGAGAATTCTACCAGACTGAATTTATCACTTCTTCTACCGACGGATACAAGTATAAGGAAGTGTACATGGACTCTTACAACACTGTGCAGGAATATGAAGGCGATATTCCTTATATGGCGTATCTATACACGCCGCAAAAAGGTTATTTGCTAAACCCTGACACCATGACATATACAGAACACGAAACAAACTCCTCGGCCGAATCCGATACATACAACTTTGAAACAAAGACTCTTGAAACCGGCAAAATTACCTTCCGAAACGCAGAGTACGACTATGAACTTTACAAAGAAGCAACCGGTACGGAAACTACGTATTTGTTCGACGAAAGCGGCGACATACAGTACATTATAACAAAAGCACCAAACGGTGAAGTTATTACCAAATATATTTCGTACTCGACAGATATTGACGCTTCGCTCTTTGAAATTCCTGACGGATATACGCCGATGTAAACCATAAAAAACAAAAACACCTTCATCAAATGAAGGTGTTTTTTTTATACTATTTTACAACCATTACTGACACGCCGTCGGGGATGGCTGTTACGCTTGCGTCATCCCTACCCAATATCTCGCGGGCCTTTTGTATAGCCTCGTCCAAAGAATGCGCAGGAATCATATGGTAATCGCGTATCATTTCGTCAGGAGCGTCTGACACATAAACTACCGAACAGTGCTTTAAAATCCTGACTAAAATCTGTGTCATCCACTGGTCTGTGAGCGTCTCGTTACGGCCGCGCGCCATAAACTTCTGCTCAATTTTACCAATGTCCTCTTCCTCTTTCATCTGCTCATAAAAGTCCATGCCGCCTGTACCGTCGTTACATTTAGAGAGCATTATGATTACTCCGCCCTCTTTTACCGTCGCCTCCGCAGCGGTCATACCCTTTACGGACTGATATATATTCTGGTCAAGCGGGTAGCCGCCGTTAGTCGAGATTACAATATCCGCCGGAAGAGCCTTTGCCTTACAAAGCCCCGACAAAAACTCGCAGCCCTTTTCGTGCGCCTTTTCCATATCGCCGGCTACTGCGAAAATCGCCTTTTTGTTCTCATCGATTACAACGTTTACTATATAGGCAAGCTTAGCTGTCTTGCCTGCGTAGACCATATCTTTATGTATTGGGTTATTCTCTAAAATACCTGTTCTTGCGTACGGGCTTGCTATAAATTCGCTACAATGGTTAGCGAGAACAGTTTTGCGTGCAGCTATGCCGGGAAGGACGCTCTTTCTGGCTCCCGAAAAACCGGCAAAAAAGTGTGGCTCGATAAAGCCCTCTGCAACAAGCAAGTCGGCCTCGACAGCAAGCTTATTTACTACAAGCTCTCCACCCGACGGAAGCGTGCCGATTTTAACCAGCATATCTTCTTCGTCGCAGTCGTGGATGTAGATTTTTTCATTAGCTACTATATCTTCGCCAAACTTTGATATAAGCTCGTCCTTTGTAGTGCCTCTATGGCAGCCTGTGGCGATAAGGATGGTGATATCGGCATTTGGGTTGCCCTCGCGGATTTGTGCGAGCATAGGCGGGATAATCGCTTTACTCGGCACCGGACGGGTGTGGTCGCTCGCTATTATTACGACCTTTTGCTTACCCCTGGCAAGCTCTGAAAGCCTGTCTGTGCCCACAGGCGACTCCATCGCCTCTAAAACGAGCTCTGTTTCTGTCTTATCGGTATGATAGCTATGAAGCTTTGAAACCAAAACCCCGTTTAAGCTACCGTCCGGTATATCTATACTGAGTTTTTCCTTACCATAAGGAAACTGTATCTGACTCATTTCTCTTCCCCCTTGTATTTTTCGCTTTTTAGCATTTGTTTTATCGTGCCTGTTATCTCTGCCCTGTCTATGCTGTCCAGCAACAAAAACATCTCGTAAAGCTCAGATTCTTTTGTCTTTACACCTAAAAGCTCGTCGGCAGATACTTTAAGAATCTCTGATATTGCAACGATTTTTTCTATATTAGGCTCGCGCGCGCCCTTTTCGTACAGAGAATATGTCGACTGGGCAACTCCCAGCGCCTCTGCCATAGCCTTTTGCGAAATCCCTTGAAGAAGTCTTGCATCCGCAAGGTTTTTATTAAATTTCGCCATGTAACTCACAGCCCTTTCTTGCAGTTAAAATATTAACTTTATACCTTTACTATATAATAATAAATATGGGGTGGGATTGTCAATGTTTTTTTGCATTTTGCAATTTTTTTGTAAAAAACGACTTGACATTTTGCAAAACGCAATATATAATAAACTTAAAGTTTGCGATTTGCAAAGTAAAGGAGGGCGTTTTAGTGCCATATTACAGAGGTATATTAAGCGAGGAAGGAGAGAACGTGGACGTGAAATTTGCGTTTGGATACGCTCTTGGCAGAGTTTTGGACGAAAAGGCGGAACGGGACGAATTTGTTGACTGGTTTTTTAGCGGAAAGTGGATTTTTGAGGAGGGTGAAATATGAAAAGGGCTGAATACGCGGCGATACGAAGAAAGCTTAGAAGCTACACGCTTATGAAAAGAGAACTGGAACTTAGGACAGCACACCTGTCGGATTTTAGAAAAATACTTGTAAACCCCATTCCCGAGAGCGAGAAGGCGCTGAAAAAAATATACTACAACATTACAGACTCTATGGAAAAAGACGCGGACAAGCTAAGGCGAAGGCTGAAACTGATTGAGAGCATACTGGACGGGCTGGAGGGCAACGAGAGAAACATTATATACTACCGATACATAGAAGGGATAGACTGGTTAAGGATGCCCGAGTATATGCTGTATGAACAGAGAAACTGTCAGATTATCGAAAAGCGGGCGCTTGAAAAGATTGCGCAAATGGACATAGATTGGAGTGGGGAAAATGAATAAGATAAGTAGAAGAAAAAAGATTTTTGCCGATAATTACCTCGCCTGCGCAGACGCAGAAAAAAGCGCGGCAGCTGCCGGCTACAAAAGCAGGGGATACGGAAGCAGACTTTTAAGAGACAAGGCTGTATTGGAGTATCTGGCATCTTACCCTTCAAACGACAAAATTGCAACGCCTGACGAGGTTTTAGAATTTCTTACCGCCGTTATGAGAGGGGAAGCGCCGATGGGAGAAAACGACGAAAAACAAGAATATCCCAGTCTTTCGCAACGGCAAAAAGCGGCAGAGATGCTTGCAAAAAGGTACAGGCTATTTACCGAGCCGCACGAGGACGATGCGGAGGACAAGGAATTTTCCGTAAACATAAGTGTGGTGTGATATGCTTTTTTCGCAAGTATAAAACAGAAAAAATCCTTATATTATGTAAAAAAGCACAAAATTGCAGATGTTTTTTGTAGATATTCCATATTGCGAAAAGGCGTAATAAATGATATTATTACCATATATTACGTCTTAAACGACGTATATGTATGACTCAATTTATTTTAGGAGGGTTTTCAAATGAAAAAACCAAGCAGGTCTAAGCTATTAAAGCTGCTTACATCTATTTTGGCTATCCTGATCGTTGCAGTTCCTTTTATGGTTTTTGCCGACGGAGAGGGTGCTGAGGAGACTGTCAGACTATTTGGCACTTTCTGGGGGCTTGTTCCACCGCTTGTTGCTATCGGTCTTGCGCTTATAACAAAGGAAGTTTACAGCTCGTTGTTTGTCGGAATATTGATTGGTGCGCTTTTGTATGCGGACTTTAATTTCGAAGCTACGATGAACCACATGCTTGTTGACGGATTTATCGCGTCGCTTTCTGACAGCTGGAACGTTGGTATTTTAGTATTCCTCGTTATCCTTGGTGCAATAGTCGCTCTTATGAACAAGGCCGGCGGCAGCGCAGCTTTTGGTAAATGGGCGTCTACTCATATCAAGAGCAAAATCGGCGCACAGTGTGCAACAATTGTACTTGGTGTTCTTATCTTTATAGACGACTACTTTAACTGTCTTACTGTTGGTTCTGTTATGCGTCCTGTTACGGACAAATTTAAGATTTCAAGAGCAAAGCTTGCTTACCTTATAGATGCTACGGCAGCTCCGGTGTGTATCATTGCTCCTATTTCTTCCTGGGCTGCTGCTGTTGCAGGCTTTGCACAGGATTCCGGTATGAACGGACTTGAGCTTTTTATCAAGGCTATTCCTTATAACTTCTACGCTATACTTACGATAGTGATGATGTTTACCATAGTACTTATGAAATTTGACTTTGGTCCGATGAAGAAGATTGAAGAAAATGCCGAAAACGGCGACCTTTTCTCTTCGGACGATGCAGAAAGCTTCAAGGCTCTTGAAAACAACGACATCAATGCAAAGGGTAAGGTTATTGACCTTGTTTTGCCGATTGTAGTTCTTATTATCGCTTGCGTAATTGGTATGATTTACACAGGTGGATTTTTCAGCGGTACAAGCTTTATTGACGCATTCGCAGGCAGCGACGCTTCTGTAGGTCTTGTTATCGGTTCTTCAATTGCTCTTGTATTTACTATTATATACATGTTTGCCCGCAGAGTGCTTTCGTTTAAAGAATGTATGGATTGTATCCCTGAAGGATTTAAGGCAATGGTTCCTGCTATTATGATTCTTACCTTTGCATGGACGCTTAAAGTTATGACAGATTCTCTTGGTGCCGCTGACTTTATCGCCGCTTTGGTTGAAGGTTCTGCTGCAAGCTTTGTTAACTTCCTTCCTGCTATTGTATTCCTTGTTGCTTGTGTTCTTGCATTTGCATCAGGTACTTCGTGGGGAACATTTGGTATCCTTATTCCGATAGTTATTGCTGCGTTTGGCGGCTTAGGAAACGAGATTACAATTATCGCTGTTTCTGCTTGTATGGCCGGCGCTGTTTGCGGCGACCACTGCTCACCAATTTCCGATACAACAATTATGGCATCGGCAGGCAGCCAGTCTAACCATATTAACCACGTTTCGACACAGATGCCGTACGCGGTTACTGTTGCGGGAATTTCGTTTGTGATGTATTTGCTCGCAGGTATTATACAAAACGCTTATATTCTTCTTCCAATAGGTGTTATTCTTACGATAGCGACATTGTTCGTAATAAAGGCAATTACAACTAAAAAAGCTTAACCAAAAAAATTAAGGGCGTGGATAAAATCCACGCCCTTTTTTTATGGCATTGTGTGATGTGCGCATTTTAATACGGCAGTTTATATGTCGTTTGAGATTATGTCGTCTAATGTTTCCCTTTTAACCGCAAGGTAATCTTCATTATCCTTTATCATAACTACCGGCGGCCTTGTAAGGCGGTTATAGTTTGACGCCATTGAGTAGTTGTATGCACCCGTGGTACAAACCGCTACTATGTCGCCCCTTTTGGGCTTGGGAAGCATTACGTTTTCCTGGATAATGTCTCCGCTTTCGCAACATCTGCCGACTACGGAGCACAAAAAGTCGCTCTTTTGCTCCATCTTATTGGCAACATAGAGCGTATACTGCGACCCATAAAGAGCGAACCTCGGGTTGTCTGTCATACCTCCGTCTACGGAAACGTAATTTTTATACCCTGTAATTTCCTTTACAGTTCCTACAGTGTAAAGAGTCATACCTGCGTCAGCCACTATGCTTCTGCCGGGCTCCATAATTATCTTAGGCACATCTATCGAAAGCCTTTTACACTCGGACTTTACAACCTCGGAAACCATCTTTATATTAGCGTCGATATCGATGGTTGGGTCATCTTCAACATACCTTACGCCATAGCCTCCGCCCAAACTTAGCTCCCTTGTTACAAACCCGAACTTATCCTTAACCTCTGCTATGAAGGCAAGCATAATCTCAGACCCTCTGAAAAAAGTATCTGAATCGAACACCTGAGAGCCTATATGACAATGGAAGCCCGCAAGGTCTATATTTTTAAAACCAAGGGCGTATTCCACCATCTTTATTGCCTGGCCTGTTTCGATGGCTGTGCCGAACTTGGAGTCGACTTTACCGGTATTTACCGCCTCGTAGGTGTGGGTATCAATACCCGGGGTGAGTCTTAGCAAAATCTTTTGCCTTACGCCCTTTGAAGCGGCGACAGAATCTATCACGCCAAGTTCCTCGGCGTTATCCACCACAAAGTAGCCAACGTTATTGTCAACCGCAAACTCTACGTCAAAGTCGGTTTTATTATTACTATGAAAATACACATTTTCGAGCGAAAAGCCTGCCTTTGCTGCGGTGTATATTTCCCCCGCAGAAACAACGTCGGCGCCCATGCCCTCTTCGCCCACTATTTCGTACATCCTCTTAAACGACGCCGCCTTACTCGCGTACAGCGCTACGGCGTTGCCGTCAAAATATTTATTCATAGCCTGTGTATATGTGCGGCAGTTTTCTCTTATTCTATTTTCGTCCATTAAGTAAAGCGGGGTGTTATACTTTTTAGCAAGAACGGTTGTATCCATGCCCGCAAAGTACAGCGTGCCGTCTTTAACAGTAATGTTTTTACATATCATAAATGCACATCCTCAGATTAGTTTTTGCTCTGCCATAAGCTTTAATAATTTGTCCTCATTTTCCTTTTCCATACATGTAAGAGGAAGTCTTACATAGTTTTTGCAAAAGCCCATTGCCGCTGTGGCAGCCTTGACAGGAATCGGGTTAACCTCACAGAACAACGCGTCGATAAGTGGCAAAAGTTCAAGCTGAAGGTCTGCGCTCCTTGAAACGTCGCCTGCAAAGAAGCTATCGCATATTTCCACAGTCTTTTTAGGCATAATGTTAGACAAAACGGAGATAACACCTATACCGCCCAGGGACATAACAGGAACAATCTGGTCGTCGTTGCCTGAATATATATCCATCTTACCCTTAACCAAAGCGGCTGTCTGGGCAATTTGGGAAATATTGCCGCTTGCCTCTTTGATTGCACAAATGTTCGGGTGGTCTGCCAAAGCAGCGCATGTTTCAGGCAAGATATTGACTCCTGTTCTTGAAGGAACGTTATAGAGAATAATCGGCTTTGTGCTGGCGTCTGCAATTTCTGTAAACATCTTTATAAGGCCCTTTTGTGTAGCCTTGTTATAATACGGGGTAACAACCAACATAGCATCCGCACCAACAGAGCACGCAAACTTTGTCAGTGATACAGCGTATGCTGTATCGTTACTTCCTGTTCCTGCAATTACGGGCACGCGACCTGCAACCTGCTTAACCGCAAAGGCGATTGCCTCTTTGTGCTCTTCGTCGGTAAGTGTCGAGCTTTCGCCAGTTGTACCGCAAACTACGATAGCGTTAATTCCCTCTTTGATTTGCCACTCTATAAGGTCGGCAAACTTTGCGTAGTCAACCCCGTTTTCGTCAAGCGGTGTGACAATTGCAGTGGCTACTCCACGGAATATTGTGTTTTTCATAATAAAACCTCCAAACATATAAAAAAAGACAGTCATAGACTATCTTTATAATAATACAATACAATATTACAATAAAGATAGCTCTCCGTACGGGCGGACAAATCCGCCTGTGCGACAACAAAACGAATCTTATTTCGTTTTGCCAGAACGGCCTTACGCCTCGGCCGTCTTCGGCGCCCAACCCTTTCACATCCGCCAAGCCTGTGCGAAAGCTTAGCGACGGAAGCTACTTATGAAGAAACGCACCTCTATCACGTTAATATTCTAACATATTATACCTTTATTGTCAACATTTTTAACGCAAAAACTGACTTTTCAGGCGCTTGGGGTTAATGAACGGTTATATGACATTAATATTTTTACTCTTTTTATTGAAATTTATAAATTTTTGTAGTATAATAGTGCCGTTGAGATTTAAAGGAGTGAGAAAAATGGCGGGTAGCGTAGGATTCGATAATGAAAAATACTTGCAGTTGCAATCTCGTTATATTGAAGAACGAATATCTAAGTTTGGTTCTAAGCTATATTTGGAGCTTGGGGGCAAGCTTTTTGACGACTTCCACGCGTCTCGTGTTCTTCCCGGATTTAAACCCGACAGCAAAATTAAGATGCTTTTGCACCTTAAAAACGAGCTTGAAATCGTTATAACCATTTGTGCAAAGGATATTGTTAAAAATAAAATCAGAAGCGACTACAACATTTCCTACGACCAGGATGTACTTCGTCTTATCGACGCTTTTCGCACGATTGGGCTTTACGTGGGCAGCGTTGTTATCACTCAGTACGGCGGCCAGCCTGCTGTTAACAGCTTTAAAAAGAAAATTGAAAACATGGGGATGAAGGTGTTTTTACACTATCCCATTGAGGGGTACCCCGCCAACATCGAGCTGATTGTAAGCGACGACGGATACGGCAAAAACGAGTACATTGAAACAACACGCCCGTTGGTTGTTGTTACCGCGCCCGGCCCCGGAAGCGGAAAGATGGCTGTTTGTCTTTCCCAGCTTTACCACGAGAACAAGCGCGGATTAAAGGCAGGGTATGCAAAATTTGAAACCTTCCCGATATGGAATATTGGGCTTAAACACCCTGTAAACCTTGCGTACGAGGCTGCTACCGCAGACCTTAACGATATTAACATGATTGACCCGTTCCATCTTGAAGCGTACGGAGAGACAACAGTTAACTACAACAGAGATATCGAGGTATTCCCCGTACTCAGCGCGATTTTTGAAAAGATTTTGGGCGAAAGCCCATACAAGTCGCCAACAGACATGGGCGTTAACATGGCGGGGAACTGCATAATTGACGACGACATTGTGTGCGTGGCGTCTAAAAACGAAATTATAAGAAGATATTACCACACGCTAAACGACGTAAAACGCGGACTTTTGAGTATGGACTCTGTCTACAAAATAGAGCTTATAATGAAGCAGGCAAACATCAGCGCTTCTGACAGAAAGGTGGCAAAAGCTGCGCTTGACAAGGCCGCAGCGACAGGTGTGCCTGCTACTGCAATTGAGCTTCCGAATGGTGAAATAGTTACCGGAAAATCAAGCAAGTTGCTCGGTGCTTCCGCAGCCGCTATACTAAACGCATTAAAGCGCCTTGCCGGCATAGACGACGAAATATGCCTTATTTCTCCACATGTATTGGAGCCTATTCAGAACCTTAAAATAAACAACTTTGGCAATCACAACCCAAGGCTACATATCGACGAGACGTTAATTGCCCTGGCGATGAGTGCTACGACCGACCCGATTGCAAAAAAAGCCTTTGAAAAGCTTGGAGAGCTTAAAAACTTGGAGGCACACTCGTCGGTTATACTTTCGCAAACAGATAATTCCACATTTAAAAAGCTTGGAATTAACTTAACATGTGAACCGCAGTATCAAACAAAAAAATTATATCACGCTTAAGCTGTAGTAAAATGCACACACCACACAATGCAAAAACGAGTTATAATGCCTTTTGCTACATCGACAAGGTAAAAATAATATAAATATTTAATGAAGAAATTCGCTATATTGCGAATTTCTTTTGTTTTTAATTGCATTGTGTTTCGAACAAACTTCGCCTCTCGACGTACCTTATGTACGCCTTCGGGTATCCGAAAGCAAGTATCCCTTGCTTTCGCTCAGTTTGTCCAATCTGCGCTATTTTCCGTCCAGCTGAAAAAAGGCTTTATCAAAATGAATTTAACATTTTGATAAAGCCTTTTTATATCATTTAAACAAATTAATTCTTAAGACTATTCATTGGGGCAGGGATTCTTCCTCCGCGCTTTACGAAGTCGGCGCTACTGTAATTATTAACAGGCATAACAGGAGCTGTGCCCAAAAGGCCTCCAAACTCTACCATGTCTCCAACCTTACATCCCGGAGCCGGAATTATACGAACAGCGGTGGTCTTGTTATTAATCATACCGATTGCCGCCTCGTCCGCTATTATCGCAGAGATTGTCTCCGCAGTAGTGTCGCCCGGAACTGCTATCATATCAAGGCCTACCGAGCAAACGCAGGTCATAGCCTCTAACTTTTCCAAAGTGAGGCAACCGCAAATCGCCGCATCTATCATACCGGCATCCTCGGAAACAGGGATAAACGCACCGCTAAGGCCGCCCACGTGGGAAGACGCCATAACGCCACCCTTTTTGACTGCGTCGTTTAAAAGAGCGAGAGCGGCAGTGCTACCGTGAGTTCCGCACTTTTCGACGCCCATTTCCTCTAAAATATGCGCAACGCTATCGCCTATTGCAGGAGTAGGTGCCAAAGACAAATCGACAATACCAAACGGTACGCCAAGCCTTTCGGACGCCTCACGCGCTACCAACTGGCCCATTCTTGTTATTTTAAACGCAGTCTTTTTAATCGTATCGGCTACGACGCTAAAATCTGCGCCCTTGACTTGTTCCAAAGCCTTTTTCACAACGCCGGGGCCGGAAACACCAACGTTAATTACGCGGTCTCCCTCGCCTACGCCGTGAAAAGCGCCCGCCATAAACGGATTGTCCTCAACAGCGTTACAAAAGACTACGAGCTTGGCACAGCCAAAGCCCTTGGTGTCGCGTGTTAAATCGGCAGTCTTTTTAATAACCTTGCCCATTTTATACACGGCATCCATATCGATACCCGCCTTTGTCGAGCCGACATTGACAGACGAGCAGACGCGATTGGTCTCACAAAGTGCCTGAGGAATAGAGTCCATAAGCATTATGTCGCCCTTTGTACAGCCCTTTTGCACCAGCGCGGAAAAGCCACCGATAAAGTTGACTCCCGTAGTATCTGCCGCCCTGTCAAGAGCGCGGGCTATCGGGACAAAGTCCTCAGCATTCTTACACGCCCCGCCGATTAGCGAAATCGGGGTAACGGAAATACGCTTATTAATAATCGGTATACCGTATGTGCGCTCGATATCCTCGCCTGTTTTGACAAGGTCCTTTGCGCTTTTAGTAATTTTATCATAAATGTTTGTACAGGTTTTATCAATGTCGCTATCTATACAATCGAGCAACGAGATACCCATCGTTATTGTGCGGATATCAAGGTTTTCGTCGCTGATCATCTTGATAGTTTCCATTATTTCGCTATAATTTATCATAACGTCCCTCTTTAAATCTTGTGCATTGAGTTGAAAATCTCTTCATGGCGACAACGTATTTCAAGGCCCATATCCTCACCGATTTTAGCAAGGCTGTCCGAAATCTTTGCAAACTGAGAAGAAGCCGAGGAAATATCAACGAGCATTATCATCGTGAACAAATCCTGCATTATGGTCTGTGTTATATCTAAAATATTTATGCCGTTTTCGGCAAGCTCGGCTGAGACCTTAGCGATTATTCCGACCTGGTCTTTACCGATTACTGTAATTACTGCTCTCATTTTCTGACCTCCGTACGTTGTCTGTTAGCCTCATACATTATAACTCCTGCCGCAACAGAAGCGTTTAGAGAATTGATTTCGCCCTTCATCGGGATACTGATTAGAAAGTCGCACTTTTCTGCAACTATACGGCTTACGCCCTTGCCCTCGCTACCGATTACGATACCGATGGCGCCTTTTAAATCTGCCTCGGTATAGCTTTGTGTAGCGTCCTGATGAGTGGCGTAAAACCAGACGCCTTTTTCCTTCAAAGAATCTATGGTCTGTGCGAGGTTTGAAACCCTGGCAACAGGCGTGTATTCCAAAGCGCCCGCAGACGTCTTGGCAACAACGCTTGAAAGGCCTACACTACGGCGCTTGGGCACGATTACGCCATGGGCGCCTACTGCGTTTGCAGTCCTTAAAACAGAACCCAAGTTATGCGGGTCGGTTATCTCGTCAAGCAGGATGATAAAAGGCGGCTCGCCTTTTTCTTCCGCAAGGGCTAAGATATCCTCGACGGTTGAATAGCTATGTGCAGCAGCCAGGGCTATTACGCCCTGATGGGCGCCCGTCTCGGAAAGCTCGTCAAGCTTGGACTTTACGACCTCCTGCACGACTATGCCCTTTTCCTTCGCCATAGCTACTATCTTTTTTATGCTGCCTTCACGCGCAGAAACAAGCAGCTTATCGATTTCTCTTCCGGACTTTATCGCCTCGGTGACCGGGTTTCTGCCCTCTATTTTATCATTATTCATGGCTTATAAACTTTTCGTGGATAGCACGAACTGCATTTTCCGCATCCTTCTGGTCGATGAGAACGGAAACCTTAATTTCCGAAGTGGAAATCATATGGATATTGATGTGTGCATCGTACAAAGCCTCAAACATCTTTGCGGCAACGCCCGGGTTACTAACCATACCTGAACCTACGATTGAAACCTTGGAGATATTCTTGTTGTACTCAACAGACTCTGCTCCGATGGAGTCGAGGTTGTCGTTGATTACAGCCACTGCGGATTCGAGCTGGTTTTCTGCTACTGTGAAGGAAATATCCTTTGTATCGTGTCTGCCGATTGACTGCAATATTACGTCAACGTTAATATTGTGCTTCGCCAAAAGCGAGAACACTCTAAACGCCTTACCCGGCTCGTCATCTATACCTACTATTGAAATTCTTGCTACATCGTTGTCTCTTGTTACACCTCTAACCAACATCTTTTCCACGCTATTTACCTCCTTAACTACTGTACCTTCTATTCTTTCGAAACTGGATTTAACCTCAAGCTTTACGTTATGTTTAAGCGCAAGCTCAACAGAACGGTTATGCAACACGTTCGCACCGAGGCTTGCAAGCTCTAACATTTCGTCATAAGAAACTTCTGTAAGCTTTTTGGTATTGTCAACTATTCTTGGGTCTGCTGTGTAGACACCGTCTACGTCTGTATATATTTCACACTTATCTGCGTTTAGCGCCGCAGCCAAAGCCACAGCAGTCGTATCGCTGCCGCCTCTGCCGAGAGTTGTGATATCGTCGTATTTATTAAAGCCCTGGAAGCCTGCTACGATAACGATTCTCTTAGCGTCGAGCTCCTTTTCGAGCCTTTCGGTATTGATTTTAGAAATTCTCGCCGCTCCGTAAAGGCTATTGGTCTTAATACCTGCCTGCCAGCCTGTCAACGAAACAACAGGGAAGCCAAGCTTTTCTATCGCCATAGCAAGAAGCGCCATGGAAATCTGCTCGCCCGCTGAGAGCAAAACGTCCATCTCTCTTTTAGACGGATTTGTGTTAATCTCGGCTGCCTTTTCCAAAAAGTCGTCTGTTGTGTCGCCCTGAGCAGAAACTACTACTACTACGGAGTTACCCTCTTTATAGGTGTCTACCACTCTTTGAGCTACTCTTTCGACCTTTTCGCAGTTGGCAACTGAGCTGCCTCCAAACTTTTGTACTATTAAACTCATTTAATCCTCTCCTTATAAAACAGTTGCACCCTCATTATCGACAGGCACAAACATAAACTGCCAGTTTTTAAAATTGCTTGTAATATATTTATTCATCTCGCTATAAAAGCGTTCGCCGTCTTGCTTATTTATTATTGAGACTATTGCAGGGCCTGCACCGCTTATATAAGTGCCAAGGGCTCCCCTTTTATCAGCCTCGTAGAATATCTTTGACGCGCCGCCTATAAGTCGCTTGCGGTAATACTGGTGCATACGGTCTTGAAGCGCCGTCGAAAGAAGCGAATAGTCCTCGGTAAGCATCGCGCCTATCAAAAGCGCGGAACGGCCTACGTTATAGCTTGCATCCCGATAGCTTATGCGCTCGGGCAAAACAGCCCTTGACACCTTGGTCCTTAAAGAAAAGTTGGGTACATACACCGCAAAATCAAGCTTTTCGTTATTAACGGGGAAGTTAAGATACTTGACCTCTTTATTTTTAACCGCCACCGCCATCCCACCGGTTATTGCAGGGGTTACGTTATCGGGGTGGCCCTCTAATTCAGCCGCAAAATTAATGATATCTTGTCTGGTCAAAGGGTTATTGCAAATGGCGTTTGCCGCCATAATACCGCCGACTATACACGTACTGCTGCTCCCGAGGCCCCGTGTTGCAGGAACGTCGTTTTTCTGAACAATACGAAGGCCCTTTGGGGTGTAGCCGATTTTATCGAACGTGGTCTTTATGGTGCGATAGACCAAGTTGCGCTCGTCGAGCGGAACGTACTTTGAATTGCCGCCCAAAACCTCGATTTGAAGACCAAAGTCTATTTCCTCAACGCTGATCGTGTTGTAAAGCTGCAAAGCTATGCCCGCACAATCAAAGCCGCTGCCTATATTCGCGCTTGTAGCAGGAACCCTTACAGTTACCACAGCTCTACCTCCAAATTAATTTATAGACCAAATTGTATTTTTAACTGATTCTTCTCCCAGCCTGGACTTTAAATCCAAAACCTTAGCGTTAAGCGAGCTTTCGCTGTCAGGAGCGGTAATGAACACAAACTCCTCCAAGTCGTCAGCCAAGAGCGTAACGTCGCCAAAGATGCTCTTTACACATTCGCCGGCATCCTTTGCGTTTAGTCTTACATACAGGCTAACCTTATCCGGATTTTCGTCCGTGAGCACGCCGCCATCTTCCCAGTACGGAGCGCCGCGGCCGTCGTGTCTTACTATATCGATTACGTCAGCTACAACTGCGCTGGCGGTAGGAAGCTTGCCCGCGCCCTTGCCATAGAACATTACGTCGCCTGTTGCGCTGCCGTTAACCAAGATTGCATTGAAAACGCCCTCAACATCGGAAAGAGCATTGTCCCCCGGCAACATAAGCGGAGACACCTTTGCAAACACCTTGTCCCCTACCTTTTTGCACTGGCCTATAAGCTTGATGCTCTTGCCAAGTTTTTCAGCGTATTTAACGTCTTTTAAGGTTATTTTTGTGATACCCTCTGTGCTTATCTGGTTACAGTCTACATACTTTCCAAACGACAAAGACGCCAAAATGGCAATCTTTCTGCACGCGTCTGTGCCCTCTACGTCAGCAGCAGGGTTACGCTCTGCATAGCCCTTTGCCTGTGCGTTGGAAAGAGCGGACTCGAAGCTTTCGCCGTCCTTTATCATCTTGGTAAGAATATAGTTTGTAGTACCGTTTAAGATACCCATAACGCTATTGATTTCATTAGCCGCAAGGCAGTTGCAAAGCGGACGGATAATCGGAATGCCGCCGCCCACACTCGCCTCGAACATATACGAAGCGTTGTTTTCACGAGCAAGCCTTATTAGCTCTGTACCGTGAGTAGCAACAAGCTCTTTATTAGAAGTTACGACGCTTTTACCTGCCAAAAGGCTTCTCTTGGTAAAGTCGTACGCAGGGTTTGTTCCACCCATAGTCTCGACAACGATCTTGATAGAATCGTCGTTTAGGATACTGTCAAAGTCAGCAGTTACAAGGTCAGCAAACGGGCTGCCCTCGAACGTGCGTATATCAAGAATCTTTGTAACCTGGATATCCTTATCGAGCTTGCCGGCAAAGTCTTTACCATTGATTATTTCAACAACTCCGGAGCCTACTGTTCCAAAGCCTAAAACTGCTACATTTATCATATTTACCTCCCACTCAGGTGTGAAATTTACAAACACCTACACATACTTAGAATAATAACACAAAATCTGCCATTTTTCAAGTATTTTGGGCTATTTTTATTTATATTTTTTGGCTTATGGCATATATTTATTAATAACCAAAAATCAGACCAAGAGAGGCTGTATGGAATATGTTCCTGACCTTGAAGTTTAAAAACATAGTGTGCTTTTCGGTTATGGTTTGTGTAGCTTTTGCATTAAGCCTTACTTTTGCCCAAGGTGATGACGGGGTAGACGTGCCGATAATTATGTACCACAGCGTTTTAAAGGACAACAGGCAATCCCCCAAATACATAGTAACGCCCGAGCAGTTGGAGCGCGACCTTGAATTTTTGAGCGAAAGGGGATTTACCGCAATTACGATAGGGGAGCTGATTGAATATGTTTATGACAAACAGCCTCTGCCTGAAAAGCCAATAATATTAACCTTTGACGACGGACATTACAACAACATGTATTACGCTTATCCGCTTATGGAAAAGTACGGTATGAAAATGGTGATATCTGTGGTGGGGGAATACGCAGACACGTTCTCGGGCGGGGACGAATCGAAGCCGACCTATTCTTACCTTACGTGGGCGCAGATTGACGAGCTGCAAAAGTCAGATATTGTAGAAATACAAAACCACACCTACGCTCTGCACGCTATTACCGAAAAAAGGTCAGGGTGCAAGAAAAACAAGGGCGAAAGCAACGAGGAATACGAGCGGATACTGAGAGAGGACCTTACAAAGCTGCAAAAGCTATTAAAAGAAAAAACGGGGAGGTCTCCCACCGCCTTTACATATCCGTTTGGCGGAGTAAGCAACGCATCTTGCGAAATAATTAAAGAGCTTGGCTTTTTAGCCTCGCTATCTTGCAAGGAGGGCAGCAACAAAATCACACACGACACGGAATGTCTTTATTTACTAAAACGATTTATTCGCCCTTCGGGAGAGGACAGCAAAACATACTTTGAAAAACGAAACATTAAATAGTATTTTAACAAATGGCAAAGACTACTCCGCTTTCATATTATAAAATGAGTGTATATTATCGGAGGTGTCGAAAATTGTATTATATAGTATACAACTCCGTAACATTTGCAACAGGGATAAAAAATAAGTTTAGATACGACAAAGACAACATTCGTGTTATGCACACGCCAGCTAAAATTTCGACAGCCGGATGCTCGTACAGCATAAGGGTTGACAACTTTCAAAAAGCAACTGAAATAATTAACGCCTCAAAAGAGTACGGTGTTAAAATCAAGGGTTTTTACAAGCAAAACTCGGACAGTGAATTTGAAAAAATGGATTATTGAATAAAAGGAGCGTAAGCTTATGATATATCTTGACAACGCCGCAACCACGCTTAAAAAGCCTAGGGCGGTTATCGACGCAGTGGGGAACTGGATTGCATTTTACAGTGCAAACCCCGGCAGAGGCGGGCACGAGGCTGCCATCAGAGCAAGCGACAAAATTTACGAGTGTCGCGAGATGATTGCGCGGCTTTTTAACATCGACGTGGTGGAAAACGTTATATTCACGTTAAATACCACTATGGCGCTTAACATCGCGATTGGCGGAATTGTTACGCCAAAAAGCCACGTCGTTATTAGCGGGATGGAGCACAACTCTGTTTACAGGCCGATTGTTAACAGCGGTTGTCAGTTCGAAATCGCAAAGGCGGACCCCACAGGATTTGTTTCTGCAAAGAGTGTTGAGGACGCATTGCGCCCCGACACCTCGCTGATTGTTATAAACCACGCGTCGAACGTTGTCGGGACTATAAACCCAATTGGCGAAATCGGGCAACTGGCAAAAGAAAAAAACATCCCTCTTTTAGTCGACGCCGCACAATCCGCAGGGGTAGTAGACATTGACGTAAAAAGAGACAACATTTCACTCCTTGCATTTGCCGGACACAAGGCGCTCTACGGTCCCAGCGGTACGGGCGGACTTTATATTTCACCGGACATAGAATTAAAACCGATTATGTTTGGCGGAACAGGCTCTATGTCCGAAAGCGCCTTTCAGCCCGACTTTCTGCCAGACAGGTTGGAAAGCGGAACGCTTAATGTCGTGGGAATTGCCGGACTTTCAGAGGGGATAAAGTTTGTGCTTGCAAACTCTACCGAAAAAATCCACGAATATGAGCAGGAGCTTACTGACAGGCTGATATCCAAGCTTGGCTCAATGGAACACGTTTCGTTATTCGGAGGAGCAAAAAGGGTGGGTGTAGTAAGCTTTGAGATAGACAACTTAGACAGTGTGGCCGTTTGCAACATGCTGGACGCAAGCGGAATTGCCGCAAGAGGTGGGCTACACTGTGCGCCTCTTGCTCATCAATCATTAGGCACGTGCGGTGGTCTGTCAAGGCTTAGTGTTAGCTGTTTTAACACAAGGCGGGATATCGACGAGGCCTGCGACGCTGTTTATAAAATTGTTAAACAAATTTAACCCCACTTATCACTTTTTAGCAAAAAGTATTGACAAAAGCAATTTTTAATGATATTATGTATTAGTCGCAGATGACCTTGGTTTGCGTAGTTTTTACGCGAATTTAAGACGCGATTAATATGCGGATGTGGCGGAATTGGCAGACGCGCTAGACTTAGGTTCCGTCCTGTATGTGAATTTATTGTTGATTGCGGATTTTTCCGTTTTCATATATGAGGATTAAGCGATATGCTCCTCCTCGGTGTACCTCCACCGTGTAAAAATTAAGAGGTAAAAACTTAATATGCGGGCGTGGCGGAATTGGCAGACGCGCTAGACTTAGGATCTAGTGATTTTATCGTGGGGGTTCAAGTCCCTTCGCCCGCACCAAATTATAACCCTAACTTTGATAAAAAGTTGGGGTTATTCTATTCTTTCATAAAATAAATCCTTCAGCCTCTTTAGAAAAATGGACAAAACCGCTTCAGATATAACTTGAAGCGGTTTTTCTTGTTTTGTGATATTGTTTGAAGAGCAAAACAGTTCTTATGTTTTAAGAAGAGTACTTATAGGCCTTTTTAAATTCTATCACTATACGGTAAAGATTTCATATAATTCTCCATATAATCCCAATCTGGTTTACCATTTTTTGTAGGAAGTTTTATAACGGATTTTTTCATAACTTCTTTTTTCCACTTTCGTCCATAATTATATTTCGGACGTTCTGCCTTAATTATGGTCGCTATAAAAAGGCCAATATACTTATTTAATTCCCAGCCGTTGGGGTACAGCACATTAACATCGTCCGATGCCCAAAATGGTTCAGACTGATAAAAAGCTTCTCCTACACTGCCATTATAATTAACTGTTATGCAATTAGGTTTCCACAATCGTTCGGCTAAAATTTTTTGCCTAACACCATTATTGTTATCAATTGCACCCAAATAGTTATCCGTTCCTTCAATCATATCAGCTTTAGTGAGACGCTTTCCCTTTTCGATCTTAAACAAATGACCAATGGTATATTCTTCCCAATCACATACGGAAAGCGAGAGGCTGTAATCATTGCCGATTTTGGTCGTTATAGGATGGTGACATAACGAAGATATAAATTGTTCAATATAATCCCAATCTGGAACATATCCGTGTTCTGAATATTGATGTGATTTGTCAATTAAAGGGGCACCATTTTCATATTTAATAGGTAACGGGATTTGAGTTTTAGCAATTTTGCCTTTTAAAAAAGCTCGACCGTAAGAATATTTATATTTTTCTTGCTTTATTAAAGAAATTATAAATAATCCTCTTTTTTCGTTTAACCATTCACTACGCAAAATCACCATGTGATCTCCTGTAATGAAGGGCTTGGCTTGGTAATAACAATTGGCTGTAGTATCGCCTATAGTAATTGCATTAGCTTCCTCAATAACGGGTAGTCCTTCATTCAAAACCAAGCATTCACAGGCGTTATTCTCGTTGGTTCGCGTTACATACCTTATGCTATTAGAATTTTGGCTTTTACATAATGTCAATTCCTCTTTGTTATAAGCCATCGCCTTATATATTTTAGGAAATAAATCCCCAACATAAAATTCTTTCCAGCCATCAGTCATTGGATTCATAAACATTTCCTTCCTTCACAAGATATGCCAAATAATCATTTAAGGTCGTTTGGAAATCCTCACGGGTCAATTTTGTGTAATCGGTTTTCATATAGGCCTCGCAAAGCCATTCGTTATTATGACTAACACAAGCCTTGGCGGTCAAGCCATCTACAACCTCTTTTTCGCGATACAACCTTAACCATTCGGATTTTATGGCTTCCCATCTCTCGTATGCATCAACTCTACCAAGCTTTTTACGTTTCACAAATCCGTCGTCTTTATAATATCCAAAAAAAGTTGATACTTTCGAATCATGCTTCTTTTTTGCCTCCCATACCATTACACAAACGCATGTACCTGCTCCTTGACCATAAAAAATATCATCGGGCATGGAAAAAACAGCTTTCAGCGTATGCTTTCCCATCAATCTTTCCCTAACTTCTTTGAACTTTGTGCCTATAGCGCAACTCATCGGGCAAACAACAGCAACTTCTCCACCTTGACAAATCAAGCTCAATTCTTGCTCTAAAAATTCAAGTTCTGCATGATCTTTTTGGGAATACGGAGGGTTCAGTAATCCTTTGTTTAGAACGATATCGTCTCCTTTGGTATCTTTAAGATTCTTGAATTTCTTGATTGTATTTTTATCAAAACAATCCCCATGCAAAATATGAGATTTTCCATCTTTTCTCATAATCATATTTGCGAGAGCGAGAGTATGTATATCAGAATCTTGCTCAATGCCGTAAAGATTGTTTTTACGAATGTATTCTATGTCATCTGGAGTTGCTGCCTCTTTAAACATTTTCCCCATTGCGGTTACAAGGAAGGCCCCGCTACCGCAACAAATATCTACAACACGAGAGTCCTTGTCGATATTGATTAGGTCGGCCATAAATTCTGTCAAATGTTGAGGAGTCAGGACGATACCAAGAGAGTTTCCATCGCCAGAGGAATAACTAATAAATTCGTGATAGAAAATCCCAAGTGCATCTATGGTGTTCCCAACATAATCCATCATGGGTTTGATCTTCATTTCGAGTTGATTTATATACCAACGCAAAGAATTATCATCAGAAAGAGGGGTAGCCCTCAGTTTAATAACTGATCCGATTTCGGCAAATTTCCCTTTAATTTCTTTTATTTTATTATTGCTAATTTCTCCATCCGATAACACACGCTCTATTGCAGATAAGCTACTATCTAACAAGGTATTAAAACTGGTGATCTTATCATAATCATTACTAAAATCTTCATCTTGCAAAGCTATAAGAACTCCCGCAATAAATAAAGGCTTCAACTTTTCTGTCATTTTGTTTATTCTCAAAGAATCATGGATGTTAACTGCAGTAGCTTTTACTTCAGGCAGACTATATGCTTTTTGTACTTTTTCTCCTCGAACCAACTTTAAATAGTTTTCTGGTTCCAAAATAATATTCTTCGATTTAGTAAGTTCCGTATATGTTGTTTGATTTTTAGCCCAATAAAAAGCATCAACCTTAATATCAGCTTTTTTTGCTCCAGAGATAGCAACAGCAATTACATTGAAATAAGATTTGAGATATTTAGCGTAATATAATACACCGTCAACGGCAAAGTCTTTGGGATGATCTAAGCACTCGCTTGTATGCTTTTTGACAGAATTTTTACACTCTATTACTAAAATAGTGTTCAAATCGTGCTTTAAAGTGATAACATACTCCGGCTTTGCCTTCCCAGGACCAGAAGTTGAAAAATCATCCAAAGCACAGTCTTTCGGTTTCCCGCCAGCGTTTTTAAGAGCAAGGTTTATATTAGAGTTAGGTGTTGTTTCACCTTGAACATAAACAAATCCAAAATCATTTTCACCATAAGCAGATATTTTCATCTCTTGTTCGGTGAGTTTTTCGGTATATTTTTCAATTTTAGTAGTTGCCATTTTGTTTCCCTCCATCAAGGTTCTCTAATTTTCTCATTATCTTTATAACATCTTTGCCCTTATCTGTAATTGTGTATCCTTTTTTGCCATCAAGTTCAATGCAATGGGCATCTTGTAACAAACGCATTCGTTTATTTATCGTTGTTGGGCTACAATTTAATTCTTCTGCTATTTCTATCTGTGAAAATCTCACAGATACTTTTTTCCTACTTTTTGTCAGGTTTTCCGAAAGCCAAAACAACAAGAAGTACTCTGCAGATGCAAAGATTTTTATTGAATTTTTAACCACAGAAGCACCTCCATATCACTACATAAATCTGTATTATCTTATAATATTATATACATATATTATACTATATTTTTTTGTAATGTCAATAGTATTTAATAAAATGTAAAATTTATTTTAACAATTGGGAATGCAAATTCTTAACAGAGGAGCATTTTATCAAAATTAGAGGTGTTTTCCACCGACAAAAAGCTTACAGGATTTTGACTGTAAGCTTTTTTTGTGCCTGTTATTTGTCAGGCAGATACTTCCTCGAAATCGTCCTCGTATATCATACCAATTTCATCTGTATAACTCTTTTCGAGGAATGGTGCTTTCATTCGTATTTCAAGGCGGAGTCCGTAGTCATCCTCGTGGATTATAATTTTTTCTAACAGCAGACACAGATTTGTGTGGCTCAGTTCCTTTTCGCTTAATATTTTGTCAAGCAGATTTGCATTTTCGAGCATTGCCTTTTTTCTTTCCTTGATAGTTTTATCGATATTCTCTATTTTGACAATCTCATTTTTGAAGCCTTCGATTTCTCTGTTTCGCTTTTCTATCATTCTCTCGTATCTTTCGGCATTATCTCTGTCCTTGATTTTCTCCATAAGTATTTGTTCAACCTCAAGCTCGGTTGCATTTATACTGTCCTGAAGCCTTTTTATTCTTTTGCTGACATTATTTTTCTGCGACATCCATGACCGTATATCACTTTCGATTTGTCTTGAGCATTTTGATAGTCCGTCTCTCATTACGGCAAGTTGCTTGTAAATCTGCTCGTCAAGTACCGATTCGTTAATTCTGTGAGAGGAACATACCATATGAGTGTGTCTGTGATAGCCGTTACACACATATTCGATTCTGTCTGGCTTATCCTTGGTTTTTCGCCTTTTTGCCGTGAATGTACTACCACAGTCTCCACATTTTAGGAGAGATGCATATCTGTGGCAAGGCTGATTGCTTTGCGATTTCACTTTGCCCTCTGAATTTATTCGTATAATCTCTTGTACCTTGTCCCAAATCTCTCTTGGGATAATTGCAGGGACAGCATCCCTATGTATAAATTGTTCCTCTTTAGGCACCTTTATCTGCTTCTTGGTTATTCTACTCCGCTCCCTTTGATGATTTACCAAATCTCCGCAGTAGAAGGGATTAGTGAGAATTCTTCGCACTATAGAATATGTCCATAGATATTCAAAGGCTGCTTTTGGTTTGTTCTCCCCAAGGCTTTTCCCTTTTAACTTTAGTTCATAATAGGCAGGTGTTTTGACACCTTCTTGATTTAATATTTTTGCTATTGTTTCAGTACCATGACCATCTAAGAACAACTTATATATTCTTCTGATAATATCTGCCGTCTCCTCACATATCTCAACTTTTTTGGTGTATCTGTCCTTTAGGTATCCCATTGGCACATTGATAACTATTCCTTCAAATTCTTGTTTGTGTCTTAATGCGGCGAGAATTTTGACGATTATGTCTTGCACATAACTATCGTTTATTAAGCCTTTGAAACCTATGATTAAATCATCACTTCTGTTAAAGGAGTCAATTCCTTCCGTTACAGATACGATCCTTACATTTCGCTCTTTCATATCCTTTACAATAAGAAGCGTATAGAATCTGTCACGACTCAGCCTTGATAAATCTTTTACATAAACTGTATCAATCATTTTTGCATCTGCCAGTTCATACATTCGTTTGATGCCGGGGCGGTCATAAAGTGTTCCGCTGATTTTTTCTTCCAAGAACTCATCGACAATGGTATCTCCGACCCTATGTACATATTCTCTTACTAAGTCCCTTTGCATATGTAGGGATTCGTGTTCTGCATCTTCGTCTCGTGATTTCCTGCATAGTATAAATCCTGCCATTTATTTTCACCTCCGTTTTATTCGCGAGGGAACCGAAGGGTTAATTCCGATTCCCTTTTCAGCAACATACAATACCACAAAGAATTTAATATATCCAGCTAAAAACCTAACCAAAGTTATGCTGAATTTTCGTGCAATTCATCCTCGGCTAATATCATATTTTCAGTCAGATATTCTTGTGCTACCGCCCGAAGAAAATTCATATAATCTTCTTCGGTTCCAACGCATTTAATGCTAACTGTATAAACATAAAGTTCT
>JAZREA010000013.1:0-48413 GCA_045660545.1 Clostridia bacterium | reverse complement strand
TGGTTCTCCTCGAAATAGCTTTAGGGCTAGCCTTGACTTAGTCTGGCGGAGGTAAAGCACTGAATGAGCTAGGGGGCATCACCGCTTACCGAACTCTATCAAACTCTGAATGCCGCACAGATGATGGTCAGGAGTCAGACTATGTGAGATAAGTTTCATAGTCAAAAGGGAAACAGCCCAGACCTACAGCTAAGGTCCCAAATTTAGTTTAAGTGGAAAAGGATGTGCTACTGCGTAGACAACTAGGATGTTGGCTTAGAAGCAGCCACTCATTCAAAGAGTGCGTAATAGCTCACTAGTCGAGTGGTGGTGCGCCGAAAATGTAACGGGGCTAAAACTAAAACCGAAGCTTAGGATGTGTATACAGAATTAAGCATTTCAAGCAAGTGACATATTGTGACGAGCGAAGAGAAGCGACGCGAAGTCACTAAATGGTCCTCATAGGGATAAAACTTGAGAGAAAGAAGCTTGTTTGGAGTATTTAATTCTGTATACACGTGGTAGAGGAGCTTCCTGTAAGGGGTGAAGCGGTACCGGAAGGAGTCGTGGACATTACAGGAGAGAGAATGCTGGAATGAGTAGCGAGAATTATGTGAGAATCATAATGGCCGAAAATCTAAGGTTTCTTGAGGAAGGTTCGTCCGCTCAAGGTAAGCCGGGAGCTAAGGCGAGGCGGAAACGCGTAGTCGATGCACATACGGTTGAGATTCCGTAGCCACCGAAGCCGCTAATACATATAGGGACGCAGGAACATAGGCTAACCGTACCGATGGTTGAGTACGGCGAGAGGGAGCGAAAACAAGTAGCGAAGTAGCTGATTGTACACTGACGAGAAAAGCTATATGTATAGGTTAGGTGCCCGTACCGCAAACCGACACAGGTAGATGAGGAGAGAATCCTAAGGCCAACGGGAGAAGTGTTGTTAAGGAACTCGGCAAAATGACCCCGTAACTTCGGGATAAGGGGAGCCAGGCAACTGGCCGCAGAGAATAGTCCCAAGCGACTGTTTAGCAAAAACACAGGTCTATGCTAAGTCGAAAGACGACGTATATGGGCTGACGCCTGCCCGGTGCTGGAAGGTTAAGGGGAATGCTTAGCGGTAACGCGAAGGTGTGAACTTAAGCCCCAGTAAACGGCGGCCGTAACTATAACGGTCCTAAGGTAGCGAAATTCCTTGTCAGGTAAGTTCTGACCCGCACGAATGGCGTAACGATTTGGGAGCTGTCTCAACAACACGCCCGGCGAAATTGAAGTACCGGTGAAGATGCCGGTTACCCGCGACAAGACGGAAAGACCCCATGGAGCTTTACTGTAGCTTGATATTGAATTTTTGTATTACATGTACAGAATAGGTGGGAGACATAGAAGCGATGGCGCCAGCTGTCGTGGAGTCGCCGTTGGGATACCACTCTTGTGATATGAAGGTTCTAACCAAGGGCCGTGAAACCGGTTCGGGGACAATGTCAGGTGGGCAGTTTGACTGGGGCGGTCGCCTCCAAAAAGGTAACGGAGGCGTTCAAAGGTTGCTTCAGCACGGACGGAAATCGTGCGTAGAGTGCAAACGCAAAAGGCAGCCTAACTGCGAGACGGACAGGTCGAGCAGTAACGAAAGTTGGAGTTAGTGATCCGGCGGAATGAGAGTGGAATTGCCGTCGCTCAACGGATAAAAGCTACCCTGGGGATAACAGGCTGATCTCCCCCAAGAGTCCACATCGACGGGGAGGTTTGGCACCTCGATGTCGGCTCATCGCATCCTGGAGCTGAAGTCGGTTCCAAGGGTTGGGCTGTTCGCCCATTAAAGCGGTACGCGAGCTGGGTTCAGAACGTCGCGAGACAGTTCGGTCCCTATCTGTCGCGGGCGTAGGAAATTTGAGGAGAGCTGTTCCTAGTACGAGAGGACCGGAATGGACGTACCGATGGTGTATCAGTTGTCCTGCCAAGGGCATGGCTGAGTAGCTAAGTACGGAAGGGATAAACGCTGAAAGCATCTAAGCGTGAAGCCTCCTTCAAGATAAGATTTCCCATTGCTTCGAGCAAGTAAGACCCCACAAAGACTATGTGGTAGATAGGCAGCGGGTGTAAGCATGGTAACATGTTAAGCTGAGCTGTACTAATAGGTCGAGGGCTTGACCAATAAAGGTTTTGGATAGAGAGTATGAGAAGTGACTGATATTTTTTGATTGTTCAGTTTTGAGTGTGCAAGAGCATATTCAAGGTAAATAAGTTGGTGATGATGGCAAGGAGGGTCCACCTGTTCCCATTCCGAACACAGAAGTTAAGCTCCTTAGCGTCGATGATACTTGGCGGGTGACTGCCTGGGAAAGTAGAACGTTGCCAACATAACAAGCAAGGTTTTATATATGTAAAGCCTTGCACATATTCCTCGTTAGCTCAGTCGGTAGAGCATATGACTGTTAATCATAGGGTCGTTGGTTCAAGCCCAACACGAGGAGCCATGTGGCCCGTTGGTCAAGTGGTTAAGACACCGCCCTTTCACGGCGGTAACACGAGTTCAAATCTCGTACGGGTCACCACTTAAGAATGCAGATGTTGACGAATTTATTCGTTGGCATCTGTATTTATCAATTAGGGCCTTTAGCTCAGTTGGTTAGAGCAACCGGCTCATAACCGGTTGGTCCGGGGTTCGAGTCCCTGAAGGCCCACCATAGAAACCGAATGATTTAGATGCCATATCTAATCATTCGGTTTTTATATTGCTAAAAATTTTACTTCAACTATTGAAAAGTTTTTTTAAATGTGATATAATACCTTTAAACTTAATAAACGGGAGCTTGTAGTACAGGCTGAGAGGAAGGTGAGACCTTCGACCGAGAACCTGATTTGGATAATGCCAACGTAGGGATGCCTGATACATAGTGTTACGAGGAACAGAGAACTTTTAGGAAGTTACCAAGTCGGTAGCTTCCTTTTTGTTTGGCAAGGTTTGTTGTTAAGTTAATAAACAGCCGATAAATTACGGCAGAAAGAGGTAAATTATGTTTGGAAAATGTCTTGAAAATGTTAAGGAGAAAACACCACTTATTCACAACATCACGAACTATGTTACAGTTAATGATGTTGCCAATGCTCTGCTTGCATCTGGCGGTAGTCCTATTATGTCAGATGAGCCGGATGATGTAGCAGATATTACAGCTATCTGCGGAGGACTTAATATCAACATTGGAACGTTGAACAAGAGAAGCATCGAAGCCATGTTTATTTCCGGTATGAAAGCAAAGGAACTTGGCCATATTGTACTTCTTGATCCGGTAGGAGCAGGAGCAAGTAAACTCAGAACAGAAACTGCGCTTAAAATTATGGACGAAATCAAGCCGGACGTTATAAGAGGGAATATATCTGAAATTAAGACTCTTGCTCTTGGAAGCGGAACAACCAAAGGAGTAGATGCAGATTCTGCTGATATTGTAACAGAAAACAATCTGGATTCTATGGTTGAGTTTGCAAAAGCATTTTCGGAAAAGTCGGGGGCAGTTGTCGCAATAACAGGTGCTATCGATTTGGTGGCAGATGGGAAAAAGTGTTATATAATCCGAAACGGTTCGCAGTTAATGAGCCGTATTACAGGAACGGGATGTATGCTTTCGGGACTTGCCACTGCCTATGCGGTTGCAAATCCGGATAATATAACCGAAGCTGTTGCGGCGTCTGTGTGCCTTATGGGTATTGCAGGCGAAATTGGAGTATCAAATATGAAAGAAAGCGAAGGAAATTCAAGCCTTCGCAATCATATTATTGATGCAATATACAATATGGATGCGAAAAAACTGATTAAAGGAGCAAAATATGAAGTTCGATAAAAAATCATTACTCTTATATGCTGTAACAGACCGTTTGTGGCTTAATGGAAAAACGCTATATGAACAAGTAGAAGAAGCTATTAAAGGGGGTGTTACGTTTGTTCAGCTTCGTGAGAAAAAACTGGATGAAGAGAGTTTTCTTAATGAAGCGTTAGAGATACAGAAACTATGCAGAAAATATAATATTCCGTTCGTTGTCAATGATAGTGTTGAAATAGCAAGAAAGATAAATGCGGATGGCGTACACGTTGGGCAAAGTGACATGGAAGCGGCAAACGTAAGGTCAATCCTCGGAAACAATAAAATCCTCGGAGTGTCAGCTCAGACCGTAGAACAGGCATTGCTTGCAGAAAAGCAAGGCGCTGATTATCTTGGCGTTGGTGCCGTCTTCCCAACAGGCTCTAAGGCGGATGCAGACGATGTAAGTTATGATACCTTAAAAGAAATATGTAGTGCGGTAAGTATTCCTGTTGTAGCAATAGGCGGGATTAATACAAATAATGTTTCAACACTTAAAGGTAGTGGGGTTTTGGGAATAGCAGTCATTAGTGCAATTTTTGCCAAAGATGATATCCAATCAGCAACAAGGGAATTAAAACAATTGACCGAAAAGGTGGTATACGAATGATAAAAGGTGCAATATTTGATTTAGACGGAACCATCCTTGATTCTATGTTTATTTGGGACACAATTTCGGAAGATTATATTCGCTCTCTCGGGAAAGAACCAAAAGAAAATCTTACCGAAGTTTTCAGGACTTTTACACTTGAACAATCTGCCGAATATTACCGTAATCATTATGGTGTTGAGCTTTCAGTTAAGGAAATTGTAGGTGGGATAAACAATATGGTGGCAGAGATTTACAGGACAAAGGTAGTTCTTAAACAGGGAATTAGTGATTTCTTAAAAAGATTGCAGAGGTCGGGTGTGAAAATGTGTGTTGCGACTGTGACAGACAGACCTATTGTAGAAGATGTTTTGAAACGTTTGAATGTCCGTGAATACTTTTCTGAAATCTTCACTTGTGCCGAGGTAGGATATAACAAAGAAACACCTAAAATTTACAGACAAGCTCTAAAACATCTTGGGACACCAAAAAGCGAAACAGTGGTTTTTGAAGACGTTCTTCACGCAATAAAAACTGCTAAGGATGATGGCTTTAAGGTGGCAGCAGTTTATGATTCACACGAGCCGATGCAAAAAGAAATGAAAGAAATTTCAGATTATTATATAACTGATTTCGGAAATTTTTGTTTTAAGACAAAAATGAAAACGGCACTTTCTATTGCAGGCAGTGATTCAAGCGGCGGGGCAGGAATTCAGGCAGATATTAAAACTATGACGATGAATGGTGTTTATGCAATGAGTGCAATTACGGCACTTACTGCTCAGAATACTCTTGGAGTAAGAGCGATTTTGGATTCCACACCCGAATTTCTTAAAGAACAACTTGATGCGGTATTTGAAGATATATTCCCTGATAGCGTAAAAATCGGAATGGTATCATCAAGTGGGCTGATAGATGTGATTGCAGACAGATTAATGTTTTATAATGCCAAAAACATTGTTGTAGATCCCGTAATGGTAGCAACAAGCGGCTCTGCTCTTATAAAAACAGATGCAATCCAAACGTTGGTTGCAAAGCTGCTGCCCATCGCAACTTTGGTAACACCCAACATCCCGGAAGCAGAAATTTTATCCGATATGAAAATATGTGATAAAGAAGATATGATTAAGGCTGCAAAGTGTATCAGCGTTAGTTGTGGTTGTAGTGTTCTGTTAAAAGGCGGACATAGTATAAATGATGCTAATGACCTTTTATATGAAAACGGAAATGTTATATGGTTTGACGGAAAAAGAATTGATAATCCCAACACTCACGGAACGGGATGTACTTTGTCAAGCGCCATAGCATCAAATCTTGCAAAAGGATTTAGCCTTGCAGAGTCTGTAAAGAGAGCAAAAAAGTATATATCTGATGCACTTGCTGAAGGTCTCGACTTGGGAAAAGGTTCAGGACCGATGAAACATAATTGCTTAATAAGTAGTGGCATGTAAACCATTCGGCTCTTTCAACAAAAGAGGATGCGAAAGCATCCTTTTTTTGTTGGTGATTTTTAGATGAAAAGGATTCGAATGGAGCGGTAGTGAATGACAGTCCGGTGGACTGTCAGAGCCGCGAGGGGCTTTTCCGCAGAAAAGCGAACCACGATGGATCAGCAAATTCGTAGCAGCACCTTTGGTGCGGCTGCGAATTTTTTTGTTAGTTGGAATTTAAATACCTCAATATTTTCCCTTTTATGAAAAATCTTGACATTTTTTTTGCTTTTGATATACTAATATGTGTTTGATGTTACAAATCAAGTCTTTTCCGCATCCTTGGCGGAGGGGCTTTTTTGTTTGCGAATAATATAAAAGGAGATGGTTTTGGCGTGGGCTCAATGTTGTCGGCAACAACTGCATTTATAAAGAAAAACACAGTTATGCTTATCGCGTTTGTGGCTGCTGTAATAACAAGCTTTGTAGTCCCTGTTGATAGTGCATACATAGGCTATTTTGACTACAAAACGCTAACCTGCCTTTTTTGCGTTCTTGCCGTAGTGTGCGCGTTTAAAAACATCAACTTTTTCTATATGATAGCAAGAAAGGTCGTGCAGCTTTTTAAAACTGCACGTATGAGCGTTCTTGCGCTTGTCTATATAACCTTTATCGGCTCTATGCTGATAGCAAACGATATGGCACTTCTGACGTTTTTGCCTCTGGGCTATCTTGTGCTTTCAACCACAGGCAAGGAAAAGTATATGGCGTTTACATTTGTTATGCAAAATATCGCGGCAAATTTAGGCGGAATGTTGACTCCTTTTGGCAACCCGCAAAACTTGTATCTTTATACCAAATTCAACATATCAAATTCCGAGTTTGTGTCGATTATGCTTTTGCCTTTTGTTGTCTCTGTTGTGATAATAACTGTATGCTGTATCGCTTTTGTAAAGCCGGAAGAGCTTCGCCTGCCAGACGAGAAGATAACAATCAATCCTTTTAAAGCAACGGTATACGTCTTGCTTTTTGCGCTTTCCATAGTGATAGTTTTCAGAACAATACCCTATTGGATAGGCCTTTTAGTTATCCCGACCGTCTTGTTTTTTATGGACAAAAAGGCGCTTAAAATGGTAGACTATCCGCTGCTTTTTACGTTTGTGTTCTTTTTTATTTTTTCCGGCAATATGGCGAGGATAGACGCGGTTCGTCAGTTCGTTTCACTTTTGCTCGATAAGAGTACGCTTCTTTTTAGCGTGCTATCGTGCCAGTTTATAAGTAACGTTCCGTCCGCAATATTGCTTTCGCAGTTTACTGCCAATTACAGCGACTTGCTTGTAGGCGTTAATATCGGAGGCGTGGGAACGTTAATAGCCTCCCTCGCGAGCCTGATTACATTTCGCGAATATGTAAAGCACAATCCGGGCAAAACGCTATACTATATAGGTATTTTTTCCGCCTTTAACTTTGCGTTTTTAATAATATTGACACTAATAATGCTGCTTGTATAGAATTTTGGAAAATGTTGCAAAAAAATGTTAATAATGTTAAAATATGTTTGATTAATTATAAGGAAGGGGAAATTTTTACATGCTTGCAATTACAAATGCTGTTTTAGTTATGAAAGACCATTATATTCCAAATGGTGTAATTTTAATGGAAGATGGTAAGATTTTAGATTTCGGAAGCTCAAAAACAGTATCTGTTCCGCAGGGAAGTGAAGTTATTGATGCCGGAGGTAATTTTGTCGGCCCCGGACTTATAGATATTCACACTCATGCCGATGGCGATACATATTTTCACGAAGACCCCGTCAAATGTTCCCGTACACTTTTAAATCACGGTGTAACGTCTGTGCTTCCTGCACTTTTTTACAGTATGAATAAAGAAGAGCACCTAACTGCTATTAAAAAATATAAGGCTGCAATAGCAGACGATAAGTGTAAAAACATTCTTGGTTTTTATATGGAGGGACCTTATCTCAACCCCGATTTTGGCTGTGACAAAGAACAAAATGCGTGGAAAGATGAAATCGCTGAAAAAGATTACACCCAAATTTTAGAAGAGGTCAAGGATCTGGCAAAGGTATGGTGTGTTGCACCTGAAAGGGAAGGCATTTTGGACTTTGTTAAGAATGTTAAAAAACAGATTCCCGAAATTGTATTTTCTGTTGCTCATTCAGAAGCTACACCTGAGCAGATTGAAGCTTTAATGCCCTATGGTCTTAAACTTGGCACACATCACACCAATGCAACTGGCACACTTGAAAACTATCCTGAGGTACGTGGTGTATGTGTAGATGAAACTGTCAACTATAATGACGGTATTTATGCAGAGCTGATTTGTGATTCAAAGGGTATCCATGTACATCCCTATATGATTCGCCTTGTAAAAAAAATAAAGGGTGCTGATAAAATCATTCTCATTTCCGATGCTTTCGTAGCAGACGGCCCGCCGCTTCCGGGTCTTGAAGATGCTTTTGATATAAACTTTGACCACGGCGGTGATATTGCAGGTTCAAAACTCACTCTGGATATTGCCTGTCACAATATGATGGTTCATACAGGCGGTTCTGTGTGCGATGTGTTTAAATATGCATCATCTAACCCCGCAAAGCTTTTGAATATGCATCATCTTGGCGAGATTAAAAAGGGTAATACCGCAAATCTCATAATTGTTGATGAGTGGTTTAATGTTAAGAAAACAATATTTAAAGGTGAAGCAGTAAATTAAAAGCACATATTTTCAAATCTTATAAAAATGCTATGTAAAATATTACTTGAAATTGTCAATTTTTGTGTTTTATGATACAATAAACTTAAATATGTGTAATTATTAATTTGTATATACTTATAAACAATAAATTTTGGGGTGACCTTTATGAAAAAACGGCTGTCAGTATTGCTGGCGTGTATTTTGCTTATCACGTCTTTAACCGGCGTCAGCGCGACTAATCAGGAGCGCGGCTACGCGATTTCGTTTAACGGAGAGGCGACAGAACACGCTTCGGTGGTTTTAAACGATACACATTACGTTCCTCTGAGGATGATTTTTGAAAAAATGGGCGCACACGTGTTTTACAGAAATCGCGACTGTCAGATTCTCGCCTTGTCTCGCGACGGGGACGAAATACGCCACATCGTCGGCGAAAACACAATCACAATTAACGGCGAGATAAAAACGTTTGAAATCCCGTCTGTTGTAGAAAACGGCTCGACATATATGCCGATAGAAATGGTGTCGGCAGCGTTTAATCCTGAGACCGTTTCGTACGAAAATCAACAGCTGATCATTCAAAAACATTTTTTTACCGGCGATTATCATAATGTTGTTAAAGAAGTTTTAGATGTCTCTAAAAGCAGCAATTTTTATCCGGAAAAGTTCCAAAGATATATAAACTATCACGCTAAAATGCCCGGCTACACCATGCAGGAGGTTCTGTACAGAGTAAATCTTGGCTTTGATTATCCGTTTTACGAAAATATGACAACGATCGAATACCCCCACGAGCTTTTGGTTTTGGTTAATAAGTATAACAGACTGCCCGAGGGTTTTGTGCAGTATAATCTTGTTAATATGGATAGAGCGTATACCGTAAACGACGGTAAGCAGTACTTACTTTCGCGCGTAGCATATGAACAATATGTAAAGATGGCAGACGCCGCTAAAAAAGACGGCCTTTCGATGAAGGTTCTTTCGGCGTACAGAACAGAATCTTACCAGAGAAGTCTTTATAATAATAAAGTAGCGACAACAGGAAAGGTCAATGCGGACAATTATTCTGCAAGGCCCGGCTCTTCCGAGCACCAGACGGGGCTGGCAGTTGATATAAGCTCCACAAAGGGCACTTTCGAATATACGCCCGAGTTTAGGTGGCTACAACAACACGCGCACGAGTACGGCTTTATTTTAAGATACCCCAAGGGCAAGGAGTGGATTACAGGATATTCTTACGAGCCGTGGCACTATCGCTACGTAGGCGCAGATGTCGCAAAGATAATACACGAAGCGGGAATAACCTTCGAAGAATATTATGCTATGTATATATCCGTAAACGAATTCAGATAAAATAACCCCTGTGGCTAAATGCCACAGGGGTTTTGTGCCTTTTGTTTGCCCATATTTGTAATATGGTCATTTTTACCAAAACAAGAGCCGACTTTGGCTCTTGTTTTTTGTTTTTAAGGATAAAACTCAAATAAAAAAGGCTCCTTTTCACAAAAAAACTCATTTTTTTCAACAAAAAGCACAAAAAAATTCAATTTTTTTATTGATTTTTATTAAAAAAAGGTGTAAAATGTATATGTATATTGTCATTGGTAAAGTTTACAATGATTTAAGATATTTTATCCTTAAAGGGGAGTGGGTTTAATGGCAAACCGGTTGTTTCAAACTGTTATACATCAAATGCGCCCTGCCATGGCGGGAAGGGAAGCCGGCATCATAGATGAAAGCGGTGTGGTAATCGCCTGCACAGACGTAAACAGCATCGGCACTGTGCAAGAGCTTGCGTCGTCAAGGGCGAGGGAGATAGGCGACACCATCGTTGTGGACGGCGTTACATACAGACGCATCGGCGCGAGGAATCGTTCCGAATATGTCGTGTTCTGCTCGGGAGCGGACGACTTTTCAAAAAGCATTGTAGAGGTGCTTTCTGTGTCGTTTGGACAGATTAAGCAGTTTTACGACGAAAAATATGACAAAAACAGCTTTATAAAGAATATCTTAGAGGACAATATCATGCCCGGCGATATTCATATAAAGTCCAAGACCTTGCACCTTAATTTAGAGTGCCCGAGGATTGCCTTTTTGGTGCGTACAGATAATGACGAGTTTTCTGCCCACGAGATTTTAAGTGGAATGTTCCCCGACAAGAATAAGGATTTCATTATAAGTATGAATGAGGTCGACGTTGTTTTAATCAAGTCTATTGAAGAAGACGCTTCTCCAAAGGAGCTTGAAAAAATCGCCTCCTCAATCGTTGACACCCTTTCGTCAGAGCTTATGGCGAGCGTCAAGGTCGGAATCGGCTCTGTTGTTAACAGCATCATAGAGATTAACCGTTCTTACAAAGACGCTATGGTTGCTTTGGACGTGGGTCAGGTGTTTGACCGCGACTTGCAGATAATCAGCTATAATAACCTTGGTATCGGCAGGTTGATTTACCAGCTCCCGACCAAGCTTTGCGAGTTGTTCTTAGAAGAGGTGTTTAAAAAGGGCTCGCTCGGTGTTTTGGACGACGAGACAATAATCACTATACAAAAGTTCTTTGAAAACAACTTAAACGTCAGCGAAGCTTCAAGAAGACTGTTTGTACATAGAAACACGTTGGTTTACAGACTTGATAAAATATATAAACTTACAGGCCTCGACCTTAGAAAGTTTGACGATGCAATTGTGTTTAAGGTAGCGATGATGGTTAATAAGTACTTAAATTCCGATTCTTTGAATCTTTAATGAGGTGAGTTCTGATGGTTTTTTTCAGCGACGTCAGTAAAAAATACGAAACAACAGGCACAGTTGCCTTAGACAGAGTCAGCTTTTATATAGAAAAGGGCGAGTTTGTTTTCATAATAGGTTCTTCCGGCGCGGGTAAGTCTACGCTTACCAAGCTTATGCTTGCGGAGGAAACTCTTACCGACGGCAGCATCACAATCAACGGTGTTGATGTTGGTAGCTTAAAAAGAAAGGACATCCCCTATTACCGTCGTGGAATAGGAATGGTTTTTCAGGATTTCAGGCTATTAAATAACAAAACAGTTTACGAAAATGTTGCTTTTTCGATGAAGATACGCAACGCAACAAACCGCGAAATAAGGCGTACAGTCCCGATGATTTTAAGTATGGTGGGCCTCTCGGATAAGGCAAAGGCGATGCCGTACCAGCTCTCAGGCGGAGAACAGCAAAGAGTAGCTCTTGCACGCGCGATGGTTAATAAGCCGGCGGTGCTCATAGCGGACGAGCCGACAGGTAATTTAGACCCGGCAACCGCTGACGAGATTATGGCGCTTTTTGAAGATATAAACAAAAGAGGTACAACAGTCATTATCATTACCCACGCCAAAGACATCGTAGATAATATGAAAAAGCGTGTTATCGAGCTTGATCGAGGCTCGATGGTAAGAGATGATGAAAGAGGTGTATACAGAAATGAAGAAGAGTAGTAATTTCAAATATTTTGTAGCCGAAGGTGTTAAAAGTTATTCAATCAACGGCCTTATGTCTGTTGCCTCAACAGTTATCGTAACCGCCAGCCTTATAGTTTTTGGTCTGTACCTTTTGTTCTCAATGAATATCAACCATATAGCAAAGCAGCTTGAAGAGGAGTGCGAGATACAGGTCTGGATAGACGAAGAGGTAGACGTTGAGAGCACACAGCTTCAGGATATGGAAAACGCGATAAAGTCAATAGATAACGTCAATACAACAGAGTTTTTCTCCAACGTACAGGCGCTTGAAGACTATAAGCAAAAGCTCGGTAAAGACTCCGAGTACCTTGACGGCCTGGAGGGAGACAACCCGCTTCGTAATTCGTTTAAGGTTACCTTGTATGACCTTTCTCTTGCGGAACAGACCTCACAGGAGATAGAAAAGGTCGACGGCGTTGCCAACCTTAGCGACAACAGGTCAAGCATGAATAAGCTGGTTACGGTCACTAACGTTATAAAGACTATCAGCTTCTGGCTGATGCTTTTCCTAAGTGCAATCGCCGTGTTCATCATTTCAAATGCGATTAAAATTACGCTTTTTGCAAGAAGACGTGATATTAATATCATGAAGTATCTTGGCGCAACAGACGCCTTCATCAGCTGGCCGTTCATCGTAGAGGGCATAGTAATCGGCCTTGTCGGCGCGGTCCTTGCCTTAACTTTGGTTTCTTTGGGCTATATGGTGTTTTTGTCTAAAAACTTTACCATTTTCGGCACACTTGAATTTTGCAAATTAAGTCAGGTGATTTTCCCGATGCTTGGCTGGTTTGCTTTGATAGGCGTTATACTTGGTGCTGTCGGAAGTGCCGTTTCCATAAGACGTCATCTTAAAGTCTGATGTATTGGGGTGTAATTTATGTTTCGTTTTTCCGATAAATTTAAAAGGTTAATATCCCTTTTGGTTGCGCTGCTTTTGGTTTTGCTTGCCTTTTCTACCGTGATTTTTAATATGGTAGCAAGCGCAGACAATGAGGCAGAGCTAAAACAAAAGCAACAAAGCTTAAGCGGGGATAAAAGCAATATACAAAGCGAGATAAGCGGCCTTGAAAGCGAGAAAAAGTCCGTCATGGAAGAAAAACGCATTCTTGATGAGCAGGTTTCCGTTTTAGAGGACGACATATCCGTTTTAGATGCCCAAATCGAAGAGTATCAGGCACAGATAGACGTTGTCAGCGTTGAGCTTGAAGAAGCTACCGTTGCCGCAGAGAATCAGTACGAAGCGTACAAGACCAGGGTTCGTGTTATGTACGAAAACGGCTCTACAGGATATCTTGACATCCTCTTTTCTTCCGAAAATATCGGTGACTTTTTTGACCGACTTGAAATAGTTAAGCAAATTACTGCATATGATAGCAATATGAGTAAGAAGTTAAAGGAAAAGAAGGAAGAAATCCAGACTAAAAAAGAAGAGATAGAAAAGCTCCAGCAAGAGCTTATAGATTCAAAAGAGGTTATAGAAGATAAAAAGTCCGTTCTCGATTCCAAGATGGCAGAAAGAGACGCCATGATTCAAAAAATCGAGGGTAACGTAGCAGAGCTTGAAAAACAGTTAGAGGCAATAGAGGCGGAGGAAGCAAGGGTAAGGAGCCAGCTTGCCAAACTAAGCGGCGACCCGGAACCTTATGCGGGCGGCACAATGTCGTGGCCCACACCAAGCTGTAAGTACATAACTTCTTATTACGGATGGAGACTCCACCCCGTTTTGGGTTATGAAAAGCTGCACACAGGTATAGATATAGGAGCCTCCAACGGGGCGAAGATTATAGCGGCAAATTCCGGCACGGTCATTACCGCAACATATAACAACGCATACGGCAACTACGTTGTCATAAATCACGGTGGCGGAGTTTGTACACTTTACGCACACCAAAGCACGATTGCGGTTTCGGTAGGCCAGTATGTAAACGAGGGCGACGTAATCGGCTATGTAGGCAGCACAGGTTATTCAACAGGACCTCACCTTCACTTTGAGGTAATAATAAACGGCGCTACAACCGACCCGCTCGGCTATATCAGTTAGGAATTATAAAGGGAGTTGAATGCAGACTATGCGTTCAACTCTCTTAATCAGTTTGAAAGGTGCAAAGGGCTATGAATAAATCAAACAAACTATATACAATTGCTCTTACTGTTGTTATAACAGCCGCTTTGTCTGTTATCACTACTACCGCGTATTATAACGGAAGGCTCTTTGTAAGCCCAAGCGACTTTGACAAGTTCGGTGCTGTCCGTAGGGTTTTAGACGAGTTTTACTACGAAGAATACGATAAAAAAGTGGCGGAAGAAGGCGCGATAAGAGGCTATGTAAACGCCCTGGGCGACCCGTACACAACCTATATGGATAAAAAAGAGGTCGAAGACTTTTATGCAATTATAAACAGCTCCTATTGCGGAATAGGTGTTACTGTTCAAAACAACACACAAGATAACGTTATAGAAATCATAGACATTTTCGATAACTCACCTGCCAAAGAGTCGGGGATACAGGTCGGAGATGTGCTCTGTAAGGTAGATGGCGTAGATTATACAGGCGAACAGATGGAACAGGCCACGTCAGCAATAAAGGGCGAGGAAGGCACTGTTGTTAAGGTTACTGTGATAAAAAAGGATACAGGCAAGCAGGTTGAATATTCCGTCACACGACGTAGTATCGAGGTAGACTCCGTAGGTTCTGAAATTGTCGAAGGAAATATCGGATACATCGGCATCGCGCAGTTTGCAACTACTACCGGCGCCGAGTTCTCAAAGCATCTTCAAGACTTGCTTGATAAAGGAATTAAAGGCCTTGTTATAGACGTTCGCGATAACGGCGGCGGGATAACAGACGCGGTCGAAAGCGTGGTCGATAACCTGATTGAAAAGGGCCTGGTTATCTACTATACTTCTGACAAAAACGGCAAAAAGGTCTACGCGTATAGCAAAAAGGACCCAATGACAGATGTCCCTGTGGTCGTACTGGCTAACAAAAACAGCGCCAGCGCTTCTGAAATATTAATCGCCGCGCTAAAAGAGCATAAAAGGGCAAAGATAGTAGGAGAAAAGTCCTACGGCAAGGGCGTTGTGCAACAGCTTATCGGTATGGCAGACGGCTCTGCTGTTAAAATAACTGTCGAAAAGTATTTCACACCAAACGGCGTAGATATTCATAAAAAGGGCATATCCCCCGACTATACCGTCGTTTTGGATGAAAATTCCAAAACCGACACCCAGCTTGAAAAAGCGATAGAACTGTTAAAGTAATAATCCATCCATTCCTGCATATAATTTGTGCAGGAATGTTTTTTATAGGGGATGACTTTAATGGTAAATATCGGCGTGGTTTTGCCGCGTTCCAAAATGAACGAGCATATAAAAGGTCTGTTTAAAAGATATAGGTACAAGGTTGTGCCCGTGGCGGAGTATGGGTTTAATTATATCGTCGCCTTTGACAATAGCAGGTGCGACTATATTTTTGCGAAAAATAATGTTGATAGCATAGTCCTTCTGACCGATATGGAGGTAGAACTTTGCAGCTATAAAATTCTGGACGGACAAAGAGCGTATTTTGCCGTCCTTCCCGACTTTTTAAGACGCGTGTTAAAGTCAAAGGAGATGGACGCGTCCGTTGCCGTTTTGAGCGAAAAATACACGGACGATTTATCCCAAATAACAGACAAGCTTTGCACGATGTGCAAAAGCGTGTCAGTTTTTTGTAAAGATGTTGATTTGGTCGAAAAAATGGCAGAAAATTTTGAACAAAAATACGGAATAATAATAGAGGTAAAAAATGCTTGTGATAAAGTAACGGCAGACTTTGCGGTGGTTTTGGACGGACTTTTCAATAACGTTTCGCCAAAATGCACTGTCATATCCCGTAATAAAATCAAAGGCAAAAATGTGGTGTGCGACTTTCGCATACCGTTTAAAACAAGGCCGCCTCTCGGGATAAGTAACCTTGTGTTCGCAGAGTGCGTCGGGCTTGCTTCTCAAAGCGCCCGATATATGCACATAGTTGTATAAATAGGTTGACATTCTAAAGTTTTTTGTATATAATATTAATATTGTGATAAAGTATATTTTGCATAGGCATATGGAGCGTCGCTTCACTATGCCTAAATTATAGTTAAGGAGTTGTTTTTATGGCATTGGCTAAACAGGTCATATTGACAAGCGAGGGCTTGGAAAAACTTGAAAAGGAGCTTGAATACTTAAAAACCGTCAAGCGCCAGGAGGTTGCTGCGGAGATTAAAGTAGCGCTCGGCTATGGCGACCTTTCCGAAAACTCTGAATACGACGAGGCAAAAAATAAACAGGCACAAATGGAAATACGTATAGTAGAAATCGAAACAATGCTTAAAAACGCAAAGGTTATCGATGAGGCTGAAATTTCTACGGAAACAGTTTCGCTCGGCTGTACGGTAAAGGCACACGACGTAGAGTTTGACGAGGACGTTGAATATTGCATCGTAGGTTCTACCGAGGCTGACCCGTCCGAGGGCAAGATTTCTGACGAATCTCCCGTAGGCGCAGCGTTTTTGGGTAAAAAGATAGGCGACGAGGTAGAAATCCCCGCACCTGTCGGAACAATTGTAATGAAGATTTTGGAAATCCATAAATAGAGATTACAGAAAGGTTTGAACACATATGGCACAGAATAATAATCAACAGCAGATAGGCGACGTAGTAAAGGTTCGTCACGAAAAGCTCGCGGAGCTTGTAGCGAACAATAAAGACCCGTTTGTAATCACTAAATTTGACCAAAAGCAGCATATTAACGAAATTAGAGAAAACTATGCTGACTACGAGGGCAAGATTGTAGTTATAGCCGGCAGAATTATGGCAAAGAGAAAGATGGGTAGCGTTTCTTTCGGTAACGTTGCTGACATTTCCGGTAATATACAGATTTTCGTTAAAAGGGACACCTTGGGCGAGGAAAATTACAACTGGTTTAAAAAGTACGACATCGGCGATATAGTAGGCGTAGAGGGCGAAGTTTTCACTACCGAAAAGGGCGAAATATCTATAAGGGTAGAGAAAATCACCTTGCTTTCAAAGTCCCTGCTTCCGCTTCCCGAGAAGTTCCACGGCCTTGTAGATACAGATATTAGATACCGTCAGCGTTACGTTGACCTTATAATGAACACAGAGGTTAAGGACACTTTCATTAAGCGCTCCAAGATTATCTCCTCAATCCGCAGATATCTTGACGGCCAGGGCTTCTTAGAGGTCGAAACACCTATGCTTGTGGCTAACGCAGGCGGCGCGGCAGCTCGTCCTTTTGAAACACACTTTAACGCTCTTGACGAAGACTTTAAGCTTCGTATTTCTCTCGAGCTTTACTTAAAGAGACTTATCGTAGGCGGACTTGAAAGAGTTTATGAAATCGGCCGCGTTTTCAGAAACGAGGGCTTAGATACCCGCCACAATCCTGAGTTTACACTTATGGAGCTTTATCAGGCTTATACAGACTATCACGGTATGATGGACCTTACAGAGAACTTGTATCGCCACGTTGCCCAGGAAGTTTTGGGTACAACCAAGATTGTTTATAACGGCGTGGAAATGGACCTTGGTAAGCCGTTTGAGCGTATAACAATGGTAGATGCGGTTAAAAAATACGCCGGCGTAGATTTTGACGAAATCAAGACATTGGAAGAAGCTCGTAAAGTAGCTGACGAACACCACGTAGAGTACGAAGACAGACATAAAAAGGGCGATATCTTAGCTCTCTTCTTCGAGGAGTTTGCAGAGGAACACTTAATCCAGCCTACATTCGTTATGGACCACCCAATCGAGATTTCTCCGCTTACGAAGAAAAAGCCGGAGAACCCAGAGTATGTTGAACGCTTCGAGTTCTTTATGAACGGCTGGGAAATGGCTAACGCTTATTCCGAGCTCAACGACCCAATCGACCAGAGGGAACGCTTTAAGGCGCAAGAAGAGCTTTTGGCTATGGGCGACGAAGAGGCCAACACAACAGACGAAGACTTTATGAGAGCGCTTGAAATCGGTATGCCTCCAACGGGCGGTATCGGCTTCGGTATCGACCGTATGTGTATGCTCCTTACCGATTCGTCCGCAATCCGCGATGTTTTGCTCTTCCCCACGATGAAAAGTCTAGATAAATAATAGCGTAAAATCAAAGTTTTTGTAAATTGAGATACAAAACTTACGGAGAATTTACGACTAAATAGTAAGAATACATCCAAACAAATTAAAACTGCAATGTTAGTTTGAAGCTAATATTGCAGTTTTTATTTTTATAAATTTCAGTAAAGGTATTGACGTTTATATTCTACTGTGGTAGAATGAGATAAACTACGAACGTAGAATAAACATTTTAGGGAGGTACTAATATGAAAAACATATCCATTGGGGATGCAGAATTAGAGATTATGAAAGTTATCTGGAAAGCAAAAGCACCTATAACTTCTCTTGATATTGGAAAAGAAGTAGAAGATAAGGGGTGGAAAAAGACAACTATTGCCACCTTCCTTACAAGGCTTGTAGAAAAAGGTGCTTTGTCTGCTGATAAACAAGGCAAATTATATTACTATACACCTTTAATATCAGAAAAGGAATATAAAAAGACACAGACTAAAAATCTTATTAAGACCTTGTATAATGGTTCTGTACGTGATTTTGCTGTATCATTTTTTGAGGAGCAGAAACTTTCCAATGATGATATTAAGGAGCTTAGAGCCATTTTTGAAGATAAGGAGGAATAAACCATGGCACAGATATTTACATCATTTCTTCTAACTTCCGTAATTGGTACAACTCTTGCTTTAATACTAGCTTTGTTTAGACCTATAACAAGGAGAGTATTTTCTGGTAACTGGCATTATTATGTCTGGTTTATTGTGCTTCTGGTAATGGTCTTGCCTATAAGATTAAACCTACCTGAAAAACCTGTAACTGCACCACCTATTTCTGAAACAGTAACAATTGCAGATAATCAGGGTAAAAACACGGAGACACCTATAATTATAGAAACACAGCCGGAACAAATTATACAAGAACAACCTGAAAAGGCATCAACAGCTCAGGCCGTAACGGACTTTTTGAGTGGTAAAGTTCTTCTTCTCTCTTTTATATGGTTAGTGGGTGCAGTTGTATTGTTTGCAATTAAGATTATAAGTTATTTGATATATCTAATAAAAATACATAAACATTCAGAAGTTATGTTTTGCCCGGAAGTAAAGTCATATACAAACAGGAAAATAAATACAAGGGTAAGTGATACAATCTGCTCACCTCTTATGATTGGAATAATAAGGCCTACACTATTACTACCTAAAACAAATATTACACCAGAGCAATTACATAATGTATTGGCGCACGAGATGACACACCTGAAAAGGAATGATATTTTGTATAAATGGTTTGTCAGCATAGTAAAGTGCATTCATTGGTTTAATCCTGCAATATATCTTATTAGTAAGCAAATTAACATCGATTGTGAAATATCCTGTGATTTGACAGTTGTTAAGAATATGGATGAACAACAAGAAAAGAATTATATTGAAACGATATTAGCACTTTTGACACATAAGAATTCAAAAGTCATTCCTCTTACAACAGGAATGACAGGTAACAAAAAAACATTGAAAAGGAGGTTTACAATGATTAGGGATAGATTTAAAATAAATAAAAAGACTGCTATTATATCAATAGTGTTAGCGGTTGTATTGTTAATTTCAGCAATTGTGGTAAGTGGTTTAACAAATGGCTTTTTTATTGAAGATAAGCCAGATAATACTATATTATATAAAAATGACAAAATGAATATTCAGTTTGAAATTCCTCTTGATTGGAAATATAAGTATATTGTTGATGAAAGCACCGTTGACGAAGGCTATATTGCAGTTAAGCATAAAGCAATAGCCGAAAAACATAACGGTATGGGAACTCTATTCTATATACACAAATATCTTGATAATGAATTAGAAGAAATACTTCTTATGATTGGAAATCAAACTGTGTTATGGCAGAATGAGGAGTATGCCTATGCATTAGGCAGACCCACTGACGTACAAGTGCCAATATCGGCAGATAGTGACGAAGAGGATTTTGTCCTGTCTGAAGATTATAAGGCTATGGCAAGAGAAATAGAACAGATTGAAAAAACATTTAGTTTGATAAAAGATATTTCTGTTCCTGTAATTGAAAATGCTGAGAATTTATCATATATGCAGATTAGAGATTTGCAAAGACAAGCCAATAACGGACACTTCCCTTGGAGATTAGATCCTGAACAGGTTATAATGGCTTTTTTATCTGGTAAAGGAATAAGCGTTAATAACATAAGATTGCCTGAAATCACAAATGATAAATTGAAGTATATAGATGATAATATTGAAATAGAATTATGTAAGCCAATAGACAAGAGTGAAAAAGGGATTTGGATAGTAAATTCATTTACAAATAAACAAGACATGTAAAGACAATCCTCTTCAGTTCAACAAACTTCTTCAACAAACATACAAGAAGAAAAAATGATATAAAAATCAAAGCAACTACAAGTTCTGATAATTCAGATATTGTCTTATCTCATTTAACCTTATGGTTGTATAATTATAAAAATTGAAATCGCAATGACGAAGACGTTGCCTGACAAGCAAAACAACTTTACAACCCATAAAATAAAAGGACTATGAAAAATCATAGTCCTTTTTGTTTTGCTTTACTTTTCAATAGTGATTTTAACCTCGTCTTCCAAGGCATCGACCACAATCGAAGCTCCGTCCGTAATAACGCCGGATATAATAAGCTCTGCGATTTTGTTCTCTACCTCTTTGAAGATTATTCTCTTCATCGGGCGTGCGCCATATTGCTCGTCATATCCTTTTTCCACAATGTAGGAAACAAGAGCGTCGGTGTATTTGATAGCTATTTTCTTTTCATCCAGCGCCTCTTTAATGTCTCCAAGCATCAGGCGGCAAATGTCCGAAAGCTCGCTCTTAGAAAGTGTGTCGAACACGACAACCTCGTTAATTCTGTTCAAAAATTCGGGGCGGAAAATCTGCTTTAACGCAACCTTCGCCTTGCTTTTTAGCGTTTCGGATTTAGAAGAGCCAAAGCCCAGCGTGCTTGTGTTAAGGTCAGAGCCTGCGTTAGATGTCATAATTATAATGCAGTTTTCAAAGTTGACAAGCTTTCCGTGGCTGTCTGTTATTCTGCCCTCGTCCAAAATCTGTAAAAGGATGTTGAATATGTCAGGATGCGCCTTTTCGATTTCGTCAAGCAATATTACGCTGTAAGGCCTTCTGCGTACTTTTTCGGTAAGCTGTCCTGCCTCGTCATATCCCACATATCCCGGAGGAGAGCCGATAATCTTAGCGACAGAGTGCTTTTCCATATATTCGCTCATATCGAGCCTGATAAGAGCTTGCTCGTCATCAAAAAGCTCCTTTGCAAGCCTGCGCACAAGCTCGGTCTTGCCGACACCGGTCGGTCCTACGAATATGAAGGAAACAGGTCTCTTTTTAAGCGAAAGCCCCGCTCTGCTGACGCGTATAGCGCGAGATACGGCCTCAACCGCAGCGTTTTGTCCGATAAGCCTTTCGTGCAGACGCTCTTCAAGCTTCATCAGCTTGTTGGACTCAAACTCGCTTATCCTCTGGACAGGAATCTTTGTCCACATTTCAATTACTCTTGCGACGTCGTCGTGAGTAATTTGTGTGCTCTTACACTCTGCTTCGAGTTTTTTGATGCTTTCTTCAAGCTGGCATTCCTTGGTTTTTAGGTCTGCTGCTCTTTGATAGTCCTCGGTAGAGTCCGCCTCGACGCAGTCGTCCTTTTGTGCCTGTATTTCTTTTAGCTGTTTTTTAAGGATTTCAAGCTCTACCAACTTTTTGTTGTTAAGGTTGGCTCTCGAGCCCGCCTCGTCTATAACGTCAATCGCCTTGTCTGGCAAGAAACGGTCTGTAATATAGCGCTCTGCCAAAACCGAAGCGGTTCTTATAACGTCGTCAGGTATCGTTATTTTGTGGTGGTTTTCGTAGTACCCCTTAATACCCTTTATTATCTCGATTGTTTGTTCAACAGACGGTTCCTCAACTATAACTGGCTGGAAGCGCCTTTCCAAAGCGGAGTCTTTTTCGATATACTTTCTGTACTCGTCCAGCGTCGTAGCGCCAATAACCTGTATGCTGCCGTTTGCAAGCGCGGGCTTTAAGATGTTGGCCGCGCCCATAGCACCGTCCGCGTCGCCTGTGGCAACGATGTTGTGAATCTCGTCTATTACAAATATTACGTTTTGCCTTTCAATCGCCTCGTCAATTATGCCCTTGATTCGCGCCTCAAACTGACCGCGAAACTGTGTTCCCGCAACAAGCGAAGTAAGGTCGAGTAAAAATATTTCTTTGCCCAAAAGCTTGTGCGGCACCTGCGAGTTAACGATTTTAACCGCAAGCCCTTCCGCAATCGCCGTCTTTCCGACACCGGGCTCGCCGATAAGTGCTGGATTGTTTTTCTTTCTTCTGTTTAGGATTTGCACTACGCGCTCAATCTCAACTTCTCTGCCGACAACACGGTCAATAAGCCCGTCCTTCGCCTTTTGGTTAAGGTTGGTGGCGTACTGCTCTATAAGACTTTTCTTTTTCTTCACATTCTTTTTAATCTTGGTGTTTTTAGAAGAAGCAGTCTGTTCGGCCTCTTCGCCGTCCTCTTCGGGACTAATGCCCATGCCCGAGAACATGCTTTGCATCATAGGCATAACGTCGTTTAACATCTCAGGCGTGATTTCCGGTGGGTTTTCCATTATCTCACGGCTCATTTCGTCAAACTCCTCAGGAGTCATACCCATCTGCTCTATTATATTATCAAACTGGCCCTGCGGCATGCCCATATCTCTGGCACACGACAGACAAAGACCTTCGTTCTTTTTAACACCGTTTTCGATTTTTGTAACAAAGACAACAGCCGGTCTTTCGTTACATTTACTGCATAGCATCATTATTTAGAACCTCCCTCCAATGATACTTTCAGGGTCGATTTTTAATGCCACCCTTAAACATTGTTAGAGTATTATATCACAACAGGGAGGGGAAATCAAGACTAATTTTGTTTCGGTTTTCCGAGCGCTGCAAAAATCAGTCCGAATGTTAGCGCGGCGGCGATTCCGCCGGCTGTTGCGCCTATTCCGCCGGTGAAAATTCCAATAAAACCTTCCTTTTGCACCGCTTCTATTACACCTTTTGCCAAGGAGTAGCCAAAGCCCGAAATAGGCACGGTTGCACCTGCGCCTGCGTATTTCACAATCGGCTCGTAAAGCCCGACTGCACCCAAAAACGCACCAACACATACGTATATTACCATAATCCTTGCGGGAGTAAGCTTTGTCTTGTCAATCAGTATCTGGCCAACAGCACAAATTAGCCCTCCCACCCAAAAAGCGTTGAAAAACTGCATAATCTGTATCCTACCTTTCGTTTGAAATAACAACAGCGTGCGCAATAGATGGTATCGACTCGCCCTGTTGTATGCTTGTGGGGCTCATAAGTGCCCCTGTGCCTATAAACAGAACCTTGTTTAGCCTTTGTGCTAACATCTCGGGCAGAATGTGTGTGCAAAGCACCGCCGCGCTACACCCGCATCCGCTTGCGCCGGAGTGTGCGTCCTGCCTTTTGTTGTCGTAGAGCATTACCCCGCAGTCGTTGTAGTTTTTCATTTTAACTCCGTTTTTCTCCATAAGGTCTATAACGATAGACTTACCGAGCTCTCCAAGGTCGCCTGTTACTATAAGGTCGTAAGAGGAGGGGGAGGTGTCGGTGTCTTCAAAGTGAGCAAGCAGCGTGTCCACTGCGGCAGGAGCCATCGCCGCGCCCATGTTAAGCCCGTCCTTTATCCCCTTGTCCACGATTTTGCCCGTCGTTACAGCGGTTATATACGGCCCTTCGCCGCTGTCGGAAAGCACCGCCATACCCGAGGCCGTTGCGGTAAGCTGTGCTGTGAACGGGCGCTGACCGCCGTACTCAATAGGCATACGAAACTGCCTCTCCGAGCTGCAAAAGTGGCTGCTTGTGCCGCACACAACGTTTTTTGCAAAGCCTCCGTCAATAGCCATAGTTCCAAGCGAGAGCGATTCTGCCATAGTTGAGCAGGCACCGTACAGCCCGTAAAAGGGTATTTCCAGCTCCCTTATTCCGTAGCTCGTCCCTATGCACTGGTTCAGCAGGTCTCCTGCAAATATTATGTCTATGTCGGAAATTGACTTGCCCGACTTTGCGACAGCCTTTGTTATAGCTTCCTTTTGCATTTTCGACTCGGCCTTTTCCCACGTCTTTTCGCCAAAGTATCCGTCGTCTGTAAGAGCGTCGAACTTAGTTCCCAACGGACCTTCGCCCTCTGTTTTTCCGCCTATTGCGGCGAATCCGTTGATTACAACATCGTTTGCAATTTTATAACTTTGATTTCCTGTTTTTTTAAAATTTTGCAAAAAAATCACCTCTTGGTTATATTATTATTTTTTAGATATTTTTTATTCTTTTGTTGACTATTATCATAATAAAGGTTAGAATATAATTGTAGAATCAGTTCTATAAAAAGAGGTGTTTTTTTGTTTGTTTTTAAGGAAAGAAACGGTGTAAAATTTCTGACAATCGAGGAGTTTGAAGCCACCGGTCTGGTGAAGCATTGCTTCTCCACCAGAATAGGCGGGGTCTCGACAGGCGAGGCTGCGTCTTTAAACTTTGGCTTTTCAAGAAAAGACACTAAAGAAAACGTGATAGAAAACTTTAAGATAATATCCGATGTAGTAGGCGTAGACTTTGAATCCCTTGTCCTTACCGACCAGGTCCATGGCTCGACGGTAAGAGAGGTTACCCCGGCGGATAGGGGTAAGGGACTTACGGTAGAAAGTGATATTTCCCAGGTCGACGCCTTTGTTACTAACTGTGCCGGCGTAACGCTTGTTACCTTTCATGCAGACTGTATTCCCGTGTTCTTTTTAGACCCTGTTAAAAAGGCTATCGGCCTTGCGCACAGCGGCTGGAAAGGCACTTATGAAAATATATCCAAAAACGTAGTGGAAAAGATGAAGACTCTTTACGGCACTAACCCAAAGGACCTGATCTGCGCCGTAGGGCCGTCGATTATGACGTGTCACTTTGAGGTTGGCGACGACGTGGCGGATATGTTTGGGAAATGCTACGGAAAAGAGTTTATAAAGCAATATGACAAGCCGCACATAGACCTTACGGCAATTGTTGAAAAACAACTTAGAAGCTGTGGCGTGGAAAGCATAGTGCAGTCGGAAATTTGTACCTATTGTCAAAGAGATGTGTTCTATTCATACAGGGGAGACGACCATAAAACAGGCAGTCTTATCGCCATGATGTGCCTTACAAACGAGGAGGGATAGTGTGAAAAAATGTGAAAAAATGCTTAAAATTTTGTGCTTGTTTTTAACAGTTTTACTCGTTTTTTGCGCTTCCGGCTGTAAGGGCGGGGGCGATGGAGATTCCCCCGACGCCAAAAAGGCGGCAGAGGAAGCTAACCGCACTTTAAAGATTCACTGTTATAATTACGAAACGCTAAACCCTCTGCTCCAAACAAGCGAGGTTAATATGCAGATGCTGAGGCTTGTTTTCGAAAGCCTGATTGTGTGCGACAACACCCAAAAGGCACAGTGTGTTCTGGCTGAGAAATATTCCGTTTCTCCCGACGGACTGGTCTGGACTATAAAGGTTAAAAAGGGCGTGAAGTGGCACGACCAGACTCCCTTTACGGCGTATGATGTTGAAAAAACCTACAACGCAGTGCTGGGCTACGCGGAAGCCTCTATGTACTACGCACTTTTGCAAAATGTCGAGGGGGTCAAGGCGGTGTCTGACACAGAGGTTAAGTTTAACCTAAAAAAGCCTCAGGCTAACTTTATAAACCTTTTGGACGTGCCGATTATAAAGGGACATTCCGAAAACTTCAAGCCGATAGGCACGGGGCCTTATAAATACGACGGAGTAAGCGAAAAAATAATAACCCTTCTTGCCAACGAAAACTGGCAGGGAGAGGGCGTGGGAGTCGATAAAATAGAGGTCAGGATTTTGCCCGACAAGGAGACTGCGGTTTACGCTTATGTTGCTAAGGAGATTGACGTCGTTTCCGTAACGTCAAACGCGGACTGGAACGAATATTCTTCAAACGCGGACAACGTAATTGTCGACTATCCGTCAAGCAGCTTTAACTACATTACTATAAACACCAACACAGAGCCGCTAAGCAACAGACTACTAAGAGTTGCTATCGCACAGGCTATTAATAAGGAAAAGATATGCTCCGAGGTTTTACTTTCGCACGGGACGGTTGCGAACTCGTGTATGAACAGCGAATGGTGGGTGTATAACAAGGGAATTACAAACTATTCATACTCTCCCAAAAAGGCAGAGGATACGATAAAAGCACTCAAAAACAACACGAAAATCGGAACGATTAATCTTATGGTAAACAGCGAGAGTGCCGACAAGTGCAAGACCGCAGAAATGATTAAGGAAAACTTAAACGAGGTGGGTCTTAGCGTACAGATAGACTATGTGTCAAAGTCGGCGTTTTATGAAAGGGTAGGCACAGGCAACTATCATATGTATATCGGCACTGTAAAGTACGCGGGGGACATAAACCCTGCATATGTTGTTACAAACCCTGACGAAAAGCTTTCTGCTCTTTTGGCTGACCTTCAAAAGCAGACAACAGAGGAAGGAGTTAAAGCAAAGTACTTCGAGGTGCAAGAGAAGATAGCGACAGACGTAAATATTATCCCCTTGTACTTTGACAACGGCTCGGTTATGTACAACAAGCGTATAAAAGGAGAATTTAATCCTTTCAGGACGCACATTTATAACGGTATAGAAAACATAAAGCTTGTGGAAAAATATTATGATACAAAAGATTTAACAGGTGGTAACAATGGAGTTTAAGGTACATTCGGAATACAAGCTCTGTGGAGACCAGCCCCAGGCTGTTGACGCCCTTGCAAAAAGCATTTCGGACGGCAACAGAGGGCAGACTCTTATGGGTGTTACGGGTTCCGGAAAAACTTTTACAATTGCAAACCTTATCGAGCGTGTGCAAAAGCCCACGCTTGTTTTGGCGCACAACAAAACATTGGCCGCCCAGCTTTGCAGCGAATTTAAGGAGTTTTTCCCCGAAAACGCGGTGGAGTACTTTGTTTCCTATTACGACTACTACCAGCCCGAGGCGTATATCGCGTCGACTGATACGTTTATTGAAAAAGATTCGCAGATTAACGACGAAATAGACAAGCTTCGCCATTCTGCGACTATGGCGCTGTTTGAAAGGCGCGACGTAATTATAGTGGCGAGCGTAAGCTGTATTTACGGACTTGGAGACCCCGAGGACTACACCGAGCTTGTGATATCCTTGCGCCCCGGTATGATAAAGGACCGAGACGAAGTTATAGCAAAGCTTATAGAAATTCAGTACGAAAGAAACGACATCAACTTTGTGCGCGGAAAGTTCAGGGTGAGGGGGGACGTTTTGGAGGTTTTCCCGTCATCGCAGTCTGAAAGCGCGGTGAGGATAGAATTCTTCGGCGACGAGATAGAGCGCATAACCTCGATAAACGTGGTGACGGGCGAGGTGTTGGGCACGATGAGCCACCTTGCTATATACCCTAACTCGCACTATGTTACAACGGACCAAAAGATGAAGAGGGCGATTGAAGAGATAAAGCGCGAGATGATTAGCCGCGAGGCAGAGTTTAAGGCAGAAAACAAGCTTGTAGAAGCCCAAAGAATAAGGCAGAGGACAAGCTACGACGTGGAGATGCTGGAGGAAATAGGCTTTTGCCAGGGGATTGAAAACTATTCCAGAATTATAAGCGGACGAAAGCCCGGCTCGGCTCCTTATACTCTTATGGACTATTTCCCCGACGACTTTTTGCTTGTAGTGGATGAGTCGCACGTTACTTTGCCACAGGTAAGAGGAATGTACAACGGAGACCGTGCGAGGAAGACGTCGCTTGTCGATTATGGATTCAGGCTGCCGTCTGCGTTTGACAACAGGCCGCTTAACTTTGAAGAGTTTGAAGAGAGGATAAATCAGGCAGTCTTTGTAAGCGCTACACCCGGAGAATACGAAAAGCAACATTCCGCAAAGATAGTGGAGCAGGTTATACGCCCGACGGGGCTTTTAGACCCTGAGGTTATAGTAAGGCCTGTTGGGGGTCAAGTAGATGACCTTTACAGCGAAATTTGCCAGACTACCGAAAAGGGAGAGAAGATATTAGTTACAACCCTGACTAAAAAGATGGCGGAGGACTTAACCGACTACTTTGAAAAGATGGGGGTAAGGGTAAGGTATCTTCATTCTGACATAGATACGCTCGAGCGTACGGAAATCATCAAGTCTTTAAGGCTTGATGAATTTGACGTGCTTGTGGGAATCAACCTTTTGCGCGAAGGTTTAGACATCCCCGAGGTTTCGCTTGTGGCGATTTTGGACGCGGACAAGGAAGGATTTTTGCGCTCGGAGACGTCGCTTATACAGACGATAGGAAGAGCCGCCAGAAACGCACGCGGAAGAGTAATTATGTACGCCGATACTGTTACGGGCAGTATGCAAAGGGCTATTGACGAAACCAACCGCCGACGCGCTATGCAAAGCGAATATAACGAAAAACACGGCATAGTGCCGAAGACTATTATAAAGAAAGTACACGACAGCTTAGAGATTACAAAGGCTGAGCCGAAATCAGAGACCACGCCTCTTCGTACTGACGAAAGCATTGAAAAGCAAATCGAAAGGCTAAAAGGGGAAATGCAGATTGCGGCTTATGAGCTGAACTTTGAGCTTGCGGCAAAGCTGCGTGATACGATACGTGATTTGGAGGAAGGGCGAGATGGCAAATAACATTGTAATAAGAGGTGCGCGTGAGCACAACTTAAAAGATATAGACGTCACAATCCCAAGGGACAAGCTTGTGGTTGTGACGGGGCTTAGTGGCTCGGGAAAGTCGTCTTTGGCCTTTGACACTATGTATGCGGAGGGACAAAGAAGGTATGTAGAGTCGCTCTCTGCTTACGCTCGTCAGTTTTTAGGCCAGATGGACAAGCCGGATGTGGACAGCATCGACGGCCTTTCGCCCGCGATATCTATCGACCAGAAGACTACGAGCAAAAACCCGAGGTCGACGGTTGGAACAGTTACCGAGATATACGACTATCTAAGGCTTTTATTCGCAAGAATCGGCGTGCCACACTGCCCGAAATGCGGCAAAAAAATAGAACACCAGACGATCGACCAGATAGCAGACAAAATCCTCTCGCTGCCCGAGAGGACGAAGATTAACGTGCTGGCTCCTGTAATAAGAGGCAAAAAGGGAGAGTATGCAAAGCTCTTTGAAGGGATGAGGAAGAGCGGCTTTGTCCGTGTGAGGGTGGACGGAGCAACGTTTGAACTCGGCGAGGAGATTAAGCTTGAAAAGAACAAAAAGCACAGCATCGAAATTGTTGTTGACAGGCTTATTATAAAGGACGGAATACGAAAGAGGGTTACAGATTCGCTTGAAGTGGCCCTAAAGCACGGCAACGGGCTCGTGATAATCGAAAACCTGACAGAAAACGAGGAAAATCTGTTCAGCCAAAGCTACGCCTGCCCCGACTGTGGGATAAGTGTAGACGAGCTTCAGCCGAGGAGCTTTTCATTTAACAACCCGTTTGGCGCTTGCCCCGCGTGCACAGGGCTTGGGCATCAGCTGAAGGTGGACATAAACCTTGTTGTTGATGACTGGGACAAGAGCATTAACGAGGGCGCTATCAACGCGAACGGATGGAGAATCGGCGACGACAATATGGCAAGGATGTACCTTGGCGGGCTTGCGAAGCACTATGGGTTCAGCCTTGATGTGCCTATGAATGAACTGCCGCAGCACGCGATTGATGTTATATTTAACGGTACGGGTATGGAACGTGTTAAGTTTTCGTACGAAAGAAGCTATGGACACGGCTCGTTCTTGTCGAGGTTTGAGGGTATTTCCAACAACATTATGCGCCGACACGCCGACACGCAGTCGGACATGGTTAAGACAGAGCTTGAAAAGTATATGTCCGACACGCTATGCGAGGTCTGCAACGGCGCAAGGCTGAAAAAAGAGTCGCTCGCAGTAACGGTTGGTAAAAAGAACATAAACGAGGTTTCTAACCTTTCGATTGACGAGGCTACTGAGTTTTTTGACAACTTAAAGCTTACCGAAAAGGAGCAGATTATCGGCAAACAAATTTTAAAGGAGCTAAATTCGAGGCTGAGGTTTCTAAAAAACGTGGGGCTTGATTACCTGACGCTTTCACGCTCTGCGGGAACGCTCTCGGGCGGAGAGGCCCAAAGAATCAGGCTTGCTACGCAGATTGGCTCTTCGCTGATGGGAGTTTTATACATTCTCGACGAGCCGAGTATCGGGCTGCACCAGCGCGACAACGACAAGCTCATCGACACTCTTAAAAAGCTGAGGGACCTTGGAAACACTCTTGTAGTAGTAGAGCACGACGAGGACACGATGTACGCCGCAGACCACATTATAGACATGGGCCCCGGCGCGGGTATTCACGGCGGATACGTTGTGGCAGAGGGCACTGTTGAGGACATAAAAAATGCGGAAAATTCCGAGACGGGTATGTACCTTAGCGGTAAAAAGAAAATAGAGGTGCCGAAAAAGAGGAGAGAGGGTAACGGAAAATACCTGGAGGTTTACGGCGCCGCGCAAAACAACTTAAAAAACGTGGACGTTAAAATTCCTCTTGGCACATTTACTGCGGTTACGGGCGTTTCCGGCTCGGGCAAGTCGAGCCTTGTAAACGAGGTTATATACAAGCACCTTACAAACAAGCTAAACCACAGCAAGAAGACACCCGGTAAATTCAGGAAAATTGATGGAATTGAAAACTTAGACAGCATAATAGACATCGACCAGTCGCCGATTGGCAGAACGCCGCGCTCTAACCCCGCGACTTACACCGGACTTTTCACAGACATTCGTGAACTCTTTGCGGCAACCAACGAGGCGAAGGCAAGGGGATACAAGGCAGGGAGATTCAGCTTTAACGTTAAAGGCGGAAGGTGCGAGGCGTGCTGTGGCGACGGAATAATTAAGATTGAGATGCACTTTTTGCCCGACGTGTATGTTCCTTGCGAAGTCTGCAAGGGCAAAAGGTACAACCGCGAGACGCTGGAGGTTAAGTTTCGGGGCAAAAACATCCACGAGGTATTGGATATGACGGTGGAGGAGGGCGTAAAGTTCTTCGAAAACCAGCCGAAGATACACAAAAAGTTACAGACTCTTTATGAAGTTGGGCTTGGGTATGTAAAAATCGGACAGCCGTCCACTACTCTTTCCGGCGGCGAGGCGCAAAGGGTGAAGCTTGCGACAGAGCTTTGCAAAAGAAGCACAGGAAAGACGGTTTATATCTTAGATGAGCCGACGACGGGGCTTCATGCGGCGGACGTTCACAGGCTTGTAGACGTTTTGCAAAGGCTTGTTGACGCAGGTAACACGGTTATATTGATTGAACACAACCTTGACATTATAAAGGTCGCAGACTACATTATCGACATCGGCCCAGAGGGCGGAAACAAGGGCGGAGAAATCGTCGCAACCGGAACGCCAGAACAGATTATGAAGTCAAAGAGGTCATATACGGGAGAATACCTTAAAAAGTATATGGACAGCCATAAATAAGGAGATTTTTATGAACAAAAGACTTTTACTTTCGGTTCCGACCCTTTTGGGAACGGAGGCGATTGTGGCAAACGAGGTCAGAAACCTCGGGTATGAAACAACAGAGGTTATAGACGGCAGGGTGACGTTTGAGGGCGACGCGGAGGCTATTTGTGTCGCCAACATAAACTTGCGCTCGGCAGAGAGGGTTATGATTAAGCTTGCGGAGTTTAAGGCCACAAGCTTTGAGATGCTGTTTGAAAACGTAAAGGCTATTGAATGGGAAGAATTTTTGGGCAAGGAAGCAGCCTTTCCTGTAAAGGGATATTCCTTAAAGTCGGCTCTTCACAGCGTGCCTGATTGTCAGTCGATTATAAAAAAGGCGATTGTTACAAGGCTTGGCGAAAAGTACGGCATTAACTGGTTTGAGGAGACGGGGGCGCTCTATCAGGTAAGGTTCTCTATTATGAAGGACACGGTTACGATATTTATTGATACCTCGGGAGACTCACTTTACAAAAGGGGATACCGCACAGAAGGCGTTGTGGCGCCTATGCGCGAGACGCTGGCTTACGCGATGATTGACATAAGCCGCTGGCAAGGGGACAGATGCTTTTTAGACCCGTTTTGCGGCAGCGGCACGTTGCCTATCGAGGCGGCAATGTACGCTAAAAACATCGCGCCCGGGTTAAAAAGGCACTTTGCGGCGGAAAAGTGGAGGGAGCATATCCCGCAAAAGATGTGGAAAGATGTAAGGCAGGAGGCGTATGACAACATAAAAAAGGACGCAGAGCCTTTGATTTTTGCCTCCGACATATTAAAGGAGGCCGTCAGAATCGCAAAGATGAACGCCGCTAACGCAGGTGTACTGGAAAACATCAGGTTTTCTGTCTGCGACATGAAGGATGCGGAAGTTTTTAAAGAAAAAGGTGTTATTGTGTGCAACCCTCCGTACGGCGAAAGGCTTATGGACGAAAGCGGGGTACAGGAGCTGTACAAAAACATGGGCAAAAAGTTTGCAGAGTACGAAAATGCGAAAAAGTACATACTGACTTCCTACGACGAGTTCGAAAAATACTACGGCAAAAAGGCGGACAAAAAGCGCAAGGTGTATAACGGTATGTTAAAGTGTAATATTTATCAATATTTCAGGTTTTAAAAAGTGGGCGTAGAAAAATGCACACACCACACAAGGCGAAAAAATGAATAAAGTTGTGGTTAGTTTTATAAAGTTTATAGTAAGAGTTATAATTAAGGCGGAAATTCGTCGGGAGACGAATTTCTGCTTTTTTAATGCCTTGTGTTTTGAACAAACTTCACCTCTCGACGTACCTTTGTACGCCTTCGGGTAACCCCTACGGGTTCAGTTTGTCCAATCTGCACTATTTTTCGTCCGCCCTAAACGGGAGGGGCGTAGAAAAATGTACACACCACACAAGGCAAAAGAAATGGTTAACAAAATATTTTAAAAGAAAAAAAGCAGCTGAATTTGAATTCAGCTGCTTTTAAAATTTTAGATATTAAAGTATTTATTGACTTCTGCCTTTATTGCTTCTAAGTTTTCCTTGGCTTCTGCCTGACTATCGGCACGAAGCAGGTAGTAAAGCTTGATTTTAGGCTCGGTGCCGGAGGGACGGGCAACGAAGCTTGATCCGTCTGTAAGCTCAAAGTATAAAACGTCGGATTTTGGAAGCGTGAGGCTTTCCTCCTTGTTGTCAGCAAGGGTTTTCCTTACGCCTGCTTTATAGTCGCGTAATGCTTCCACCTTGAATTTACCAAAGGAAGCGGGAGGGTTGGAACGAAGGTCGGACATCATAGCCTGTATCTTTGCGATACCTTCGCTGCCTGCCATGGTGATGCTTACGGTTTCCTCTGTAAAGTGACCGTACTTGTCATAGAGCTTTTGCATAACGTCATAAAGTGTGAGCCCTTCCTGACTATAATAAGCCGCCATTTCTGCGATAAGCATGCTCGCAACGACAGAGTCTTTGTCCCTTGCGTGTGTGCCTATCAGATAGCCGTAGCTTTCTTCAAAGCCGAGCAAAAATTCGTTACAGCCCGTTGTTTCAAACTCGTGGATTTTCTCGCCGATAAACTTAAAGCCTGTTAAGGTTTCGATAAATTTCATTCCATAGCTTTCGGTAATAACCTTAGCCATTTTGGTAGAAACAATTGTTGATATAACGGCACCGTTAGACGGCAACACGCCGCGCTTTATCTTGGCGGATATTATATAGTCAATTAAAAGAGCGCCTACCTGATTTCCTGACATGGGGATATATTCGCCCTCGTTGTTTCTTAGCATAATACCCATTCTGTCAGCGTCGGGGTCTGTACCGATGATTAGGCTGACGTCGTTTTCACGTGCAAGCTCGATTGCCTTTGTGAAGCATTCCTTGTTTTCGGGATTTGGAGACTTTACTGTCGGGAAGGAGCCGTCCGGGAGCTCCTGCTCCTTAACAACTATAACGTGTTTAAAGCCTGACTTTTTAAGTATCGCTCTGACAGGCTTATTGCCGCTTCCGTGGATAGGGGTGTAGACGAGCTTGAATGTGTCCGCTACAGCGGCTACGGCATCGGGATTGATTGCCTGGGTGTACACCGCGTCGATGTATGCTTTGTCTACATCCTCGCCGATTATGTTAAGAAGCTTTGAAGAGGTGGCCTCATCAAGAGACATAGTCTTTGCGCCAAACATATCGAGGCTGTTGATTTCCTCCAGCACCTTGTCTGAAACAGGAGGAGGAAGCTGGCCGCCGTCTTCCCAGTATGCCTTGTATCCGTTATACTCCGCAGGGTTGTGCGAAGCAGTAATTGCAATACCCGCGATTGTGTGAAGGTGCCTTATCGCGAACGAAAGCTCGGGAACGGGACGAAGCTCGTCGAAAAGGTATGCCTTTATGCCGTTGGCACAAAGTGTCAAAGCGGTCTCGAGCGCGAACTCTGCTGAGTAATGTCTGGAATCGTAGGCGATGACGACGCCTCTTTTCTTTAACTCGTCGCCTTGCTTTGATATATAGTTTGCGATACCCTGAGTCGCACGGCGTACAACGTATTTGTTCATACGGTTTGTGCCAAGACCGAGTATACCGCGAAGCCCCGCAGTACCAAACGCAAGGTCCTGATAAAAAGACTCTTTCATAAGAAGGTCGTCTTTTTCCATATCCTTTAATTTTTCAATATCTTCTTTGTCAATCTTGTCAGAATTAAGCCAATTTAAAAATCGTTGTTTGTAATCCATATGGTTTCTCCCTTTGATTTGTTATATATAAAAATTATATAATAAATATATTTTGAGGTCAACCAATTTATTTTAAATTTTTGTTGCAAAGGCTTGTTTTTAATGTTATAATGAGGATGGACACAAATTTTATAAGCATTAACTATAAATTGTACATATGGAAAGAGGGATTGATGTTGGAAAAGGTTTTTAATGTACAGGAGCTCGTCGAGCTTATAATTAAAAAGTGGTGGATTGTTCTTTTGAGTATCATTGTCTTTGGTTCGGGATTTTATCTGTATTCAAGATACGTGATAGATGAACAGTTTACCTCTGTTGGTTCACTCTATGTTAACAGCAAGGCACAGGAAGTAATTACTCCTGCAACGGTTAACAACACCGCCAACCTTTACGAGCTTACGACAGCTGATATGCTTGTTGAGTCGTACAAAGAAATTTTAAGCAGTAAGGCTTTCTTTAAGATTATTAAAGAAAACACGGATGTTGAATATTCTGTGGGACAGTTGCAGAGCATGGTATTTTACGACAGCGTGGAAGAAACATGCGTAATTAAGGTCAGAGTAGTGGCACTAGACCCTAAGGACGCAAATGAGATTTGCGCCGCTGTTTTAAAATACGCCAACAACGCAATTATGGATATAGTTGAGGTGGGCTCTGTTAAGACGATAGACGAGGCATCTATGCCCACACGCCACTCTTCACCAAACAGAACAACAAACACGATTGCGGGTATGTGTTTTGGTGCGGCGCTGGCTTGTCTTATAATTTTGCTTATGGACTACTTTGATATCAGAATCAAGAGCACAAACGATATTGAAGAAAAGTTTGACCTGGTTATTTTAGGTGTTATACCTTCTATTTCAAAATCACAGGCAGAAGGGGAGGCTGGCAATGAAAAAGTTTGAGAACAAAAACAAGTTTATTGACAAACACTCTAAAAAGGTTTCCAAAAAGCGTGCAAACGAAGCGTTAGAAACAAACACAATTGTTACCGAGAACACTGCCTTTTCGATTAAAGAGGCGTATAAGACACTCAGGACTAACATTATTTTTACAACAAGAGAAAAGGGCTGTAAAAAATATGTTGTAACCTCTTCTGTTCCGGGCGAGGGAAAGACTACTACTGCTATCAACCTTGCTATATCTTTTGCTCAGACTAACAAAAGGGTTTTGCTTATAGACGCTGACCTTAGAAAACCGAGAGTTCACAAATACTTTAGCATAAGCCGTAAAGAAGGGCTTTCTAACTACCTCTTCAACGTTTACGAGGAGGATGGTGTAGATGAAGGTGTTATCCAGAGCACAAAGGTGGAAAACCTTGACATAATTTGCTCCGGACACATTCCGCCGAACCCGCTTGAACTTTTGTCTTCCGAAAACATGAAGGTGTTGATTGGCGAACTTGAGAGCAAATATGACTTTATAATTATTGATACTCCGCCGATTAACATAGTTTCGGACGCGCTTGTTCTGTCTGAGCTTGTTACGGGATATGTGCTTGTTGCAAGAAGTAATTACAGCGAATATACTCATTTAACCAACGCGCTTTCTAAGTTTGAAATCGCGGGAATAAAGCCTCTTGGCGTAGTACTCAACGACTACGATGACAAGGCGCTTATGTATCGTTCTAACTACAAAAATAAGTATAGATATAAATACGACTATGCTTACGGATACGTTAACGAAGACAGTAAAAAGGGTAGGTAGACAATATGATTGATATTCATACGCATCTTTTGCCCCGTATTGACGACGGAAGCCGAAGCGTGGAAAACACGCTTGAAATGCTTGACATTATGGTAAAAGACGGTGTGGAGACAGTTGTGGCGACACCACACTTTTATAACGAGACTTCGGTTGAACACTTTTGCGAAAAAAGGCAAAAAGCCTACGAAAAAGTAGCGGACAAAAAGCCTGACGGGATAGACATCCGCCTGGGCGCAGAAGTGAAGCTGGAGTATGGCATAAGCGAGATAGAAGACCTTGAAAAGTTAAAAATTGAGGGAACAGATTATATGTTGGTCGAGCTTCCTTATTTTAAGTGGGAAGGTTGGGTTTATGACGAGCTGTTTAAGATTTCTTCAAACGCTAATGCGGACATTATAATTGCGCACGCAGACAGATATATGGATCTGAACTCTGTTGGTGCGATAGAAAAGCTTGTGCATATGGACTTTAAGATTCAGGTTAATATTGACGATATGTTCGCGAGGTTCAGAAGGTCTATTTCGATAGGCCTTATGAAAAAGGGACTGGTTGATTACATCGCGTCGGATTGCCATAACCTGGACTCGAGACCTCCAAGAATTGGGGATGCGTTTAAGAAAGTATCCGCAAAGATGGGGCTTGACTATGCAAACGAGCTTATGGATAACGCAAAAACAATGCTCGGAATATTACGGGCGTAGAAAAATGCACCGACCACACAAGGCGAGAAAAATATGATGTGGGTTAAGTAGAAACTTGTAAGTTTCATATCAAAGTTATAAATAAGGCGGAAATTCGTCGGGAGACGAATTTCTGTTTTTTATGCCTTGTGTTTTGAACAAACTGCGCCACTCGGCGTACCTATGTACGCCTTCGGGTAGCCCCTGCGGGCTTAGTTTGTCCAATCTGCACTGCTTTTCGTCCGCCCTAAACGGGAGGGGCGCAGAAAATGCACCGACCACACAAGGCGAGAAGAATGAAATGTGGTTTGGGCAGAAATTTGTAAGTTTGATATAAAGTTATAATTAAGGCGGAAATTCGTCGGGAGACGAATTTCTGTTTTTTATGCCTTATTTTTGGCAAATTGTGTTAGGGAGCTGAAAAACTGTCTATAATTTTTGTGAGGTGATTTTTGTGTTCCCTGAAACCAAATTTACAAAAAGTGCAGAAAGAGTTTTAATATATGCCAAAGAATATGTACTGGAGCTGGGCAAAAACGTACTGGGCACAGAGCATATACTTCTCGGAATTTTAAAAGAGGGAGAGTCTGTGGCGGCAAAGATTCTAAACAGCTTTGGCGTTAGAGAGGCGGATGTGTACGATGTTGTGGAAAAAATGACCATAGCAGACGAAGTCGACGAGTACGGAACGGTGGGTATAACCCCAAAATCGAGAGAGATTATTGAGCGTGCGTATAAAATATCGTGCAGCCTGAGGCAGAGGACTGTTGGGACGGAGCATATATTGCTTGCCATTATTGACGACAGCAACAATATTGCTGTACAGATACTAAAAAAGCTTAACGTCAATATGACGAGGCTTGAAGACAAGGCTAATGTCAGTTGCTCTGCCATAAAGAGTGAGAGTGTACAGGCAAAGAAGACGCCGACGCTTGATAAGTTTTCAAAAGATTTAACCAAGATTGCCGAGGAGGGAAAGCTGGACTCGGTAATCGGAAGAAAAAAGGAAATAGAGCGTACTGTACAGATACTGTCAAGAAGAACCAAGAACAATCCCTGTCTGATAGGGGAGCCGGGAGTTGGGAAAACGGCGATTGTTGAGGGTATAGCGATTGAGATTGCAAACAACCGACTGGGAAGAGAGTTTGCACGAAAGAGGCTTGTTTGCCTTGACCTGTCGGCCATGGTAGCAGGGACAAAGTATCGCGGTGAGTTTGAAGAGCGGTTAAAAAAGATTTTGGACGAGGTGGTCCAGGCCGGAAACGTTATCCTTTTTATAGACGAGGTGCACACAATAATCGGCGCAGGAGCCGCAGAAGGGGCGATAGATGCGGCAAATATATTAAAACCGATGCTTGCGAGAGGGGAAATACAGCTTATCGGCGCGACGACGATTGATGAATACAGGAGGTATATAGAAAAGGACTCGGCGCTTGAAAGACGCTTTCAGCCTGTTATGGTGGAACAGCCCGACGAGGAGGAGGCATACAATATTCTCTTGGGCTTAAAGCCATGTTACGAGCAGCACCACCACATTAAAATATCCGAAGACAGTTTGCGCGCTGCCGTAAGGCTTTCTTCGAGATACATTCAGGACCGATTTTTGCCCGACAAGGCGATTGACCTTGTGGACGAGACGGCGTCGAAGTTAAAGATAGCAGCACAGTCGGAAGGTGGGGAGATAATTTCGATTAAAAACGAAATTTGTCAAAACGAAGATGCTATGGACAGGTGCCTTCGAAGCTCGGACTTTGAGCAGGCCGCTGTATATCGGGACAAGGCGCTGAAATTAAAGCAAAGGCTAAAAGAAGTAAGGCAACAGCTAAGGGGTAACGACAACTTTGTTGAGATGTCGCCCGAGGACGTTGCCCGTGTGCTGTCCGACTGGACGGGGATACCGGTTGCAAGAATGACCGCAGGGGAAGAAAGGCTTTTGTCAAACATAGAGGATGACTTAAAAAAGATTATAATAGGTCAGGACGAGGCGGTTTCGTTGGTATGCAAGGCCGTTAAAAGAGGAAGGACGGGAATAAAAAACCCCAAAAGGCCTGTCGGCTCGTTTATCTTTGCGGGGCCCACGGGGGTTGGAAAGACGGAGCTTGCAAAGCAGCTTACCAAGGCGGTTTTCGGTAGTGAAAAGAGCATGGTAAGGATAGATATGAGCGAGCTTATGGAACAACATTCGGTAGCAAAGTTAATCGGCGCGCCTCCCGGATACCTCGGGCACGAAAACGGCGGAAAACTAACGGAGACGGTCAGGCGTATGCCGTATTCGGTGGTGCTCTTTGACGAGATTGAAAAGGCGCATCCTGATGTTTTAAATATATTATTGCAGGTTTTGGAAGACGGATTCCTCACGGATTCTCAGGGTAGAAAGACTGATTTTAAAAACAGCGTGATAATAATGACCACAAACATAGGCGCGTCGAGCGTTATGAACAGGCGTGCCGTTGGCTTTGACAACGCGGTGGGGGCAAGTGATATTAAAAAGGGCATTACGGAGGAACTTAAACGTGCGCTTCGGCCTGAATTTATAAACAGGGTTGATGATGTGGTGGTGTTTAATCCGCTCACTAAGGAGAATGTGCAAAAAATCGCCGAGAATATGACGAGAGAGCTTTCAAAAAGGCTGGAGGAGAACAACATTTACATCAGCTTTGACCGCAGCGTAGCCCGCGCTGTTGCCGAAAAATCCTTTGACATAAAATTTGGCGCAAGGCCTCTTCGGAGAAGTCTTCAAAGTATGGTGGAGGACTTTGTCGCAGACGCGGTTTTGAGCGGGGAGATTGTAAGGTTTAAACGATATGAAGCCTCTTATTCGGATGGGCTTGTAATTGCAGAGCCTGTAAAGGTGTAGACCTTGACTTCCATTATTTACAGCTTGAAGGCTATACGGCCGTATGGTATACTGTTTCTATCGAAAGGAGGTAGTTATGGTAAAAAAGATTATCGTTTTGGCCGTGCTGATTTTGTCCTTGATTTTAGGGACAATACCGTTTGCGGGGGCTGCTTTTACAGCGCCGAGCGTTTACGTTAACGGAACGGAAATTATCTTCGACGTAAGGCCATATGTTGATAACAACACAACATTTATTCCTGTGCGTGCTATTTGCAATGCAATGGGGATTGACGAAATATACTGGAACAACAACACAAAGACGGTAAGCGTGGTTGCGGAAAATGTGGTGCACTTTACGGTGGGCGAAAGTGTAGGGTACATTAACGGAAATGCCTATCCGCTTGGTGCTCCTTCGTCAGCAAGAAGTGGAAGAACTATGATACCGCTTCGGTTTTTTGCGGAGGCGTTTGGCGCTGAGGTAAAGTGGGACTCTTTATACAACTGTGTGGATGTGGGAAAAGACGGCGTGGTGGTCCCGCAAAGCTGCAAGGCGACAGAGTATTCCAAAGACGACCTTGTGTGGCTTTCTAAAATTGTCAGTGCGGAAAGTCAGGGAGAGCCGATTAAAGGGCAAATCGCCGTTGCAAACGTTGTCTTAAACCGTGTTAAGAGCAAGGAATACCCCAACACGATTTACGGAGTGATTTTTGACAAAAATTACGGCGTGCAGTTTCAGCCTGTGGCCAACGGACAGATATACAACACGCCGGCTAAGACAAGCGTTGAGGCCGCAAAGCGTGCGATGTGGGGCGAAAATTACATTGGCGAGTGTATGTACTTTTTAAACGAGTCTTTGGCGACTAACTTTTGGATTGTAAACAACAAAGAGTACTACACAACCATCAGCAACCATTCGTTTTATATGTGATGAATGGAATATTCATAAAAAGGGGCAGTAGCAAAATGCGCACCCCACACAATGCATAAAAAAAGAGGCTGTATCAAAATGAAATCATTTTGATACAGCCTATTTTTAAAGTTATCTATATTGTTCTTTGATTTTTTCGATTTCCTCTTCGTGCTTTATTTGTGCCTTTTTGGCGATACCGGCCTTCCATTCGGAGTACTTATCCAAAAAGGAAATTCCCTTTGCACCCATATAGTAGCCGAGGACACAAAACAAAAGAGTTATAACTGTGATTATCGGTATGGTCGGCAGGAACATTGAATCGACAAAAAAGCCGTTGAAAGGATAAAACCATATTACACCTGCCATCATAATATATCCTTGTGCCACAGGAGCACCTGCAAGCTTACACACAGCCATCGCTATCGCTATTAAAGCGCAGATGATGGTGAAAAACAGTGTGTACAAAAACGGGCGCGTTATAGACGCGGTGTTTGTAAGCTTGTCCCTTTTACCAAACTTCCACATATCGCTGTACATAAAGTATATCGTGGCGGAAGCGGTTATCGCGGAGAACAGTATTCTTGCAACATCCCATAATTTGCCAAGCGCGAGGGTAAGGAATATGCTCACGATAAGCCCCAGGCAGTACGAGGATAAAATTTTAAGATTTTCTTTACTCATAACTGTATTCCTTAAAACTCGATGTATTTTTCGATGTAAGCTTCAACCTCGTCGATTGGGAGTCTGATTTGCTCCATTGTGTCTCTGTCACGGATTGTAACCGAGTTGTCAGTTTCTGTGTCAAAGTCAACTGTTATACAAAGAGGTGTGCCGATTTCGTCCTGACGGCGATATCTCTTGCCGATTGAACCGGATTCGTCGTATTCGCACATAAACTTTTTAGAAAGCTTTTGATAAAGCTCTGTTGCAGGCTCTGCAAGCTTCTTCGAAAGTGGCAATATAGCAGCCTTTATAGGAGCGAGCGCTGGGTGGAAGTGCATTACAACACGAGTGTCGTTTTCGCCCACAGGCTCTTCGTCGTAAGCTTCAACCAAGAACGCAAGAGTAACACGGTCTGCACCCAAAGACGGCTCTACAACGTATGGAACGTATCTTTCGTTGGTTGTCGGGTCGATGTATTCCATAGTCTCGCCGGAAGTCTTAGCGTGGCAAGAAAGGTCGTAGTCTGTTCTGTCTGCAACGCCCCAAAGCTCGCCCCAGCCAAACGGGAACATAAACTCGAAGTCTGTTGTAGCCTTTGAGTAGAAAGCAAGCTCCTCGGGAGAGTGGTCTCTTAGTCTAAGGTTTTCTTCTTTAATGTTAAGGCTTAAAAGCCAGTTCTTACAAAATTCCTTCCAGTAGTTGAACCATTCGAGGTCTGTACCCGGTGCACAGAAAAATTCAAGCTCCATCTGCTCGAACTCTCTTGTACGGAAGGTGAAGTTACCCGGTGTGATTTCGTTACGGAACGACTTACCTACCTGTGCAACGCCGAAAGGTACTTTCTTACGGCTGGTACGCTGGATGTTTTTAAAGTTAACGAATATGCCCTGTGCAGTTTCCGGACGGAGGTATATCTCGTTTTTCGCGTCCTCTGTAACGCCCTGGAAAGTCTTGAACATAAGGTTGAACTTTCTTATATCAGTAAAGTTTAACTTACCGCAGTTAGGGCATCCGATGTTGTTGCTCTTGATATAGTCGAGCATCTGCTCGTTTGTCCAACCGTCAGCAACAGTGCCGTCGAAGTCTTCGATAAGCTTGTCTGCGCGGTGACGTGTTTTACATTCCTTACAATCTATAAGCGGGTCGGAAAAGCCGCCTACGTGTCCCGAAGCTACCCATGTCATAGGGTTCATAAGTATAGCCGAGTCAAGACCTACGTTGTACGGGGACTCCTGTACGAACTTTTTCCACCATGCTTTTTTAACGTTGTTTTTAAGCTCTACGCCCAAAGGACCGTAATCCCATGTGTTAGCAAGTCCGCCGTAAATCTCCGAACCCGCATACACGAAGCCTCTGCCTTTACAAAGGGAAACGATTTTGTCCATTGTTTTTTCTTGATTTAACATTGTTTGCTCCAATCCGTCGCTGGCTGCGACAAAATATATTGGGTTTATATCATAATAAATATAAACACGTTAATATAATAACTTATAACTACCTTTTTTGTCAATAGGAGGGAGTAAAGTTGCTTAAAAATTCGGTGTGTATTGCGGCTACTTACATAGGGACTTTTGTGGGGGCGGGGTTTGCCTCCGGACAGGAGATAATGCAGTACTTTGCGCTATACGGGAAGTACGGCTTTTTGGGTGCGGCATTTTGCGGTGTTTTGTTCTTTTGCTTTTGTTACTGCTCTATGTACTGCTGTAAGGCGATGGGGAGTGAGCGGTTTTTAGAAGCGGTTAACTTTACGCCATTTTTAAAATATCTGTTTTGCGCCTTTATGGTGCTTATGTTTTGTACTATGGTTACTGCGAGCGGAGAGATGTTTGTCGCGGCTTTTGGGGTGTCTAAGATGTGGGGCGTGTTTGCGATGATTGCTGTAAGCGCTACGCTCCTTTCGTTTGGTGCAAAAGGGGTCGTGAGGCTTAATGCAGTTGCGACGCCTGTTGCGGTTTTGGGGATTGTTGTAATATCGCTTGTTAATGTGTACAAAAACACTGTGGCAGTAATGGCGGACGCGGAGTATTTAAAATCGTCTGTTATATACATTTCGTACAACACTATTACCCTTTCAAGCATAACCGCGGGGATGAATCACCTTATAAAGAACAAAAGGACTATTTTTGTCTCATCTGTTTTAAGTGGCGGGATTCTTGCTGCACTTATTTTATGCGAGCTTGGGGCGCTGATGTTTTTGCCGTCGTCGGCGTCGGAGATTCCCATGCTGGACCTTTTGTCTGAGGGGGCAAGGGCGGTGTACCTTCCTGTTTTGTTTTTATCTATGCTTACGACTGCGGTCGCAAACGGATTTGGTGCGGCGGAAGTGTTTAAAAACAAGAGGGCGTTTATTGTTGTTTTGTCTTTGGTTGCAGTTTTGTTTTCGGTTTTAAAGTTTTCGTTTATCGTGAAAAATCTGTATAGTTTGTTTGGCTATATAGGGATTGCGGTGCTGATAAATAATTTTATTATTTTCTTAAAAGTTAGAAAAACTGAGAAAAATGGAGAAAAATGCAGTATCAAACAGGCAAACAAACGTAAATTGAAATAACGGGTATTGATTACCGAGGCCTGTTTGGGTATAATATAGCACGTTGCGAATGATTCGGGGTTTAGCGCAGTTTGGTAGCGCACCTGGTTTGGGACCAGGGGGCCACAGGTTCAAATCCTGTAACCCCGACCACTCTTTTTACAACAAAAGCTTGTTTTTAAAAGTTGGAAAAAATACTTGACAAGCATATTTCTTTGTGTTATACTCAATATTGTCTTGCTGGTGTAGCTCAATTGGCAGAGCAGCTGATTTGTAATCAGCAGGTTGTAGGTTCAAGACCTATCACCAGCTCCATTTTTTTAATTAAATATGGAGAGGTTCCCGAGTGGCCAAAGGGGGCAGACTGTAAATCTGTTGTCTTCGACTTCGATGGTTCGAACCCATCTCTCTCCACCAAAAACAAACACACTGCTTTGCAGTGTGTTTTGTTTTTGCATAGAAAAAATGGATTCGAAGGAGCGGGAGTGAATGACAGTCCGGTGGACTGTCGAAAGCCGCGAGGGGCTTTTCCGCAGAAAAGCGAATCCATCTCTTTCGGTTCCAGATAAGAGATAAAAGAGAATAGAGAAGAGAAAAGGTGGCTTTGCTTTTTGCAAAGCTTATTTTTTTCTTGCGTTTTGTTCTTTTATATGTTAAACTATATTTGCGACACAAGTTAATATTAACCAATTGTCAAGGATGTGTTTTTATTTAGGTAAAAATGCATTCTCTGTTTTCGCATTCCTTGGAATTGGTCGAAAACTTGTGTCGCAGCAATCGGAGTTATGCATTTTTCGTGCGCAGCTTCGGCTGCGCACTTTTTATTTATAAAGGAGAATTTGCTATGCCGGATTACAAAGCCATGTACTTTGAACTATTTAATTCTGTTACTGATGCGATTGAAATATTATCCGAGGCGCAGAAAAAGGCAGAGGAATTTTACATAGAATTTGACGAAGGTAAAGAGGATAAAAAAGACCAATAATTGAAGTTTGTTTTGACTGTATGATTAAACCCATACATACAAAAACGCAATAAATCTTGAAAAGCGACAAAATACGTGGTACAATATATTTATCAAAAAATATATTGGAGGGAAAACTATGTCAAAACTTGAAAAGCTCTTTAAGATTAAAGAGCGCGGCAGTAGTGTCCGTACGGAAATTATTGCCGGTATCACAACATTCCTTGCGATGGCGTATATTTTGGCTGTAAACCCGAACTATATGGCAGCCGCAGGAATTCCGGCAGGTGCCGCTTTTGCAGCAACAGCTATTTCTGCAGGTATTGCTACTTTATGTATGGCGTTTTTCGCTAACTATCCGGTGGCTCTTGCATCGGGCATGGGACTTAACGCATTCTTCGCATTCACAGTTTGCGGAGCTATGGGTTATTCGTATCAGGTAGCTCTTACGGCAATCTTTGTAGAGGGTATTATCTTTATGATTTTATCTCTCTTTAAGTTCCGTGAGGCTCTTGTTAACAAGATTCCTGCTAACCTTAAATTTGGTATTACTGCGGGTATCGGTTTGTTTATCGTTTTAATTGCCCTTATCAATTCCGGTATTGTTGTTAACAACGATGCTACTTTGGTGGCTCTTGGCGACCTCGGCGCTCCGAGCGTTGTTCTCGCGCTTGTGGGATTGCTTGTGATTGGTCTTTTACAGCACTTTAAGGTTCCGGGCGGCATCCTTCTTGGCATTATCGTTACATGGATATTTGGCATGGGCGCTGAGCTTTGTGGCTGGTATGTTCCAAACCCTGAAGCAGGCGTATACTCTGTAATGCCTAATTTTACATTAAACGCTTTTCAGGCTCCGCTGTTTTGGGACTTTGACTTTGGCTTTATTGTTAAGAATGCACCTGCATTTATAATTGTTACATTCACATTCCTTTACACCGATATATTCGACACTGTTGGTACTTTAATCGGTGTTGCGCAAAAGGGCGACCTTTTGGACGAAAACGGTGAGCTTCCGAAGGCAAGCGGCGCTCTTATGGCGGACGCTGTTGGTACGGTAGTAGGTGCTGTTTTGGGTACTTCTACTGTTACAAGCTATGTTGAGTCCAGCGCAGGTGTTGCTGCCGGCGGAAGAACGGGTCTTTCTTCTGTTGTAACGGGACTTATGTTCTTCGTGTCTTTGATTTTTGCTCCGATTTTCCTTTCAATTCCGGGATTTGCTACTGCTCCGGCTATGCTTTATGTTGGTCTTCTTATGCTTTCGGCTATTAAGAACGTTGACTTTGAAGGCGACATCGCTGACGTAGTGGGTGCTTTCCTTGCTATTGTTATGATGCCTCTTACATATTCTATCGCAAACGGTATTATGTTCGGTATGCTTGCTTGGTTTATCTTAAAGATTGCGAGCGGCAAGATTAAGGATATCAGTGCGGTAATGTGGGTTTCTGTTGTGCTTTTTGCTGCTTATGTTGCTCTTAAAGTAATGGGACTTGCATAATTAGAAAAAACGGGTAAAATAAAGGGCTGCTAATTTCGGATGAGATTAGCGGCCTTTTTGTTTCGTAAAATAAAAGAAAAGCTATCCTATATAATATTGACAAAATTGGCTGTGGATTATATAATATAACTTGTTCTTTAATTTCAAAGAGGTGTTTTTTATGAATAAAAAAGTGTTTTTTGGCACTTTGTTTGGAATACTCGGCTTTTTTGCCGTAATAGCCGTAGCAGGTTTTTTAATTATTCAGGGTACACTTTCGGGAATATGCGGTACTTTGGAGCTTGACGGGCTTGAAAAAAGCGACGGACATGTTGTGAATGTTCTAGCAATTGGAGTTGATGAGAGCGAAACCAGGTCGGACACCATTATTCTGGCATCTATTAATTCCAAAACAAAGGGAATATCTTTGATGTCTATCCCGAGGGACACAAGAGTTATGTACAACGGATACCGCGACAAGCTTACGCACCTTTTCAGCTATGACCCGACCGGTCAGCTTACGCTTAACACGGTCGAGGAAGTAACCGGCGCGGATATCAACCATATGATAATAATAAATTTTGACGGATTCAGTGATGTTATTGACGCCCTTGGCGGTGTCGATATCGAGGTTCCTGACCTTGGTAAAGGCGGCATGTATTACGACGACCCTTATCAGGACCTGCACATAGCTCTTAAAGCCGGATACCAGCATCTTGACGGCGAACAGGCAGAAGGCTTTGTCAGGTTCCGTTCGGGCTATGCGAACGCAGACCTCGGCAGAACCGAAGCACAAAGATATTTTCTGCAACAGCTCGTTGACCAGAAGCTTAAACTCAGGTACATAACGAAGATTCCTTCGGTATTTAAGTCGCTTGAGGGAAATGTTATTACGAACTATTCGTGCGGCGACGTGTTTGTCCAGATGATAAGAATGCTCGGTATGGACAGCGAAAATATCAAGTCATATACTTTGCCGGGTGAAGCCGGTATGGCAAGTACAAGATACGGAACTTTGTCCTGCTTTATTTATGACGAGGAGGAAACAAAGGACCTCGTAAGCAAGCATTTTTCTGAATAAATTGCGATATTTGAAGCACTTTATAAAAAATGTCAAAAAAAGTGAAATTTTGTGTAAAAAACTATTGACAAAGGAAATGAAGTGTGATAAGATATAAAAAGTCTCGCAACGGGGCAACCCTGTTGAGAGCTGAACCTTGAAAAGTGAATAGCGTAGAGAAAAGGAGTACAACAAATGTACAAAAGTTCTCGTCAATTTTAAGAGTAAAACTCTTTACAAAACAACGAAATTTTGAGCTAGAGAGCTCGATTAATAATTTAATCGAGAGTTTGATCCTGGCTCAGGACGAACGCTGGCGGCATGCCTAACACATGCAAGTCGAACGGAGCCATCCGAATGATCCCTTCGGGGTGAATTTGGGGAAGCTTAGTGGCGGACGGGTGAGTAACGCGTGAGTAACCTGCCTTTCAGAGGGGGATAACATTCCGAAAGGGATGCTAATACCGCATGATGTATGTTTATCGCATGGTAGACATACCAAAGATTTATCGCTGAAAGATGGACTCGCGTCTGATTAGATAGTTGGTGAGGTAACGGCTCACCAAGTCGACGATCAGTAGCCGGACTGAGAGGTTGAACGGCCACATTGGGACTGAGACACGGCCCAGACTC
>JAZREA010000012.1:0-95975 GCA_045660545.1 Clostridia bacterium | reverse complement strand
AGCGACTTTCCTTCAAGATGCCTGTGCGGTATTCCATTTTTCTTTTCGTATTTAAGCTGGTCCGCCATATTTAGCAAATTGGTTATTTCCTCTGTCGATAAATCCGATAGCTTCAAAAGATGTTTCATAATAAACTCCCCTTTTATGCGTTTAATACGTTTTCTAAAATTGCAAGTCCTGCGTCTATTTCTTCGTAGCTTATGTTAAGAGCGGGTAAAAGCCTTACTTTGTTCTTCGCAGTAAGCACCACAAGTCCGTTTTCCAAACACTTTGCCGCTACTTCCTTAGCGTCCTTTTCTATTTCAACACCAAGCATAAATCCAAGCCCGCTGACAGAAACAACTCCCTTTATACCTAAAAGCTTGTTTACAATGTACTTACTCTTTTCGCGTACGCTGTCAAGAAGCTTGTCATCAAGCCTGTTAATTATGCTAAGCGCCGCCGCGGCACACACAGGGTTGCCTCCAAATGTAGAACCATGGCTGCCTGCACCAAGCACACCTTCTACCCTTTCGCCAAACATAACCGCCCCTATCGGCAGTCCGCCTGCAAGTCCCTTTGCAGTCGATACAATGTCGGGTGTAAGTCCGTAGTGCATGTACGAATACAGCTTTCCTGTTCTGCCGTTTCCTGTCTGTACTTCGTCTACAACCAACAAAATGTCATTTTCGGTAGTGATTTTTTCAATCTCCGCCAGATATTCCGTATCAAGAGCGTTAACTCCGCCCTCGCCTTGTACAACCTCTATCATAATAGCGCAAACTTTTTCGTTAATCGCCGCTTTCAGTGCGCTTATGTCGTTTGCATCTACATGAACAAAGCCTTCTGTAAAGGGTGTAAAGTTTTTATGGAACACATCCTGCCCCGTAGCAGAAAGGGTGGTAATAGTCCTTCCGTGGAAGCTGTTATTAAGCGTAATAATAACATTCTTGTCAGGGTTTATGTCCGTGCCATACTTTCTTGCGCCCTTGATTGCGCCCTCGTTAGCCTCAGCGCCCGAGTTTGCAAAGAACACCTTCTTCATCCCCGTCTTTTCGCACAGGATTTTGGCAAGCTTAGCACAAGGCTCACTGTAATAAAGGTTAGAAGTATGCTGAATTTTATTAATCTGCTCTAAAACCGCAGCTTTCCACTCATCATCACAAGCGCCAAACGTGTTAACCGCAATCCCGGTACCAAAGTCAATATACTTTTTGTTGTTTTCGTCGTACAAAGTGCTTCCCTTGCCCGAAACAATTTCAAGGTCAAATCGCGCATAGGTCGGCATTATATACTCTTTGTCAAGCTGTTTAACATTCATATTTATTCTCCATTATTCAAACATTGTGCCAATACCCTCGTCGGTAAGCACTTCAATCAAAATCGAATGAGGAACACGCCCGTCAACAATGAACACCTTGCTCACACCCTGGCGTATCGCCTCTATACAGCATTCAATCTTAGGTATCATACCGCCGGAAATAACTCCTGAATGGATAAGCTGCGGAGCTTCGCTGACATTAACAACAGGAATTAATGTGTCCTCATCGTCCTTGTCTCTTAAAATTCCGCGTATATCAGTCATCGAAATCAGACTTTCCGCCTGCAACTTGCCCGCTATTTTAGCGGCAGCTGTGTCTGCGTTGATGTTGTATACATTTCCATCGTTGTCGCAACCAATAGTCGATACAACGGGAATGTATCCTTTGTCTAAAACGTCTAAAATCGGGTCAGTGTTAACGTCAGTAATCTCCCCGACAAAGCCAAGCCTTTCGTCCTTCATCTTCGCCTTAATCATATGTCCGTCCGTTCCGCAAAGACCGATAGCTCTGCCGCCTATACCCTGGATATAGTTTACAAGGCTTTTGTTAACCTTACCTGCAAGCACCATCTGTACAATGTCAGCCGTTTCCTTGTCCGTAACGCGCAGTCCGTCCACAAACTCGGACTTTTTGCCGATTTTTGCAAGCATCTCGGTTATTTCAGGACCGCCGCCGTGTACCAAAACCACACGTACACCGATAAGCGAAAGCAAAACGATGTCGCCCATAACAGCCGCCTTTAACTCCTCGTTAATCATCGCGTTACCGCCATATTTAACAACAACTATCTTGCCGTTGTACTTTTGTATATAAGGCAATGCCTCTGTAAGTATTTTGGCCCTGTCTGTGTTAGAAATTTTCATGTCTGTTACACTCCAATCAAGTACGGTAGTCTCCGTTAATCTTTACATAATCATACGTAAGGTCGCATCCCCAGGCTGTTGCCTCGCACTCCCCGTCGTTTAAGTCAACAAGTATCTCTATTTCATCTTCAAGCAGTATTTCCTTTGCCTTTTCTTCCGAGAAAGGAATTCCTGCCCCGTCTTTACAAACGCTGATTGTACCTTTTTCGGATGTAAAGGCGATATCTATCTTTAATACGTCAACCTTAGCTCCCGAGTAACCTATTGCGCAAAGTACTCTTCCCCAGTTTGCGTCCGCGCCGAACATAGCGGCCTTTAAAAGCGAAGAGCACACAACAGACTTTGCAACCGTTTTGGCAGTCTGTACATCAGGTGCGTTTTTAACCTTGCACTCCAAAAGCTTTGTAGCTCCCTCGCCGTCTGCGGCGATTTGTCTGCAAAGATAAACCGTAACAGTGTTAAGCGCTTTCATAAATGTATCAAATTCCTCACCAAAGCTTGTAATCGGTGCGTTCTCAGCCATACCGTTCGCCATAACAACTACCATGTCGTTAGTCGAGGTGTCTCCGTCTATACTAATCATATTAAATGTGTTTGTAATATCTGTCGAAAGTGCCGCCTGAAGCATGTTAGCGCTTATAGCGCAGTCGGTTGTGATAAACACAAGCATAGTGGCCATGTTAGGATGTATCATCCCCGAGCCCTTGGCAATACCGCCGATTTTACATTCCTTGCCGCCGATGTTAAAGCTGACCGCAATCTCCTTTACCTTTGTGTCGGTAGTCATAATCCCCTCAGCTGCTGCGAGGCTGTTCTTACCAAGCCCGCCCACAAGCTCGTCCATTCCGTTCTTAATAGGCTCTATATTAAGAGGCTGTCCTATTACACCTGTCGAGGCTACAACCACATCGTCTGCGGATATCCCAAGCTTTTGGGCGGTAATGTCGCTCATCTCTTCGGCGATTTCAATTCCGTTTGCGTTGCAGGTGTTGGCATTACCGCTGTTGCATATAAGCGCCTGCGCCACCCCGTTTTTAATATGGTCCTTTGTTACTGTAAGAGGCGCACCTTTAACAAGGTTTGTTGTGTAAACAGCCGCTGTTGCCGCCTTTGTCTCACTGTATATAAGCGCAAGGTCTTTTTTTAGATGGTTCTTTCTGATTCCGCAGTGGATTCCGTTTGCCAAAAAGCCCTTTGCCGCACAAACTCCACCTTCTATTATATTCATGATAAATCCTCCCTAAATGTCCAGATTAGCCGTTTTTTCGTTCCCAAGCACAATGTTTAAGCATTCAAGCGCCGCACCCGACGCACCTTTGCCGAGGTTGTCGTACCTTGCTGTAAGCAAAATTCTTTCCTCGTTTCCGTAAACGGCAATCTCCATACTGTCCTTAAAGTGTAGCTTGTTTGCTGACAAAAATCCCTGCTCGTCAGCACCCTCTACGTACCTTACTATCTCGCTGTCTGCATACTTGCTTTTGTAAACAGCCTTTATGTCCTCTGCTGTCTTTCCGTTGCATAACATACTCTTAAAAATCGGCACAGTAACCACCATACCGCTGTAAAAGTCCGAAACAATAGGGCAAAAAATCGGCTCGCTTACAAGCCCGGTTATAGCCTTCATCTCTCTTAGATGCTTGTGGTTCTGAGTAAGCGCATATTGTCTTGGCGCGTCGAGGAGCATATCTCTTTCGTCCTCTTCGTACTGCGCAATCATCTTCTTTCCGCCGCCGCTGTATCCTGTTACAGAATGACATGTAAGCAAAGCGTCGCGCTCAATAATCCCCGCCTCAATCAACGGATACAAAAGAGCAACAAATCCGCTCGCATGGCAGCCCGGCACCGCGATACGCTTTGAGCTTTTAACCTTTTTCTTAAACTCGTCGGAAAGCTCGGGAAAGCCGTACGCCCAGTCGGGATTGGTTCTGTGTGCCGTGGAAGTATCTATAACAACCGTGTTGTCATTTTCCACCATCGCAACCGCCTCAATCGAAGCCTCGTCGGGAAGACAAAGCATAACAACGTCCGCACTGTTTATAGCTTCCTTACGATACTTAGGGTCCTTCCTCTTTTCTTCCGAAAGGGAAATCACCTCAATATCGTCTCTGTTTTTTATTCTATCGAAAATCCTGATACCGGTAGTACCGGCCTTTCCGTCTATGAATATTTTTTTCATCGGCACCTCCAAGTGCATAAATATTAATAAATTATGTATATTTTAGCATATATTGCATAAATAATCAAGACTTTTTGCATTAAAAGTAAAATATTGCAATTTTTATACACATAAACAGCATAATTAAGCAACATTATATGTAATTTGCACAAACTACACCTTGAAACAACAACAAAGCGAGCACAAGCTCGCTTTGTAAATCGATTAATTTATAGCCGTTGCTTCTTTCCTTTTAAACGTAGGTACTATGTCCTGCAAAAGTGCCACACACTCTTCGTTTCGGTTGTCTTCTGCAAGACGTTTCAGTTCCTTAAGCTTGTACGCAAAGTCTTCCGCGTCAATCTCTATCTGGTTTCCTATAAATATTTTGTTGTTCTGTGTCTTTAAAAGCCCCTCTTCGTTCATCAAAAGCTCCTCATAGAGCTTTTCACCGGGTCTTAGTCCTGTAAACTCAATCTTAATCTCCTCGTACGGCTTTTTACCGCTGACCCTGATTACGTTTTCAGCAAGGCTTAAAATCTTAACAGGCTCGCCCATGTCCAAAACGAAGATTTCTCCGCCGTGAGCAAAGCTTGCCGCCTGCAAAATCAAAGAAGTAGCCTCAGGTATAGTCATAAAGAATCTGATTATATCAGGATGTGTAACCGTAACAGGCCCCCCCTCTCGGATTTGTTTTAAAAACAAAGGAACAACCGACCCGTTAGAGCCAAGCACGTTTCCAAACCTTACCGCAACAAACTCCGTCTTGCCCTTGGTAATCTGCTTCATAGTTTCAACTATCATTTCGCAGCAACGCTTTGTCGCACCCATAACGTTGGTCGGGTTAACCGCCTTGTCTGTCGAAACAAGTACAAACTTCTCACAGCCGAATTTATCTGCAAGGTTAGCCACATTAAATGTGCCAAATACGTTGTTTTTAATAGCTTCTGCAGGGCTGTCCTCCATAAGAGGAACGTGCTTGTGTGCCGCCGCATGGAAAACAAGCTCAGGCTGAAACTCTTCAAAAAGCTGTTCAAGCTTTTTAAAGTCTCTTACAGACGCAATCCTCACTGCCAGATTAAGTTCTTCTCCATATGTACGCAAAAGCTCCTGTTGCACGTCGTATGCATTGTTTTCGTAAATATCAACTATCACCAGCTGTTTTGGGTCGTTTGCGGCAATCTGTCTGCAAAGCTCCGAGCCAATCGAGCCGCCACCGCCGGTAACAAGACACACCTTACCTTTTATAAGAGACTTGTTCTTTTTCTCGTCAAAGCTTATAGGCTCTCTGCCGAGAAGGTCCTCAATCTTAATATCTTTCGCCTGGCTCAGGATAGACTGCTTGTCGTCCAGGTCGTAAAGATGCGGAATAATCTTAATCTCACAACCGGTCTCGTTACATATACTGATAATTTCCTTTTTCCTTGAAGGCGTACAGGTAGGAATAGCAAGGAAAATTCTCTCAACCGAGTACTTTTTAACTATTGACGGTATTTTTTCAATTGAGCCAACAACCGGAACACCCATTATCGACCTGCCAAGCTTGTTCTTGTCGTCATCAGTCAAAACTACAGGCTTGTAAACACAGTCGGGCATCAGCATTTCGTTTATAAGAGCGTGCCCCGCAAAACCGGCACCGACAATCAACGAACGGATGGCCTTTTTAGACTTGCCGGCAAACTTTGAATGCTCTATCATTTCCTTATAAATCAGCCTGCTTAAAACAAAAGCAACCATAGAGGCTTCAAAAGCAAAGACAAAGTATATCTGAGATATGTAATTACTAAGCGGAGTAAAAGTAATTATTAAAAATGCAACAATCCAAACCCCTGCAATAGCAAAGCACGCTTTAAGAAGCTCGTTTGTTCTGACATATCGCCATATTACTCTGTACGTTCTAAACACACTCATAGATGCAACGCTAAGTACAGACAAAGAGACGGATAAATATAAGCTGTTTAAAAAGTTTATCTCCACATCAGAAAACAGCATAAATAACAAAAGACTCACCATGCAACTAAAAAACAGTATAGCCAGGTCTATAAAGCGTAGCAATATACCCTTTTGGTTAATACCAAGTCCTTTTCTCATACACTCTTCTCCATTTCAAATAATTTGTTTATAATCTCCAACACCCGTCGGAGAACGGTATTGCCCGTAAAAAAATCCACCATGGAGTCAATTTTATATCTGCCAAAAAATGCTTTTATAATTTGCGTATTTCCCACATAACCGCAGGCTCCTTTTTGCCTCGCTATGTCGTGTTTTGTCACACTTTGCTAAAATGCACAAATTTCAAGCCATACATATTAATATCTTACAACACCTTGATTAAAAAGTCAATATATAAAGTAAAATAACACCCATCTGCATCTTGATTATAGAGTTAATTTGTGATAGTATGAAAAAAAGGAGTCGGTAGCTTGAATAAACTTTATAACCACTGCACACTGTGCCCCAGACAATGCGGCGTTGACAGAAGTATAAAAAACGGATACTGTAAAGCAAGTAACAAGCTTGTCGTTGCACGTGCCGCCCTTCATATGTGGGAAGAGCCCTGCATCTCGGGCAAAAGCGGCTCGGGTACAGTCTTCTTCTCAGGCTGTCCGCTCGGGTGCATTTACTGCCAGAACTATCAGATAAGAGACAACCTTACAGGCAAAGAGATTGACGCAAAAAGACTTGCAGAAATTTTTATAAATTTGCAGCAACAAGGTGCAAACAACATAAACCTCGTTACGCCAACTCACTTCGTCCCTCATATAATATCCGCAATAGACATCGCAAGAAAAGACGGGCTTGTTCTTCCGATACTGTATAACTGCGGCGGATATGAAAGGACAGAGACTTTAAAGCTTCTCGAAGGATATGTTGACATATACCTGCCCGATTTTAAGTATATGAGTGCCAGAACAGCCGCTGCCTACTCGCACGCTCCCGACTACACGGAGGTTGCCAAGGCGGCTCTTGCCGAGATGTTCCGCCAGGTCGGAAAGCCGGTGTTTAATAAAGACGGGATAATCAAAAAAGGCTTAATAGTTCGTCACCTTCTGCTCCCCGGGCACGAAAGCGAGTCCGAAGAGATTGTAAAGTATCTTTACTGTACGTATAAGGACGACATATTTATAAGCCTTATGAATCAATACACCCCGTTGCCGCACATAAAAGATGTTTGTCCGCTGAACAGGCGGGTTACAAACGACGAGTACGAAAGGCTAATAGACTTCGCAGTCGACTTAGGCGTAGTAAATGGCTTTGTCCAGGAGGGAGAAACCTCGTCAGAAAGTTTTATACCAAGCTTTGATAACACAGGAGTTTGAGGTGATTTTTTATGAAAAACATTAACAAAATAACAACAGCCGCAATCATAGCGGCACTATACGTAGTGCTTACATTTATCGCCAATGCTTTGGGACTTGCCAGCGGTGCTGTGCAGGTGCGAATTTCCGAGGCCCTCACCGTTTTGCCCATCTTTACTTTTTCAGCAGTTCCGGGGCTTGCGGTAGGCTGCCTGGTAGCAAACTTGCTTACAGGCTGTGTGCTGTGGGATACGGTTTTCGGAACCGTTGCCACATTAATCGGCGCCCTTGGTACATATATGCTCAGAAAGCATAAGTTTTTAGCACTCATTCCTCCTGTCGTATCAAACGCCGTAATCGTGCCGTTTGTGCTGATATATGCATACGGCGTAAAAGATGCGCTTCCCTTTTTAATGCTCACCGTAGGTCTGGGCGAGATAATATCGGTCGGGGTTTTGGGCGGAGCACTTTTAAAGATGCTTGACAAAAACAGCCGTTTTCTCTTCAAAAAATAGACTTTTATCCGTCAATTAAAATAGCACAAAACTCACCCACCCGGTCATTAATTTTGGGGTCGGGTGGGTTCTTTTTTCTACAATATTATATCGGTAAAAAAATTGTAATAAAAAAAGCCTAATTTTAAGCAAAAAGGTATTGACGAATATAGCCGAAAGATGGTAAAATATAAATAGCAATTGTCGACAATCGGCAAAGTGCCGCTGACAAAAATCAGCACATGTTGGAGGTGACAAATCTATCGCAACTGTAAATAATATGCACACACCTAAACCTGCAATCAAACCGATACGCTACCATAGCCTGAGTGAAAACGTTGCTGCTAATCTGCGCAACAGTATCATCTACGGCGACATAAAGCCGGGTACAAAAATCACAGAGGCCGAGCTTTCCGAGACTATGGGTGTCAGCAGAAATGTCGTAAGGGAAGCTATTTTCACCCTCATTTCTGAAGGCTTGGTTGAAAAGGAGACCAACCGTTACACAAAGGTCGTTGAGTTTACTGACAAAGACATCGTTGACATCTTCGATTTAAGACTTGCCATCGAGCTTGCGGCCATAAAGCGTGTAATCGGTAACGAAAAGCTTTACGCAACATTAGAGCAACTGGACAAGGAAATATACCAAAGCATCGTAAACGAAGAAAACGACTACATAAAGCTCAGTCAGTCCGACATCCTCTTTCACGACGCATTAATAAGGGCCAGCGAAAACAGTCGCCTTTTGGAGACATGGAACAGCATTCTCGGTCCGATAAAGCTTCTCTTGTTCCGTCATATGAATGCTGCGCAGGCCACAAAGTCTAGTCACGCTTCTCTTATCAACTGCATTAAAAGTGCCGATATGCAAAAAATCGAGACCATGCTTGAAATGCACATCAACGATACATTAAACGCATTGTTAGGGAAGAATACGCATTAATTATTTAAAAGTCAAACCCTTTTGGGTTTTTCTTGCATACGATAGATTGTCGACAATCCACAAAAAATATTAGTTAAAAGGAGTAATAAGAAATGAAGTACGCTAATGTTAAATCAGCAGTTCCGGGTCCTAAGTCTGCGGAAGATTTGCAGCAATGGAAAGAGTATGAAGCTGATAAAAAAGGTTATCAGGCACAAATTTCTGTAGACCACGCATCAGGTGCCATGATCTATGACGTTGACGGCAACGCATATATCGACTGGACCAGCGGCGTTTTGGTAACAAATGTAGGTCACTGTCATCCAAAGCTTGTTAAAGCTGTACAGGAGTCAAGTGCACGTATGTTAAACGTTTACGAGTACTGTAACCCATACAGAGTGCAGGCTACCAAGGATTTGGTAAGCATCGCTCCTCCACACTTAAACCGTTGCTTCCTCCTCTCAACAGGTAGTGAAGCTACAGACTCAGCTGTACGTATCATGAAACGTGCAAGCGGCAAGTTCGAAATCATCTCGTTCTACGGTGGTTTCCACGGCAGAACACTTTCAACAGCCAGCTTCGGCGGCTTGGCAAAACAGAAGAAACACATGGGACCAATGTTGCCCGGTCAGCTTAGAATCCCGTTCCCATACTGCTATCGTTGCCCGTTCAAGTCCACACCTGAAAAGTGCGGCATGATGTGCTTAGAGTTTGCAGATGATATCGTAAGAGCAAATTCATGCGGAGATATCGCAGGCTTTATCGGCGAACCATACTTGGGTACAGCAGGTTTCGTAATCCCGCCTAAGGGATATTGGAAGCAGATGGAATCCTGGTTGAGAGAAAACGACATTCTCTTCACTTTGGACGAAGTACAGGCTTCTTACGGACGTACAGGTACAATGTGGGCACTCGAACACGAAGACATCACTCCTGATATCGTTACAGTTGGTAAAGGTATCGGTAGCGGCGTTTCTGTGTCTGCTATCTTAATGCGTCAGGAAGTTGTAGATAAGGCTATGGGCCCTGGTGAGCTCGGTAGTACATACGGCGGTAACCCGGTCAGCGCAGCAGCAGTATCTGCAGTAATCGACATCTTCAAGACAGAGCCTATTTTGGAAAATGCCAAGAAGATGGGCAAAATATTCGAAGAACGTTTGCCGAAGTTAAAAGAGCTTTCTCCATACGTTGGCGACGTACGTGGTCGCGGTATGATTTGGGGTATCGAGCTTGTTGAAGATAAGGAAACAAAAGAGCCTGCTCCACAGCGTATGCGTAAATTAATCGACCTTTGCGCAGAGCGCGGTTTGTTAATCGGTAGCGTTGGTATGTTTGGTAACGTTGTTCGTGTTGGTCCTCCATTGGTAATCACAGAAGAACAGATGCACGAAAGTATCGATATTATGGAAGAATGCATCAAGTTGCTGTAAGGAGGAAACAAAATGGCTAAATATAAAGTAGTACTGACAGACGCACGTCATGCCAGTTACGATATTGAAAAGGAAATCCTCGAAAAAGCCGATGCAGAATTGGTAATCTGCAACTGCGCAACAGAGCAGGAAGTTATCGAGGCATGTAAGGATGCCGACGGCATTTTGCTCGATATGGCACCTATGAACGCTGCATGTATTGCAGGTCTTAAAAAGTGTAAGGTTATAAACCGCTACGGCGTTGGATACGACAACGTAGATGTAGAAGCTGCAACTGCTAAGGGCATCCAGGTATGTAACGTACCTGACTACTGCGCGCTCGACGTGTCCGACCACGCGTTAGCTCTTCTTATGAGCTGCCTTAGACAGACTGCCCTTCGCGACCGTTTGGTTCGTCAGGGCCAGTGGAATATCCAGTCCGGCGCAAGCCGCAGATTACAGGGAAAGACTCTCGGTATCATGGGCGCGGGCAGAATCGCAAGAGAGCTTGTTAAAAAGACAAGCGGCTTTGAATTCGCTCAGGTTTTAGCTTACGACCCTTATGTTCCTGCAGAGGCTTTGGCTGAAATCGGTATCAAAAAGGCAACTTTTGAAGAAGTTTTAAAAGAGTCCGACTTCATCTCGCTTCATATGCCTGTTACTCCGGATACAACCGGTATGATTAATGAGGAAGCCATCGCTCTTATGAAGCCAAGTGCTATATTAATCAACACAGGCCGTGGTCCTTTGGTTGACGACAAGGCTTTGGTAAAAGCTTTGAAGGAAAATCGCATAGCGTTTGCAGGTCTTGACACACACTGTGCAGAGCCTCTTCCTTCCGATTCTCCATACATAGGACTGGACAATGTTGTTTTAACTGACCACACCGCTTATAATACAGCAGAGGGTGTTGTAGAGCTTAAGACTAAATCTGCGCAAAACGTTGCAGATGTGTTGTCAGGCAAAGAGGTTAAATATCCGGTCAACCATCTATAATAAGGAGAGTGTTAATATGAAAGCATTAATGAAGACAGCACCGGGCGTTGGCAATTTCGAAGTTTGCGACATTCCAAAGCCGGAAGTAAAGTGTGACGACGATGTGCTTATCCGCGTAACCGCAGCAGGTATCTGCGGCACAGACGTACATATTTATCACGACAAATTCCCCAGCTATCCTCCTGTTGTTTTAGGACACGAGTTTGCAGGGGTTGTAGAGGCTGTTGGTTCTAACGTTACAAAGGTTAAGATAGGCGACAGAGTAACTTGCGAACCGCACACCAAGTTCTGCGGCAAGTGCGACCTTTGCCGTGCAGGCAAGATTCAGCTCTGCGCAGAAAAGCGTTCACCGGGTTGGGGTATCGACGGCGCGTTTACAGATTACGTAGTAGTTCCGGAGTTGTTCTTACACCACATTCCGGAAAATGTTGGTGACGAAGTTGCAGCTTTGGCTGAGCCTATGGCGATTGTTACCCATTCCGTGTTGGAAAGAGGTAAGGTAGAGCCACAGGACGTAGTAGCTGTTATCGGCGCAGGCCCAATCGGCTTGCTTGCTGCTGTTGCTGCAATAGCAGGCGGCGCAAGCGAAGTTTATGTGCTTGGCACAAACGCTGACGAAGCAAAGCGCTTCCCCGCTGCTATGCGCCTTGGTGTAACAGGCGTAATCAATACAATGAAAGAAAATGCCGTTGAAAAGATTATGGAAATCACAAACGGCAAGGGCGTAGACCTTGTAATAGAAGCAAGCGGTGCAGAGCCGGGAATCAATACCGGTATCGACATCGTTAAGGTTTGCGGCCGTATCTGTGTTATCGGTATGCCCGGTAAAGACCAGACTACTGTACAGTGGTTAAAGATGACACACAAGGTACTTGACGTATGCTTTAACAAGAGCTCCAGCGTATCTTCGTGGGAAAGAGCTCTTTCCATTATGGCTACCACAAAGTCAGACCTTAGAAACGTAATCACCCACTACGCAAGCATTACAGAGTGGGAAAATATGTTCGATGCAATCGCCAGCGGCGACGCAATTAAGGTTATGTTCGTTCCTGCTGACAGCAAGCTGATCTAAGGGAGGTAAGCAAAATGGACCACAAAAGTATTCACGAATATTTTATGCAGCAAAAAGAGTGGTTAACTGACCTGCTTTCGGGGATGGTAAACATCCCCTCCGAAAGCGGATACGAAACCGAAGTTTTTGACTACATGGCAGAAGAGATGAAAAAAGTAGGTGTAGACTGCGAGCTTCGTCCAATCGACAACTCTATCAAGGAGCATCCTAACTACTCCTATCCTATCAGGGATTTGGATTACACAGGCAGAAGCAACCTTATAATGAAAGTCGATTCTAAAAATCCGGGCAAGGTTATCTCGCTAAACTCCCACCTCGACGTAGTTCCTCCTTCACCGGGTCAGGAAGACCCGTATAAGGCGCGCGTTGACGAAAACGGCCTCCTTTGGGGTCGCGGCTCTTGTGACGCAAAGGGACAGGCGGCAGCCATCGCTTTGCTTATGAAGGCAGCCAAAGACCTTGGCACAGAAAGCAACAGCCTCGTTGGCCATATCGTTGTTGAGGAAGAAATCGGCGGCAACGGTACTCTTGCTATACTAAAAGACGAGCCCGACTTTACAGCTGACGCGATGATTAATATGGAGCCTACTGATCTTAAGATTTCTCCATCAATCAGAGGTGCCGTATGGTTTGATATGACTTTCCCCGGTGTTGCGGGTCACGCAGGCAGCAGTAAAAACACCAGCAGCGCAACAGACAAGGCAATCGGCGCGGTAGCACTGCTTAAACAATATCACAAAGACTTGTTAGAGCGTTCGCGCGACTACGGTCTGTTTGTTGGTATCGAAAATCCGATGCCTCTTACAATAGGTATGTTCCAGGCGGGCGTTTGGCCCTCAATGGTACCTGGCAAGGCGAGAATCGCAGGCGTAATCGGTTTGTTGCCTAACGTAACCAAAGACCAGGTTATGCAGGAAATCAAAGACCTTTTCGAATCTGATGAAAATCGCTGGATTTCTGACGGTATGACAGTAGATTATGTTTATCACCATAACGCTGTTGAAACAGCCATAGATCATCCTATGACTGTCGGTATGCAAAAGGCGTGCGACGCATGCGGCTCAGACAGCACCTTGGTACCAATGACAGCTTCCACAGACGCAATCTTCTATCAGGAACGCGGCATTCCGTCTTTGGCTTTCGGCCCGGGCAGAATCAGTGACGCTCACTCCTGCCACGAATTCGTTGCAGTGGATGATGTGATTAAGGCGGCAGAGATTTTATATCTCTTCAGCCAGTCATATTAATTGACGGAGGATAGATAAATATGAAGAAAAAGGTTTTAGTATGTAACTGGCTTCCGGAAGAATGTAAGGAAGGCTACGACTATATCATCGATTGTCCTTCCAAGGAAAAATGGATGTTCGAAAACGAAGAGCTTCCCGAGCTTGTCAAGGGCTACGACGGCATAGTAGCTATCAAGAACGAATGCCGTAAGGAAGTCATCGACGCAGGCGATAGCTTAAAGGTTATTTCTACAGGCGGTGTAGGTTTCGACCACATCGACCACGAGTACGCTAAGGAAAAGGGTATCCACGTTCTTAACTGCCCTGTCCATGTTTTGGAAGCAACAGCAGAGTTTGCGTTTACATTAACCTGCGCTTTGTCTCGTAACATTCGTGCTTGGGACGCTAAGGTCCGCAAGGATAAAAAGTGTGGCGCAAAGCTTTTTGACGACTTAAGCGTAGAGCTTTACGGCAAAACAGTCGGTGTTGTAGGCTTTGGCCGTATCGGTCGCTCGTATGCACGTCGTGCAAAGGCGTTCGGTATGAACATTCAGTACTGGGATATGATGAGATACCCCGAGGAAATCGAAAAGGAATTCGACGCCAAGATGGTAGACCTCGACACTCTCTTAAAAACCAGTGACGTAATTTCTCTCCACGTTCCTCTTTGCGAAGGAACACACCACTTAATTGACGAAAGAGAGCTCAGCCTTATGAAAAAGACTGCAATCTTAGTCAACTGTGCGCGTGGCCCTGTCGTAAGTGAAGCAGCGCTGATAAAAGCGCTTAACAACGACTGGATACGTGGTGCTGCTATTGACGTTTTCGAAAACGAGCCAAACGTGTCAGAAGAAATCTTAGCTTGTAAGAACTTGATTTTGTCGCCACACGTAGGTCCGGCAACAAGAGACGTACAAATCGCAGTTGTTCGCGAAGCGTTAACAGGCATTCAGGAAATTTTCAACGGCAACATTCCAAGTAATGCAATTTATAAGGACATTGAGCCTTTAAAGCCGTAATGCCCTTACCACACAAATTTGTCATTATATCGGCTGACAGCCGGTGTAAAATATAAAAACTAAGGAGAATTAAAATGAGTGAAAAAGTTATAAGAAATGCTGACAGAGTTGTAGGAGAGTACGAAATCCGTAAACTCGAAATGGACTATGACGTTTTAGACGTAAACGCAAGATTTATGAAGCTCTACACCGCTTTGGTGTATGACGCTATGGAAGCTTTCGGCCTTCACGGCAGAGCTTTGGAAAGCGGAATCTATCCTTTAACACACGACATGAAGTGTGCAGGCCCAGCTTTTACATGGGTACGTCGTTCAACACCTGCTTGTGACCCATATACACGTCAGATGAGTATCGGTTCTATCCGTAGTATGACACCTGGTTGCGTTCTCGTTAACGACCCTGCAGGTAACGACAACTGCGGTCAGTTCGGTGAAATCACAGCTACAGCTATCCGCGCTAAGGGCGTTGCAGGCTACGTAGGCGACTTCTCAACAAGAGACTCAAACGCTCTTATCGAAATGAAGTTCCCAACATTCGTACGTGCACGTAACCCGGTTGAAGGTCTTGGACGTTGCGTAGTTGTTGACTACCAGATTCCGATCTATATGAGAGGTATCGACGGCAGATTGTTAATCAACCCTGGCGACTACATCTTCGGTGACAACGACGGTGTCGTAGTTATTCCTAAGGATATGACAATAAAGGTTTTGGAACAGGCTGAAGAATGGTTCTATTCTGAAGGCAAGAGCCGTGCTGCTATCGCTGCTGGCGAAGACCCAATCGAAGTTTACAACCGTTACGGCAGATTCTAATAAATCATAATAACGTAACAAAAGGCAGACTGTTTCCAAATAACAGTCTGCCATTTAATTGGTTTTTAAAGCCAAAATCTATTGACAAAAACACATAAAAATACTATAATAAAATCGATAAAAATTTTACATATTTATAAGGAGAAAGACTATGGATTATACAGAAAGACTTGCCAGAGCGGCAATAGTACCGGTAGTAGTAATCGATGACGCAAAGGACGCCGTAGCTACAGCTAACGCCCTTTTAGCAGGCGGTATCGACGTTATGGAGATTACCTTCAGAACTGCAGCAGCTCCTGATGCAATCGTAGAAGTTGCAAAGAACTGCCCTGACATGCTTGTTGGTGCCGGCACAATAATTACATTAGACCAGTGCAAGCGCGCAGTTGAATGCGGCGCTAAGTTTATCGTTTCTCCGGGATTCGACGACGAAGTAGTTGCTTGGTGCGTAGAAAACGGCGTTACAGTTACCCCGGGTTGCGTTACTCCGACAGAAATTATGGCAGCTAAAAAGCACGGCCTTAAAATCGTTAAGTTCTTCCCTGCAAACGTATATGGCGGCTTGCAGGCTATGAAGGCTCTTTCCGCACCGTTTGGCGATATTAAGTTTATCCCAACAGGCGGCGTAAATGAAGACAACGTTGGTGAATATATCAGCGCACCGTTCATACACGCTATCGGCGGTAGCTGGGTATGTCCAAAGAGCGACATCGCAGCAGGCAATTTCGAGCGCATCACAGCTCTTTCTAAGAAAGCAAGAGAAAATGCGTTTGGTTTTGAAATTGCACACGTTGGTATCAACTGCGAAAACGCTGACGTTGCAGCAGACGTTTGCGATGAATTCAAAGCAGCTTTCGGCTTTGGTATCAAAGACGGCAGCAGCTCTATGTTCTCTACTTCCGCTATCGAAGTAATGAAGACTATGTTCCTTGGCGAAAACGGCCACCTCGCTGTTCGCACAAACGCTATCGGCCCTGCTATCTACGAGCTTGAAAAGAGAGGCTACCAGGTAGATATGGAAACCGCTAAATATAAGGGCAGCAATATGATTGCCGTATATTTAAAGAAAGAAATCGGCGGTTTCGCTATACATCTTCTTCAGAAATAATGTTTTTTCCTAATCGCTCGCTTTTTGCGGGCGATTAGCTTACTTTAAGGACTCTTAGGAGGTAATAATATGGATTTAATCGCCGCGATCAAATCACGCCGCAGCGTGCGTAAATTTTTGCAACAGCCTGTAAAAAAGGATGATTTAGTACAGCTTGTTGACCTGGCAAGGCTTTCTGCCTCGCCTGCAAACATTCAGCCCTTGCGCTACTGTATCGTCCATTCTCCAAAGGAAGTTGCAAAGCTGCACCCCCTTACTCGTTGGGCGGCATATCTTCCGGAATATACAATTTCTGACGAAGAAAGGCCCGGTGCGTACATACTCGTCCTCGGAGACAAATCCGTTACAAGCAACTTTGCCTACGACGCAGGTGCTGCGACTACAACAATTATGTTAGCGGCCCTCTCCTTTGGTCTTTCCAGCTGTTGCCTGGGTGCGTTGGACCGTAAAAAAATAGCAGAGCTTTACAAAATTGACACAGACCGCTATGAAATATGCTACGCTCTTGCGCTCGGGGTACCGGCTCAGGAAAATAAAAGCTACGACGATGCAGAAACTGTCAAGTACTCTGTTGACGAAAACGGTTGCTTTTTAGTGCCGAAAATCCCAACAGAAAAGCTGATAACGGATATTTTCTAAAACTCATATAACAAAATTCCGCCCCAAAGGGACTTCCCTTTGGGGCGGTTTGTTTTATTTTTTCAGTTTTTCTTCAAAGAGTTTTTGCAAAAGCTCTGGGTTTTCGACCATCTTTTTTACTTCCTCGTCACTCATCGAGTTAACGACTTCGTCAACGTCAACTTTTTCAACCTCTTTTTGTTCTTCTCCCTGTTGCTTTTTGGCTTCTTCCTTTGATGTGTTTATAAGCTCCATAATCTTTTCCTTAGGCAGCCCGCTGTTTTCAGGCAATAGCTTAATGTACCATTCAAACGGAATGTACCCTCCGACAAGCAGGTTCTCCAGCGTTTTTAAAAGCGCAACCTCGCTCCATCGGCTGGAAGGCCCAATCTCCACCTTTGTATCCAGCATAAGCTTTTTAAAGGCCTCTCTGCTTATGTAATAAAGCTTCGAGCCGTTCTCATCATTTACCGTAACAGCCTTCGCCTTCTCGCCGCTGCACCTCCAAAGCTCTGCCCATATAAGTGCAACGTCCTCTAAGTAGTTGTAAAACCTTCTCTTAATGCTTTCAAGCGGCACAGAAGACTGCTCCATCGCCGCAAGTATCGCCTTACCGCTTGTGGTGCTGACGTCTATGTCGCCAAGCGCGTTTTCGTTTGCACCCATAAGCTCCTTTGTAAGCTCAATGGTTCTGTCAAACATGTTAAACACGTCCGACGACGTGCCTGCGGGCGATATGTACGATATAACATCATCAATCGGCATGTTCGAGCCGCTGATACCAATCGCAACTCCCACTCTGTTGCTCGGGTTGTCCACATAGTCCTCGTTGTACACCATTTTAGGAAACGCCGTAAAGGTTGTGCTCGCCATAATCATAGCCGCAATCGTGTTGATGTAGTCCTGGTTGGGAATCAGCCCCGTAACGTCAGAAAGGCCGAAGAAACAGTTTTTCTTGTTTTCCCATGTAAACATCGCAATCGGATATCTCCTGATTTTTATATCAACATCCTTTATATATTCGCAAGACTGCGTAGACTTGGAATAATGAATCGTTTTGGTTTTGGGGTCGCGCCACATTTTAAGCAGCACAATGCACATGTCCGAGTCTCTTATTTCCACCTTTCCGTTATCGCCCGCAATCTCGTTTGTGTCCTCGTCAGGCGTTATAAGGTCGAGGTCGGCAAACCCGTGTGCCTTAGCCTCTTGTCGCACTTCCTCACAGCTTCTGCGGAAAGCTATCGTAATGTGGCTCTGTTCCTGTATAGACGCCAGATTAGGGTTAGCAGGGTAAATATTAGTGCCGTCGATAAGCTCCATGCTTATTTCGCCCTCGTCGTCGATATAAAAGTACGAAAACCCGTTGCCGGTAATAGCGCCCTCTTGAAGCATCTGCTCATTATTAAAGTCCATTTTCAGCTTGTCCCAAAGCGTCTGCGAATACTCCGTCAAAAGATGCGCAACCTCGCTAAGCTGCGAATAGTCCTTGTCGCCTTTGTTCTCAGCGCTGAACATAATTTTAGTGTCGTTTTGCATAATGGTCGAAACCTTGTACCTAAGCACAGGACGAATCACGTTAAATACAGGCGTCGGCAGCCCTTCGCTCTGTGTGTTCCCCCACTGTTCTCCCTGAAAATATCTGTAATTTTCATCAACAGTGTTGTAGTAATCTATCCTTCTTTTAAATTCAATTCCGTTTTGATACTCCTGCCACGCAGTAGTCAGGTCCTTTTTCATTTACCTTCATCTCCCTTCGTCTTTCTGTTCGCGTAATTTAAAATATTCTCCATACCTCGGTTTAAGCGTTCCTCTTCGCTGCTTTGTTTTCTTTTTTTAGGCAAAAGGTTGCCGATTTTTGACCCCGACGCCACCTTCTGTCCGTCAATAAATCCTGTTCTGTAAATTATAAAACCGCAAAAAAGCGCAAAAAATATAAAAATATACTCCATTTTTAGTTCCTCCTTAAATATTTATTCAAATTGTCCCCCTCAAAAGCCGTTCTCTCCCTCTTTGGCTGTTGGCTTTTGTAGTTGGGTTTTTGTTGTACCGCAAAGTACCGAAGAGCATCAGGCAGATGCGTTATATCGTGCGGTACCGTCGCACAGTCGTTAGGGTTTTTGTCGTCAAAGCTTATTGATGTAATGCACTTAATAAGCGAAACACAGCTTGAAAATATTTTAAGCTTAGGCTCCGTCGGCCCTCTTAAAAGTTCTCTTATGCACGCCCATCCTCCTGCTCTGTCGTTGTTGCTTCTTTGTAGCGTAAGTCCCGCCTTCCTAAACAGGTCCGCGCGGCAGACCCCGCTTTCCTGAGACCTCGACCATAGGTCAGGAGGGGCATAAGTTGCACGTATTTTTTCGCCCTTTGAAAGGCTACATACCTCCCTTGCCCCGTCGCCGATTATAACGTTAGGCTTTGCGTATTCTCTGTACACAAAGCATTCTCCAAGCGAATTCACCGCTATCCAAAGCACCGCGAAGCAGTCAAGCCCGTAGTCAATCGCCCTGTACCGCCTCCATTCAGGCGGTATTTCAAATGGCGAAACGACGTGCTTTTGCCTGTCAAATTCCGTAAAATACTGCCCGTCGAAAATGTCCCAGTCCCCATACAAAAGAGCTTTCTTGTTCTTTTCGTCCAGGTTTTCAAGCCTTTTTACATAACTGGCGTCCTTTTCCATCAAAAAGCAGTTGTCCTGCACCCTGGAAGGAATAAATATCCGCGTCCCCGTGTCAAAGCTGTGCACAACATCCGGCTCCCCGATATCTATAAACCTCTCCTTTACCCAGCCATGCCCGACTCCTCCGGGGTTTGTAGACGACTTTACAGCCTTAGGGAAGTCGTTAGCTCCCCTGACTCTCGACAACAAATACACATAAATATCCTCCGTAAAATGCGTAAGCTCGTCAAACCGTATTACGTCAAACTCGGCGGACTGATACTTGTAAACATCATTTTCCGAGTCGCAGTACCCAAAGTCAATTATGCTTCCGTTTTTAAATTTCCCCGTATGCTTAGACGAATTGTAGCTAAACACCCCTCTGGGATAAAGCGCCATCACCGTTCGTATAATCGACTTGTCAAGCTCAGGGAACGTCCGCCTGAAAATTATCTGTTTAGAGCCGGGATATTTTAAAGCGTATAAAAAGGCGTCAACAATCTGTCCGTACGACTTCCCGCCTCCTGCCGCCCCGCCAAACAGCACCTCGTCCGCATCAGAATCTATAAACTTCTTTTGCCTTTTGGTAATTTCAATATCCACGTTATCACCTCCCTTCAAAAGGATGGTAACACAAAAGGATACGAAAAAATTGGCAAACTTTTAGTCAAAAAAAGAGCACCCGTATAAACCACGGATGCTCTTAATTTTTATATTAGTTTATTTCCCAAAAAGCTCGACGTTGTTTTTCCCATCAGTTTCTGCGAAGTTCACTCGTATAATTTCACTTTGCGATGTCGGTACGTTCTTGCCTACAAAGTCGGGACGAATAGGAAGCTCCCTGTGCCCTCGGTCAACCACTACGGCAAGCTGAATAGCAGCAGGTCTTCCAATCGCAATCAGCGCGTCCATAGCAGAGCGCACAGTCCTTCCCGTGTATATAACGTCGTCGGTTAAAATCACCTTTTTGTTGTTTATATCAAAGTTTATGTCCGTTGCGTTAACGACGGGGTTTTTCGTAGAGTTGTCCAAATCATCACGATAAAGAGTAATGTCTAAAACACCGACATCCACCTTTTTGCCCTCAATCGCATAAATCGCCTTTGCAATCTTGTCAGCAAAAGGCACCCCTCTCGTTTTTATACCAATAAGACATATGTTGTCAATGTCAGAGTTTTTCTCAATAACCTGGTTGGCAATGCGCACAATCGCACGTGACATTGTACATTCGTCTAAAATTTCCGACTTAAAATTCATAAAGCCCCTCCGCTTTTTATAAAAGTACGGCTTAAAACCGCTACTAAAAAAAGCCCCATCCTAACGGACGGGGCAAATAAAGCCAAGTAAAATAAACCTTGCCGATGTCTCGCATCAGATTAAAGATATATTTTTATCATATTTATTTTATCACACTAATATTTTCGTGTCAATATTATCAGTAAACGTAAAAGTATACAAAGAAAAAGTGAAGCAAGCTTCCCGCCAGAACAAATATGTGCCAAATAAAGTGAAAGAACTTAACCTTACTAATCGCATAAAATATTATGCCCAAAGTGTACGAAACACCGCCTAAAACCAAAAGTAAAATCGCCTTTTTCCCAAAGATAAATAAAGAACTGAACGAAAAGACAATCAGCCACCCCATAATAACGTATAAAACGACAGACGCCTTCGTCCACCTTTTTAAATCAATCGAGTTAAATACTATCCCCAAAACAGCAGCGGCTAAAATAATCGAGAAAATAACCCATCCTCTCACGCCTCCAATTCCCCAAAGAGTGATGGGCGTGTATGTGCCTAAAATAAGTATAAATATCGAACAATGGTCAAAAACTCTAAAAACCCCATACGCTCTCGTCTTTGCAAGCGAGTGATACAGGCACGAAAAGAGGTATAAAATCACAAGGCTGCTGCCGTAAATCGCCGCACTGACTATCCCGATAGCGCTTGAATTAAAACAAGCCTTAATCACAAGCAACACAAGCCCCGCAACAGAAAGGCCTGCTCCTACCCCGTGCGACACCGCGTTTGCTATCTCTTCCCCTACCGTTTGCTTGCTTACATTTTTGACACTTGCCATAGTTTCAACCCCTATAAATTATAAATATATAAAACACGTTATCTAGTTTTCAATACCATATTATCACATACTTTAATTTATGTCAATTGTTTTTTATAAAAACGTTTTGTGTTCCAAACAACATTATACTTGATTTTACCAATAAGCTGTGCTATACTACAAATAATAAAGGGAGTGAAGGTATGGATACAGCCAAAAATCTAAAAGCCAAAATCAAGAGCTTCGAAAAGGAAGTCCTCTCTATAGCTCTGCCCACATGGGACGAACTGCCGTCAATAGAGCTTTATATGGACCAGGTCATCGTGCTTTTAAACCGCTATATAGTCTCTGCACATATGGCGCCCGTAACACAGTCTATGGTCAATAACTATGTAAAGTTAAAGGCAATCCCCGCCCCTGTTAAAAAGCGCTACTCCAAGGTACACCTTGCGTATCTCATAATCTTTTGCACGCTAAAACAGTCTTTGTCTATTGCCACTATACAAAAGATTATGCCGGTAGACTTAACAGAATCACAAGTCGAGTCGCTGTACTCCTCCTTTTTGTCAAACAGACAAAAATCCACCGAATATACAATAGACCAGATTAAAAAGATTTCCGAAGGCTCAGACTCGTTAGACGTTGTTATGCAGATTTCCAACGCCGCAAATGTGTTTAAGTCTTTAACGGAAAATTTATTGCTAAACGAAACGGAGTAACCCTCCGTTTTTTTGCGTATAAATGTGTAAATTTGCCCAAAACAAATTAACCCTTTTTAACACAAAAACGATTGATTTTTGCGGCAGAAGTTGGTATAATAATATTTATGATGAAAGTTATGGTAATTTCCGATACACATAGAAATATTAAAGACGCAAAAAATGTTTTGCAGCAGGATAAAAGCATAACCCATGTTATTCATCTTGGAGATATGGTGCGCGACGCGGACGAGCTTCAGGAAGCCTTCTCCGACAAGTCCTTTTGCAAAATACGGGGCAATAACGACTGGCGCGAATTTGCGCGCGACAGCGTGCTTCTCAGCCTGTGCGGGCACAATATCTTTGCAACTCACGGCCACGCCTTCGGTGTAAAGTCCGGGTACTTAACACTCGCTCGTTATGCTAAATCTCTTGGCTGCGACGTTGCTCTTTTCGGGCACACTCACGTTTTTGCCGACGAGTCAATAGACGGCGTTCGCTGCTTAAACCCGTCCTCAAAAGGCTATATTTTAATAACAGACGACGATATAAAGTTTTTTAATTACTAAGGAGCTGTCAATATAATGAACTACGAAGAATTTGTCAAATCTCATCCTAACGGTCACTTTTGCCAGTCTGAAAAATGGGCAAAGCTTAAAGACAACTGGAAAAGCGAGACTATAACAGTAAAGGACAACGACGGCAACATCAAGGGCAGTATGCTTATGCTTATAAGAAAGATGCCCGTCGTTCCGTATACTATGATGTACTCTCCCCGTGGTCCTGTTTGCGACCCGCACGATAAGGAGACGATTTTGGCCCTTACAAAAGAGGTACGCGCTCTTGCTAAAAAGTACAACGCGTACGTTGTAAAGCTCGACCCGGACATCAGCATAGAGGACAAGGAGTTTATGTCCATAATGTCAGAATGTGGTTATAAGCTTCAGGAAACAGGCAAGAACTTTGAAGGCATCCAGCCGAAGTTCGTCTTCCGCTTAAACGTAGAGGGTAAGACCGAGGACGAGGTGTTCTCCCTCTTCCATACAGAAAACAGACGTAAAATCCGTATCGCCCGCGATAAAATGGGCGTCGAGGTTAAAATCGGCACAAAGGACGACCTTCCCGAGTTTCATAAAATTATGCTGGAAACAGGCCTTCGTGACAAGTTCGTTATCCGTAGCCTCGACTATTTTGAGAAGATGTACGACGCCTTCGCTCCGGAAAATTTAAGGCTCTACTGTGCATATTTAGACGGCAAGATGATAGCAGGAACAATTGCGATTTTATACGGAGATAAAGTTTGGTACCTTTACGGCGCCAGCTCCAACAACGACCGTAAGGCGATGCCCAACTACCTGCTCCAGTGGGAGATGATTAGGTGGTCCATCGAAGAAGGTTGCAAAATATACGACTTTCGTGGTGTTTCGGGCGATATTTCTCCCGACAACCCGCTTTACGGCCTCTACCGCTTTAAAAAGCGCTTTGGCGGCGACTTTGTAGAGTTTGTCGGCGAGTACGAGCTCCCCGTTAAGCCTTTGGTCGGCAAGATAATTAACAAAAGCCTTCATATAGCCATCGAGCTGCGCAGAAAGCTTTTTGTTCTAAAAGGAAAGAAGTAATGAAGTATTTAGAAATAAAAAAAGACGACCTCGTTTTTAATATCAATAAGTTAAAACAAGCCCTCGCTCCTGCCGATATTATAGCGGTACTGAAAGGCAACGCCTATGGGCTTGATATGCTCGCGTTTGGTAGCCTTCTGATTGAAAACGGCATAACCACCTTTGCAGTCAGCGAGCTTTCGGAGGCTCTGGCTCTTCGGGAGGCCGGCTTTTCAAACGACGTTATACTCTTAACGCCAACCAATAGCCCCGACGACGCCAAATTGATAGTGGATAATAAGATTACAGCCACCGTCGCAAGCTATAAAAGCGCCGAGGTTTTAAACAACATAGGCCTCCCCGTAAATGCCCACATCAAGATAGACACAGGCTTTTCGCGCTACGGCTTTTTGGAGGACGAGCTTTGCTCCTCACTTAACGAGTTTGAAAACATTACCTACACAGGTGTTTTTTCACATTTCTCCAACTCGTTTGGTAAAGATGACGCCTTTACAAAGAAGCAACTTGCCCGCTTTTTAAGTGCGGTCTCAAAGCTTGAAGATTTAGGCATAAATCCCGCCCTTAAACATATATGCAACTCTTGCGGGGCGCTAAGGTTTAAAGAAGCAAGGCTTGACGCAGTAAGACTCGGCTCCGCCTTTTTAGGCAGACTCCCCGTTGAAAACACGCTCGGCCTTAGGCGTATCGCCGCCTTAAAGTCTTGTGTATGCGAGCTCCGTACAGTCCGAAAGGGCGAGTACGTAGGCTACGCCAACACTTACGTTGCAAAAAGGGATTTAAAGACTGCGGTCATCCCCGTCGGCTATAAAGACGGCTACGGAGTGCAAAAGTCCAACGACGTTTTTAGGTTTAACGATGTGCTTCGCTACATTTTTGCAGACATTAAAAGTTTCAAGCGCAAAATATACGTAACCATAAACGGCAATAATTATCCGATAATCGGCAGAATAAGTATGCACAACATCGTAGTAGACGTTACAGGCTCTGACGTTTCACTAAACGACGAAGTAACGCTCCCTTGTAACCCCATACTTATAAAGACCGAAATTCCAAGAATCTATATATAATCTACTTATAACGGAGGGACAAAAATGAGTGAAAAATTTTATATAACCACAGCCATCGCCTATACGTCGAGAAAGCCGCACATCGGCAACACGTACGAAATCGTGCTCACCGACGCAATCGCAAGGTTTAAAAGGCTAATCGGCAACGACGTGTTCTTTTTAACAGGCACCGACGAGCACGGCCAGAAGATTCAGCAGCTCGCAGAGGCTGACGGCATCGAGCCACAAAAGTACGTCGACAACGTAGCAGGCGAGGTTAGGCGAATCTGGGACCTTATGAACACAAGCTACGATAAGTTCATAAGAACAACAGACGACTACCACGTAGAGTCTGTACAGAAGATTTTTAAAAAGCTCTACGACCAGGGCGATATTTATAAAGGCGAATACGAGGGCTGGTACTGCGTTCCGTGTGAAAGCTTCTTTACCGACACACAGGTTGCACAAGGCAACGTTTGCCCCGACTGCGGACGCCCTGTTCAAAGGACTAAGGAAGAGGCCTACTTCTTCAAGATGAGTAAATATCAGGACAGGCTTTTAAAATACATCGAGGACAACCCCGACTTCATTCAGCCCGAGTCCCGTAAAAAGGAAATGGTCAATAACTTCTTAAAGCCGGGTCTTCAGGACCTTTGCGTTTCCCGTACGTCGTTTACATGGGGCGTTCCCGTGGAGTTCGACCCGGGCCACGTAATCTATGTTTGGATAGATGCGCTTTCAAACTACATTACAGCGCTTGGCTACTCTCCCGATAAAAAGGGCGAGCTTTATAACAAGTACTGGCCCGCAAACGCGCACATTATCGGTAAGGATATCCTTCGTTTCCACACAATTTACTGGCCGATTATGCTTATGGCGCTCGGCGAGCCTTTGCCGAAGCAGATTTTTGGCCACCCGTGGCTTTTAAACGGCGCTGATAAAATGAGTAAATCAAAGGGCAACGTTATGTACGCCGACGACCTTGTAGACCTCTTTGGCGTTGACGCAATCCGTTACTACGTTTTGCATGAAATGCCCTTTGCGGCCGACGGCACAATAACTTATGAGACTATCATAAGCCGTTATAATTCCGAGCTTGCCAACACTCTCGGTAACCTTGTAAACCGTACTGTTGCCATGACCAACAAGTACTTTGACGGCGTGGTTTTGGGCGCTCAGGAAGCAGGCGACTTTGACGACGACCTTAAAAACACCTGTAATGTATCAAGACAAAAGTATTTTGACCTTATGAATAAATTCCGCATAGCTGACGCTATGGACGAAATATGGGCGATAGTGCACAGGAGTAATAAATATATAGACGAGACAATGCCCTGGGTTCTTGCAAAGGACGAATCCAAAAAGGCAAGGCTTGCGACCGTTTTGTATAACCTTTTAGAAAGCATCAGACACATAGCAGTTATGCTAAGCCCGATGATGCCGCAAACAAGCGAGCTTATTTTCGCCGCAATCAACAGCGACGAAAAGAGCTGGGCTTCCACCGAGTCCTTCGGTGCCTTAAAAGCAGGCGATAAAGTCGGAGAGGCTAAGCCGATGTTCGCAAGAATTGACGAAGAAAAGATGCTCTCAGAAATTTACGCAAGTCTAGACTCAGACGAAAAGGCCGTTGCACCTATAAAGGAAGAAATCACAATCGACGACTTTGCAAAGCTCGACCTTAGAGTTGCCAAGGTCTTAAAGGCCGAAAAGGTAGAAAAGGCAGACAAGCTTTTAAAGCTCACCGTCAGCCTCGGCGGTGAGGAACGCACAGTCGTATCAGGAATTGCCAAATTCTACACACCCGAAGAAATAGTAGGCAAAAACGTAGTTATGATAGCTAACTTAAAGCCCGTCAAGCTTCGCGGAATAATGAGTAACGGTATGATTTTGGCCGCCGCAGACGAAGACGGCTTAAAGGTAGTTGTAACAGACGACGAAATGCCGTCAGGAACGCAGGTGAGCTAATTGTTTTTCGACACACATATTCACCTCGACGACCCAAAGTTTGACGCCGACCGCCATGAGGTAATCGAAAAGATTAAAAACAGCGGGGTTTCCTACCTTGTAAACGTGGGATGCGACGTCCCCACGTCCGAACTTTCAGTCAAGCTTGCCGAACAGCATAGCTTTATCTACGCTGCGATAGGCTTCCACCCGTGCGACACAAGCCGCGCTACCGAAGAGGGTATCGACGCTATTAAGGCTCTTGCCGCTCATAAAAAGGTGGTCGCAATAGGAGAAATCGGCCTTGATTACTATTGGGACAGCGTCCCTCGCGAAACCCAGAAGTTCTGGTTTAACCGCCAGCTTGATCTTGCAAAAGAGCTTGACCTTCCCGTAATCATCCATAACCGCGACGCTCATAAGGACATATACGACATATTAAGCCGCAACTTTGTAAAGTCTATAATCCACTGCTGCTCTTGCAGTAAGGAGATGACCGAAGAGTTTGTAAAGCTTGGCTGCTATATCTCCTTTGCGGGCCCTATAACGTATAAAAACAATGTCAAAAGTGTGGAGGCCGCAAGCGTAGTGCCTCTTGACAGGCTGCTTATCGAAACGGACGCGCCGTACCTTGCGCCCGACGGCTTCAGGGGCAAGCGTAACGACAGCTCCCTGATTATCCACACCTGTCAAAAGCTTGCGGATTTAAGGGGCGTTTCTTTGGACGAGATGGCTAAGATAACAACCGATAACGCCAAAAGAATATATAACATATAACATCAAAGGAGGTTGCCAGATGAAAATACTAATAGTAGACGACGACGTCAACATATGCGAGCTTGTAAAGCTTTATCTTTTAAAGTCGGGCTACGAGCCGTTAATAGCATATAACTCCGTCAAGGCTCTGCAGATTTTCAATGAAGAGCAGCCGTCTTTGGTCATACTCGACGTTATGCTTCCGGGCGTAAATGGTGTAGATATTTGTAAAACGATACGCAAGGTCTCTAACGTTCCTATTATCATGCTTACAGCAAAGGGCGAGTTTTCCGACAGGATAACAGGGCTCGAAGCAGGCGCGGACGACTACGTCTGCAAGCCTTTTGACCCTAACGAGCTAATGGCGAGGATAAAGGCGATTCTTCGCCGTACCGACAGTATAGAGACAAGCAGCACAGTAGTCGAGTACGACAATATGACACTTGATATTTCAAATTATAGACTGGTTGTGAACGGTACAGATATAGAAGCGCCGCCTAAGGAAATAGAGCTTTTGTACCACTTAGCGTCCAACCCCAACAAGGTCTTTACAAGAGACCAGCTTTTAAACGAGGTGTGGGGTTTTGAATACTGTGGCGACACGACAAGAACTGTCGACGTTCACGTCAAAAGAATAAGGGAAAAAATCGACGGTGTTTCCGACCAGTGGGAAATCAAGACCGTCTGGGGAGTTGGATATAAATTTGAAGTCAAAGGCTAATAAAGGCATATTTTTCAACCTCATGAAGCTTAGCATCATAATTATCGTAATCTGTTCACTGCTAATGAGCGGGATAAATATTTTGCTGGCAGACAGGTATGCCAAAAAGGACAAGGCGACATCACTTAAAAACATACAGCTGCAAGTAAACGAGCTTACCACTCGTTATACACAAAACTATAATGAAGACGCGGGTTATCTCTATCAGTTCTCGTTAGACCAGTTTGCCGACCGCGCGGGCGGAACGATAATTATAACCGACCTTATGGGAAATATCGTTGCCAGTTCGACGACGCCTGTCACCCTTCCATCGCATGTCGACCTTTCCACATACGACGAAGTTTTACAGGGCAAGTCCACGTACAGAACAGGCGGCTTTAACGATATGATGGGTTACACCACCTTTTCCATAGCGGCTCCGTTTACGTACAACGGCGAGGTTTTAGGCGTGATATTTATTATTACTAAAAACGTGCTGTTTAGCCCTCAGGTTATCGAGTCTGCGACTATGTCTCTTGTTTCGGTCGCAATAACCATATTAATAGCACTCGTCACCTCGTACTTCCTTTCAAGAAGGCTTACAAAGCCGCTTAAAAAGATTGGCGCAGCCGCGAGGGAAATATCCTTCGGCCGCTATAACACAATCCTGTCAAAAACTAAAATTAACGAATATAAGGAACTAATTGACTCCTTCAATAAAATGTCCGACGAGCTTAAAAAACAGGACAAAGCAAGGTCAGACTTTATAGCCAACGTCTCTCACGACCTTCGCACCCCTCTTACTACCATAATGGGCTATGTTGGCGGAGTTATGGACGGAACAATCCCGCCCGAGATGAGCAATCAGTACCTTGGCGTCGCGCTATCAGAAGCAGAACGTATGAAGAATATGGTCAACAACAACTTAGACCTTTCCAAGTTCGAAAGCGGTAGCATAAAGCTAAACATCACCTCCTTTGACCTTAATGAGCTTATACGTTCCATCGTAATCACTATGGAAAAGAGGATAAAGGAAAAGGGTATTGTAATCGACTTAAAGTACGACCGTAATGAAAGCACGGTTTTGGCGGATGAATCTGCGATATATAGGGTAATCCAGAATCTTCTTGACAACGCGCTTAAATTTGCGACAAAAAATACCGAAATCGAAATCTGCGTAACCCACAAGGGACGTCTTACGTATTTTAAAATCAAAAATTACGGTAGCTCCATAAGCCCAGAACAACAAAGGTACATCTGGGACCGCTACTATAAACAGGACAACTCACGCGGTGTTGACAGGTCGGGTTCGGGCCTTGGACTTTTTATAGTTAAGAATATAATCAATCTCCATAACCAACATATAACAATCGAAAGTGACGAAAATTCAGTAGCATTCGAGTTTTCACTTAACACAGACTGTTAATCATTTAAAGAGGCTGTATCATTTTGATATAGCCCTTTTTTGTAGTGTGCGCATTTTTTTACGCCACATTTTAAGGGCGGACAAAAAATAGTGCAGATTGGACAAACTGAGCGAAAGCAAGGCTATTTGCCTTGCTTTCGGATACCCGAAGGCGTACGTGGGTACGTCGAGAGGCGAAGTTTGTTCAAAACACAAGGCATAAAAAAATAAAAATTCGTCTTTCGACGAATTTTCGCCTTATTTACAACCTATACAAACTAATAAATTCAACTAAACTCACACTTTATTTCCCCTGCCTTGTGTGGTCAGTGCATTTTTTTACGCCCATTTTTGGAATTTGTTAATAGTTTATTTACTAATTACAAATCATAAAATGATATTATATGTACAACAAGGGGGTTTTGTGATGTTTAAAGAAAATGAAAATATAGATAAAAACAACGACTTTTTCAGAGAATCAGTTATCAAGCCTGACGATAACAAGACCGAAGCAACTGCCGGCTCTTTCGACACCAATACGCCTGTAAAGGACGAAACGCAGTCAAAAGAGCAACAGGAAAAGCAAGATGCCGACACAGCCTTTGATTCAATAGTGTCCGACTCTTTAATTTTCAGCAGGGATATTGAATACGACAACCCTTATATTAAGGAAACTCTGCTTAAAAGGGCGCAAAAGCGCAAGTCCTTCATTAAATACGCCACTGTGGCTGTATGCGGAATGGTTGTCGGCGCGTTGATTTTTGGAAGCGGCCTTCTGATAGGAAGACGGGCAAACTCCTCCGGCGCTGCAATACATCAATATTCAGCAGGCGGCCTTACAGACCCCGCAGAAACGGCCACAGGAGCTCTTAGCATAACAGAAATTTCCGCAAAAGTCAGCCCCTCCGTTGTCGGCATAGTAAATACGCAAAGCGTTATGACCTGGTTTGGCGCTGCCGAACAAGACGGCAGCGGCTCGGGAATTATCATAAGCGAGGACGGCTACATCCTTACCAATAACCACGTAATCGACAATTCAAGCCAGCTTAAAGTTGTGCTCGGGACAGGCGACGAGTACGAGGCCGTTGTGGTAGGCAAAGACATAAAAACAGACCTCGCCATTTTAAAAATCAACGCAAAAGGCCTCCCTGCCGCGGAACTTGGCAAGTCGTCCGAGCTTGCGGTCGGCGACTTGGCGGTTGCGATAGGTAACCCTCTCGGCCTCGAGTTTTATGGCTCCGTAACTTCGGGAATCATCAGCGCGCTTAACAGAACAATGAATGTCGAAGGCAGGGAATATACCCTGATTCAGACCGACGCGGCGATAAATCCGGGCAATAGCGGCGGACCGCTTGTTAACAAATACGGTCAGGTTGTAGGCATAAACACTGTTAAAATCAGTAGCTCTACTGCCGAGGGAATGGGCTTTGCAATCCCGATAGACGTTGCAGTCCCGATAGTTAATGACCTTATAAGCAGCGGCTATGTTACAGGCAGACCGCTTATCGGTATCGCGTCCCGCGACATAAGCGAAAATATGGCAGAATATTACGGTATGCCTGTTGGCATATATGTAGTGTCTGTCGAAGCAGGCACAGGTGCCGAGGCCGCGGGCATAAAGCAGGGCGATATTATAATCGAAGCAGACGGCGAAAGGGTTAAAAACTACGACGAACTTAATAAAGTTAAGGATAAGTTCAAAGCAGGCGACAATATAACTCTTAAAATTATAAGAAGCGGCCAGGAAGTAACTGTCAGCGTTACTCTCGGCGAAGATAAAAGCCAGGATTAATTAAAACAATAAAAAAAGGATTTGAGGTTAAACCTCAAATCCTTTTTTATTATTTTTTTATAACGCCAAGAGTTACCTTTTCTCCGTTTATATCCCATTCCTTTTGGTTGTCACACTCAGTGTCGAGTAAAACCTCTACGGCTAAAACGTCGTTTGCAATCTGTTCTTTATTCTTTTCAATAATTGCCTTAATCTTGTCGTTACCGCTTTGATACAGCGCTATGTTGTCCATAACCTCAAAGCCGCTGTCCTTACGCATCGTCTGGATTTTGCTGATAATCTCACGAACAAAGCCCTCTTCAATCAGCTCTGGTGTAAGGTTGGTGTTTAGTATAACTGTAATTCCGTAATCACTAACGGACAAGAATCCTTCAACCTGCGCAGTTTCAATCAAGAGGTCCTCTTTTTCAAGCTCTGCAACGATATCGTTAAGTTGCAGCTTCAACACGCCGTCTTGTTCAAGCTCTGCCATAGCGGCGTTGCCGTCAAGAGAGGCAAGTGCGTTTCTTATCTCGCCGATGTATTTACCATACTTAGGTCCGAGCGTACGAAGCTGTGGCTTAAAGCTGTATGAAGTAAAGTCCGAAACATCGTCCTTAAATTCTACCGTTTTAACGTTAAGCTCTTCCTCGATAATCTCCTTGTAGAAGTCCGAAAGCTCAAACGAAGACTTAACATACATCTCGCCAATCGGCTGACGGTTTTTGATGTTAGCCGCGTTTCTGCACGAACGGCCCAAAACGACAATCTGCAAAACCTGTTCCATGCTTTCTTCAAGCTTTTTGTCTATATATTCGTCGTTTGCAACAGGGAAGTCGCAAAGATGAACACTAATCGGAGCGTCCTTGTCAATCGAGCACACAAGGTTTCTGTAAATATCCTCCGCCATAAACGGAATCATAGGCGCGCTGACCTTTGCAAGCTGAACTAACGCAGTGTAAAGAGTCATGTAAGCGTTAATCTTGTCCTGTGTCATCTCCTTGCCCCAGAAGCGCTCTCTGCTTCTGCGGACATACCAGTTACTAAGCTCGTCTACAAAGTCCTGTAAAACTCGTGCAGTCTCAGTAATCTTGTAGTTTTCGAGGTTGTTATCAACCGTCTTAATCAATGTGTTAAGCTTTGATAAAAGCCACTTGTCCATAACAGACAGCTTGTCGTATTCAAGCTTGTATTTCGTAGCGTCAAAGCCGTCGATGTTTGCGTACAAAACAAAGAACGCGTATGTGTTCCAAAGCGTACCCATAAACTTTCTCTGTCCTTCGGTAACCGCGCCTGCGTGGAAGCGGTTCGGAAGCCATGGCGCACTGTTGGAGTAGAAATACCACCTGATAGCGTCAGCACCGAACTGTTCTAACGCTTCAAACGGGTCAACCGCGTTGCCCTTAGACTTGGACATCTTCTGCCCGTTCTCGTCTTGAACGTGGCCTAAAACAATAACGTTTTTGTAAGGCGCCTTGTTGAAAATCAAGGTCGAAATCGCAAGTAGCGAATAGAACCATCCTCTCGTCTGGTCAACAGCCTCGCTTATAAAGTTTGCGGGGAAGTTTTCGTTGAAAATCTGTTCGTTTTCAAACGGATAGTGCCACTGCGCAAACGGCATAGCTCCCGAGTCAAACCAGCAGTCAATAACTTCCTTAACCCTGCTCATCTGCTTTTGACACTTCGGGCACTTAATCGTAACTGCGTCGATATAAGGTCTGTGCAGTTCTATGTCGTCAGGACAGTTGTCCGACATTTCTTTTAGCTCTGCAATCGAGCCAATGCTGTGTCGGTGTCCGCACTCACACTCCCAGATGTTAAGCGGAGTTCCCCAGTAGCGGTCTCGGCTAACGCCCCAGTCCTGAACGTTTTTGAGCCAGTCGCCAAAGCGTCCCTTACCAATGCTCTCAGGAATCCAGTTAATAGTGTTGTTGTTGGCAATAAGGTCGTCCTTTACAGCCGTCATCTTTATAAACCACGACTCTCTTGCGTAGTAGATAAGCGGAGTGTCGCATCTCCAGCAGAACGGATAGTCGTGCTCGAACTTCGGTGCGTCAAAGAGCAAACCTCTCGACTCCAAGTCAACCAAAACCTTAGGGTCAGCGTCCTTTACAAACAGACCTGCAAACGGGGTTTCCTCTGTCATGTTACCCGTCGCGTCAACAAGCTGTATAAACGGCAAGTCGTACTTTTTACCTACATTTGCGTCGTCCTCACCAAAAGCAGGAGCGATATGAACTATACCTGTACCGTCCGCCATAGTAACGTACGAATCGCATGTTACAAAGTGTGCCTTTTTGTTTTGCTTTTCGCAAATCGGCTTTACACAGTCGTAAAGCGGCTCGTATTCTCTGTATTCAAGCTCAGCTCCCTTGTAAGTTTCTAAAACTTCGTAAGCAGCCTTTCCTTCCTCAGCAAGTGTTCCAAGTACCTTGTCGAGCAAAGCCTCTGCCATGTAGTAAACATTACCGTCAGCCGCCTTAACCTTGCAGTATATGTCGTCAGGGTTTACGCAAAGTGCGGTGTTAGAAGGCAATGTCCATGGTGTAGTTGTCCATGCGAGGAAATATGCGTCCTCCCCAACAGCCTTAAAGCGTACAACCGCAGAGCGCTCTTTTACAAGCTTGTATCCTTGCGCCACCTCGTGAGACGAAAGCGGAGTTCCGCATCTCGGACAATATGGCACAATTTTAAATCCCTTGTAAAGTAAATCTTTTTCCCAAATCTTCTTTAAAGCCCACCACTCCGACTCGATAAAGTCGTTGTGATAAGTAACATAAGGGTCGTCCATATCAGCCCAAAATCCGACAGTGTTGGAAAAGTCCTCCCACATACCCTTGTACTTCCACACGCTCTCCTTACAGTGCTTGATAAAGGGCTCAAGTCCGTAGCCTTCTATCTGCTCCTTGCCGTCAAGGCCGAGCATCTTTTCCACTTCAAGCTCAACAGGCAATCCGTGTGTGTCCCATCCTGCCTTACGCAAAACGCGATATCCCTTCATAGTTCTGTATCTCGGAATCATATCCTTGATAACACGTGTAAGCACGTGTCCTATGTGAGGCTTTCCGTTGGCAGTCGGTGGGCCGTCGTAGAAGGTGTAGTTCTCCCCTTCTTTTCTTTCGTCAATACTCTTTTCGAATATTTTGTTTTCGTTCCAAAAGTTTAATGTTTCCTTTTCTCTGTCCACAAAGCTAAGGTTTGTAGATACCTTGTTGTAAAGCATTAAACACCCTCCTTTAATCTTATGTTCCAAAAAATAGCAAAAAAACTTCGTCCGTAATAGGACGAAGTTAAATCCGCAAACCACCTATTAACATACTAACATATGCTTCCCATATCACGTCGGGAAAAACGGCACAGCTTACTAAATGGCAAATTTGCCACCTTTCAGCCTGCAACTCAGAAGTGATTTTCAAACAAACTTACTAAGCATCGGGCTTGCACCGTCCCCGACTCGCTCTGGCCTTTTAGAATGTCCTACTCTCTTCGTCACAGTCTTTGTATTTATTTTTCTTTATGTTCGTTGTTTAGTATAGCATAACAAATATGTTTTGTCAAATCTTATTTGTCAGCGTTTAACAAAAACTCAATCTCCTTGGTGTTGTAGTCGTGGATTTCGAGCTCACCCGTCTTTTCCTCCTCGGGTTTTGCCGGCTCCTCTTCCGTTTCCACTTCAATATGTAAAGGCTCGGTGTATTCTACGCGGTTTTCTTCGATTTCGCGTTCTGCCGCCTCTACCTCTTCAACAGCCTCTTTGATGTTTTTAAGCTCTACCAATGTCTCGTCAGAAGTCTCCACCTTTTTAAGAAGACCAAGCTGCGACTCTAAAAGAGCAGTCATCTTAGCACGGTAAACGTCGATACCTCTTTTTAGCTCTTCAAATCTGTATTCAAGCTTCTTTACTTCCTCAAAAGAGTTTGCAACAATCTCCTTTGCCCTGTTGTTTGCCTCTGCAATTATGTTTTCAGCCTTTTCCTCGGCGTTCTTTTGCACCTGCTCGCTCGCAGACTGAGCAACAACAAGCGCGCTCTGCAACGAGCTTTCAAGATTTTTATACTGCTTTAAGCTTTCCTGCATCTTAACAACCGTATCCTTGGTCTCGACGTTTTCCTTGTAGAGTCTTTCGTACCCGTCAATAACAAGGTTTAAAAACTCGTCAACCTCCTGCATAGAATATCCGCGAAACTCCCTTGAAAACTCCTTGTTTTGAATGTCAAGTGGTGTAAGCATAAAAATCATTCCTTTCTTAAAAGCAAAAGCCTCGAGCGGCTGATGCAACATCAAATATATTTTCTTAAAACAATAAATGTTCTTCCCTTTTTGGATTGCCCGCCAATTTTGTAGAACAATATTCTTCCGTGGCCGTGTATCGAGAGTATATCTCCCTGTGTCGGTCGGTAGTCGCTTTTGTCGCGCACCTCCCAGTTGACGCTAACAAGCCCGCGCTGTACAATCGACGCAGCCTCCGTCCTCGATACTCCAACACCGGCTGCAACAACAGCGTCAAGCCTTACCGAACTAACCGAAGCCTCTATTTCCTTAAACTGTTTTTTCGGCACATCCACACAGTCAAAGGACGAAACCGACATATTAACTCCGCAGTTTCCAATCTTGTCAATCTGCGAAACAATGTAGTCCGCAATGTCAGCCATACAAAAGATGTACGCAAAACTGTCACAAACTAAAATGTCGCCAATCTTCTCCCTCTTAATCCCGAGGTTTAAAACAGCGCCCATGTAGTCTCTGTGCGAAAGCCTGCGTCCGCCCCTGCTCTGCGCCTTTATAATGCAAATCGGAAAGTCCTCCGCCTCAGGCACCAAAAAGTCAGGGTAACAGACCAAAATCTGCCTTTCCGCCTCGTCGTAGCCGCCAAACAGCTCGTATTCAAGGTCAAAGCATTGTGCAACCTTTTTAGCCAGCACAATTTCGTGCCCGTTTAAAAACTGCGAATTTCTGATAACGTTTTTACTCTCCGAAAATGAAAATACGTCAAAAATCTTAGAAAGTAAAATCTTGTCTTCGTCGCTTTCTGCTGCTGCAAGCAGCTTCTTTCTGTCCATTAAAACTGCATAAACAACAGAGAAATCACAATTCTCTGTATAAACTGTAATGCCAATAAAGCAAGTATGGGCGAAAAGTCAACAGGAAATCCATCCATAAACCTCGCCATAAGCTTGCGAAACGGGGACAAAAACGGCTCTGTCGCCATATAAACCCATCCCGTAAACCTGTTGTTAAAAGGCAGGAACGACAAAAGACACCTTATAAAAATCAAAATTTCAATTATATATATAATGCTGTTTATTAAGTTAGCCAAAAACACAGCAATACTCAAGGAACTCTCCTCCTCAAATTAGTAGTTCCAGGGGAAAACGCCCTTGTTTCTAAGCTCGTCCTTAAAGTCGCCCATAATACCCACGTTGTATGGAGCGATAAGGAAAATACCTGTGGAAATCTTTTGAATGTTGCCGTCCAACGAGTAAACCGCACCGCTTAAAAAGTCTACAATTCTTCTTGCAATATCCTTTTCTACACCCTCTAAGTTTATTACAACGGGCTTTTTCTGCTTTAAGTGTTCTGCAATGTCCTTAGCCTCGTCAAAGCTTTCAGGAGTAACCACAACAACTTTAAGCTGAGTAGTAGTGTTGATGTTAACAACCTTGCCCTTTTTAACAGCAAAGTCTATCTCGTTTTTCTGTTCGTTCTGGAAATATTCTTCTCCCTCAAATTCATCGTCAGTACCGTTAAAAAAGCTGCTCACTTTATCAAGAATGTTTGCCATTTTATATTCCTCCTAAATGTTATAATTTCTCTCTCCAAAAATACTTGTCCCGATTCTGACCATATTAGAGCCTTCCGCAATTGCCGCCTCGAAGTCTCCCGACATCCCCATAGACAAATATTCCATACATATATTATCATATTTTTTACTTGAAATGTCAACAAATAAATTATTACAATTTTCAAACATTTTTTTGTTCTCGTATTCAGTTGCAAATGCCGACCCAATCGTCATAAGCCCCTTAACCTTAACGCACTGCAACGTCTGTGCAAATTCAAGCATCCCGTCCAGCGCCGACACATCAATTCCCGACTTTGTGTCCTCTCCCGTAATGTTAAGCTGAATTAAAATATCCTGTGTAAGCGCGTTGTTTTTGCAGTATTTTTCAATCTCCGCCATAAGAGCTATCGAATCAACAGAATGTATAAGCTTTGTCTTGCCTGCTACATACTTAATCTTGTTGGTTTGAAGCTGGCCAATCTGGTGCCACACCGCCTCGGGCAAAAGCTTTGACTTGTCGCGTATCTGCTGTGGCCTGTTTTCTCCAAATTCCACAAGTCCGCAGTCCATAGCCTCCTTAATAAACGGTATGTCCACCGTCTTTGACACAGCCACAAGGTTTATGTCTTTGGCGCTTCTTCCGCTCTTTTTTGCGGCGTCATCTATTCTGCCTAAGACCTCGTGTATATTTTGTGCTATACTCACAGACTTTTTCCCTCCTCGATTCCTTTGCCGGAAACAATAACCTCGTCGTATAAAAGCAGGTTGTTGCTTTCTGAATTCTTTTGCTGAATTATCGCATAAACCTCGTCGGAATACAAGATTTTAACATCACGTCTTTTTACAATACCCTCAGAGTTCACAAAGACGTAGTAAGAGCCGTCCTCGTCAACGTGTATTGCCTCCTTGCTCACCTTAAAGCCCTCGTAGGTCTTTCTGATAATCTCCGCGTTTACCTCTCTCATGTTGTACATGCCCGAGAAAATTCCACCGCTTTTAACCACAACGGTAACAAGCCCGTTTTGAGGCTCTGATACGCTGTAAATTTCAGCGTCTATCTTTTCATCCGAAACCTCAGAAAAGCGCAAAGATACAGCCATATTATACTTAATGCACTCTCTTAGGCTTTCTGCGTACTTTTCGTCAACATTCGCCACATAATACCACGTGTAGTTGTTCACAATTTTAAAGCAAGGCTGGTCCTTTTTGACGCTGTCCCCGTCTCCTGTTTCAGCCTTTTGCGGTTTATCAAGATACGAAGGCATAATCCCTTCAAGACGGGAAATGTTAAAATATTCCTCATACCCGTCAATAGCCGAGCAAAGCACCCCGGCCCTTGGAGAATAAAGAGCAGTAGCCTGTCCAAAAACCGACTGTTCCAGCTCTTCTTTTCTCTTTTTCAGCTGCTCGTAGGTTGTAAGGGCCGTTTCCTTTACACCCTCGTTTTTACGTATAATTCTTGTAATGTCGTCTTTGTACTGCGAAACCTTGGAAACATCTTTGCTGTAAGACGCGTCTGAGATTGCGTCTATATTATTAACAATCTGCGCATTACCCGTAAGCGAGTCGCTTGCGTAAAGGTTTTTCTCTGCGGAGCTTCCCTCGATTTCGCTCAGTCGCTCGTGGATGCTCGAAAGCTCGCTTTTAACGTCGTTGCTTACCTCTCCGCTGTAAACGACCGCAACCGTGCTCCCCCTCGACACTCTCTCTCCCTCGTCCGAGCGAAAGCTCACTATCCCGTCCTCAGGAGAGTTCACCACAAATTCGTCACGAACTAAAAAGCCCTTTGTAAGCACCTTTTCCTCCGCCGTACCCGTAAGCACTGTCTCAACCTCAACAGACGCCCTCGTGTTAGACGAAAGTATAGCCGCCCCCGTAATTACTGCGGCAATTATAAGGGCAGTTATTACAATATATCTGTTCCTTTTTAACTTTTTAGTTTTCTTTTTACCCAAAGCAACCACCTCTAATTATCCTAAGTTTATGATTACCTCATCTATGTCTTTTACCCAGTTAATCTTGTCGTTTCGCCGAAACCACGTAAGCTGCCTTTTTGCGTAGTGCCTGCTACCTATCTTAATTTTATAAACAGCCTCGTCCTTTGTAATTTCGCCGTTTAGGTACTCGGCCATCTCTTTGTAGCCAATAGCCTGCATAGCAGTAGTGTTTTTCGAAACACCCATATCAATAAGCCTTCTCACTTCGTCTTCAAGCCCCTGGCTCATCATAATGTCAACCCTTTTGTTTATCCTGTCATAAAGCACGTCTCGCGGCATATCAATCGCAAACATCTTCACATTGTACGGAGTAGGAACGCTTTTTGACATTTCGTTATGATAGGTAAGAGTCTTGCCGCTAACGTGGTACACTTCCAGCGCGCGTATAATACGCTTTTTGTCAGGCACCTTTATTTTGGCGGCGCTGTCAGGGTCCACCTCTTTTAGCATGTTGTGGATGTATTCGTTCCCCCGCTCGTCTGCAATTTTTTCAAGCTCGCTTCTGTAAGCCTCGTCGGGCTCGATGTTTGAAAACTGTATGTTGTTAACCACGCTGTCGATGTAAAGCCCCGTGCCTCCAACCATAACGGCAATCTTCCCGCGCGAGTGTATGCTGTCGATAGCTTCCTTGGCGAGGCGACAGTACGTCGCAACTGAAAATTGCTCACTCGGCAGCGCTATGTCGATAAGATGGTGCACTACACCCTCTCTTTCTTCAATAGTAGGCTTTGCCGTTCCAATGTCCATATATTTATATATCTGCATCGAGTCAGCGTTTACAATCTCTGCGCCGATTCGCTTTGCAAGCTGTACCGAAAGCGCGGTCTTCCCTGACGCCGTAGCGCCCGTAATTACGATTAAATCCTTGTTCATCAAACTATCCTTTTAAACATCTTCTCAAGCTCGCGCCTTGTAACCTTAATCACAATCGGCCTGCCGTGTGGGCAGGTGTTTACGCCGCCCTCGGCCACAAATAGCCTTATAAGCTCTGCAATCTCCTTGTCAGAAAGCTTTTTGTTAGCCTTAATCGCCGCCTTGCAAGCTATGGTGTGGATGTTTTCTTCCATATAATTGGTAGACGAGTTGTTGATTATCTCTAAAATAATGTTTTTAATGTCCTCGTCCTTTAACTCAACAGGCACTTGCCTTACTAAAATCGTGTTGCTTCCAAAGTCCTCAACCTCAAAGCCAAACTTTCTAAGCTCCCCGCTCTTTTCCTCCACCCTGTCATATTCATCAGGCGAAAGCGTAACCGCAACAGGCACAAGCAAAGCCTGAAACATAGCGTCTTTTTCCTCGTTTATTCTTATCAGGTTTTGATAAATCATTCTCTCGTGCGCTGCGTGCTGGTCCATAAGCAAGATGTCGTTTTCAAGCTCCAGCACAACGTATGTGTCAAAAAGCTGCCCCACAATCTTGTATGGAATATCCTCTTTAACAGGTTCTTCCTGCTTTGGCTCTTCTTTTAAAAGCTCGTGGGTTGGCGCCTCTAATGTAAAAAACTCAATAGCCTTTTTTGTCGTGTTCTCGTCAATCTTTGGCCTTTGGACAGGCACTTCCTGCTTGTAATCAAACTGTGCCCTCTTTGTCACCTCCGACTGCCTTGTAACGTGAATAAACGTCTGCTCCGGCTTTGGCGTGTCGTTAATAATTGGCGCGCTAAAAGTTTGCGAGCTTTTTTTAATCTGCTCTCTTATCTCGTCCGCGTCTTTTTCCAAAGCGCCCCTTATCGCCCAGTACACCTCGTCGCAAACTTGCCTTTCGTTTGCGAACTTAACTTCGAGCTTTGTAGGGTGTACGTTTATGTCTATCATATCAAAGGGTATTTCAATACATATAGCAAAGAACGGAAACTTCCCTGTCATAAGTGTATTTTTATAGGCGTTTTCCGCAGCTGCGGTTATCGCCCTGTTTTTAACGTATCTTCCGTTAACAAATATGCTCTGGAAGGCTCTGTTACCCCTCGATGTCTCGCGGTTTCCCGTGTATCCGCTTATCTTTATCAGTTCATTTTTGTTTGTAATTTCCAGGCTTCCCTTTGCATAGTCGCGCCCGTAAACCGCGTAGATGCAGGATTTTAGCTCTCCGTCTCCGCTGACAAAAAGCCTTTCCTTGCCGTCTATAATGTACCTGACACAAATATCAGGGTTCGCCATCACAAGCCTCTCTACAATGTCCGTAATGTAGCTTGCCTCGGTAGCGTCACGTTTTAAAAATTTCATTCTTGCAGGAGTGTTGTAAAATAGGTTTTTAACAACAATAGTCGTGCCCACAGGGCATCCAACCGTCTCCTCGCCTGTAACGTTGCCGCCCTCAATCGTAAGCATAGTGCCGTCCTCGTCGGCGGTCTTTGACATAATCTCCACCTTAGACACAGCCGCGATGCTCGATAGCGCCTCTCCTCTGAATCCAAGCGTCTTTATAGCGTAAAGGTCCGACTCGTCAAAAATCTTGCTCGTCGCGTGGGGCAAAAAGGCAGTCTTTATGTCAACGGGCGAGATTCCGCAGCCGTTGTCAGTAACTCTTATGTAGGTTGTACCGCCGTTTTTTATTTCAATTATTATCTTGTCTGCGCCCGCGTCGATAGAGTTTTCCACCAGCTCCTTTATAACCGATGCAGGTCTTTCAACAACCTCTCCGGCCGCGATTTTGTTCGCCATCTCACTGGTTAAAACGTTAATTTTTTTCATAGCTTATCAGCCTCTGTTTTTAGTTCGTATAGTTTGTTTAAAGCCTCGATAGGAGTAAGCGTGGTTACGTCTGTCTTTTTCAGCGTCTCCACAATACTGTTTTCTCCCACTCGGTCAAAGCCCAGCTGCGCCTCAAAGTCTTGTGCCTTTGGTAAGGCAGCTTCGCCGCCGATGTCCGTGTTTATGTCCGAAAGCTTTTTGGCAATCTGCTTCGCTCTGTCTATAACCTCGTCCTTAACCCCTGCGAGCTTTGCGACCTCCACACCGTAGCTTTCGTCTGCTCCCCCGCGGATTATCTTTCGCAGGAATATAATATCGTCCCCGCGCTTTTTAACAGCTATGCAGTAGTTTTTCACTCCGTCAAGCTTGTTTTCAAGCTCCGTAAGCTCGTGGTAGTGCGTAGCAAACAGCGTTTTCGCCCCCAGCTTTTTTACGTCAGCGATATACTCCACAACCGCCCACGCGATTGAAAGCCCGTCGTAAGTACTCGTTCCTCTGCCGATTTCGTCTAAAATCAAAAGACTCTTTGGTGTGGCGTTGTCTAAAATGTTTGCGACTTCGCTCATCTCTACCATAAACGTACTTTGCCCGGAAGCTAAGTCGTCGCTCGCACCCACACGCGTAAAGATTTTGTCCACCACGCCGATTTCTGCGCTCTTTGCAGGTACAAAGCTTCCAATCTGAGCCATCAACACAATAAGCGCAGTCTGCCTCATATATGTAGACTTGCCCGCCATGTTAGGCCCGGTTATAATCGAAATCCTGTCTGTTTTGCTAAGGTAAGTGTCGTTGGGGATAAACATCTGCCCCTTTAAAACACGCTCTACAACAGGGTGCCTGCCCTCTTTAATGTCTATTTTGTCCGATATGTTAACATCAGGCATGCAGTAGTTGTTTTTCACTGCGACTTCCGCCAGCGAACAAAGGGCATCCAGCTCCGCTATGGCTTTTGCCGTGTTTAAAATACGGGTGTTTGCCTGCGCCACCTGCTCGCGCACTTCGCAAAATATCGAGTATTCCAGCGCGCAAATTTTCTCCTCAGCTCCAAGTATAGCGTTCTCAATTTCTTTAAGCTCGCCCGTAATGTATCGTTCTCCCGTTGTCAAGGTCTGCTTTCTTATGTATGTGTCGGGCACAAGTCCAATGTTTGATTTAGACACCTCGATATAGTACCCAAACACTCTGTTAAACCCTATTTTTAAGTTTTTAATACCTGTCTTTTCTCTTTCCTGCTGCTCTATTGTAGCGAGCCACTGCTTTCCTTCGGTCATAGCCTTGCGATAGTTGTCGACGTTTTCGTCGTAGCCTTCGCGGATAATTCCGCCCTCCTTGACAGTAAGAGGCGGGTTTTCAATAATCGCCCTCTCCAAAAGGCTGCATATATCCCCCAGCTCGTCGATTCTGCTTGTTATGTCGCGATTAAGAGCAGCCGACAGATTCTTCACGTTTGCAATAATGTCGGGTATAGGCTTAAAGGAAGACTGTATCGCGAGCAAATCACGGCAGTTCGCACTGCCCGTTACCACTCGGCTAATAAGCCTCTCAATATCCTGAATGTTGCTAAGCAGCTCTCTTACCTCTGCACGAATAATCGTGTTGCCGACAAGCTCTGCCACAGCGTCCTGCCTTGCCCTTATCTCCGCTATGTTTAAAAGCGGCTTGTCTATCCACGCTCTTAAAAGCCTTGCGCCCATAGACGTCTTTGTGTCATCAAGCACCCATAAAAGCGAGCCACGCCTTTTTCCGTCTCGCATTGTTGCTGTTATTTCAAGGTTTCTCTTAGAAGCAAAGTCTATGTCCATATACTGCTCTTGGGTGTAAAAGTTTACGCTTTTAATGTGCGGCAGCTCACACATCTGCGTCTGTCGGAAGTATTTAAGTATCGCCCCGACCGCGCGTACAGCTACTGAATAATCCCCAATTGCAAGCTCATCTGCGCTTTTTAAAAACTGCTCTTTTATAATGCTTTTGGCTTCGTCCTCGTCAAAAAATGTATCGTCCTTTCGCTCTGCCATGCAGGCGAATCTTTCTCCGATAACAAACATAAGCTTTTGGTTTTCCATAAACTTATCGTTGCATACAATCTCCTTGGGACTGTACCTTGCAACCTCGCCCAAAACGCTTCCGACCGTAAAGTCAAACTCCGTGGCATATAAATCTCCCGTCGTAACGTCCGCAAAAGCCGTCCCGACCCTGTCGCCGACAACGCACGCACAGCAAAGGAAGTTGTTGCTCCTATCGTCTAACACCTTCGAGTCAGTAACAGTTCCCGCAGTAACCACCTTGATTACATCTCTCTTTACAATACCCTTTGCGGCTGCGGGGTCCTCCACCTGTTCGCAGACAGCCACCTTGTAGCCTTTTTCGATAAGCTTGCATATATACTGGTCCGCAGCATGATAAGGAACACCGCACATCGGCGCGCGCTCCTCCTGTCCGCAGTCCTTGCCCGTCAGCGTAAGTTCAAGTTCTTTTGAGCATGTTATAGCGTCCTCGTAAAACATCTCGTAGAAATCGCCCAGCCTGAAGAACAAAATATTGTCAGAGTATTTTTCCTTTATGCTGAAATACTGTTGCATCATTGGAGACAATTTAGCCATTTTAGAACGTTCCTTTCAACCTTTTTTAAGGCATGTGCGTAGTCAGTGTTATTGCTGTCTTGAAGCACAAGAGCCACAGTCGCCCGAGCATCCGTTTGCAGAGCATCCGCCCTCCTGCTTTGGCGAAACGTACGAAGTAACAATACCGTTTACCCCGTCCATCATTTCGTTAAACTCGTGCAAAGCCTCCATAAATTCAGCAATGCTCTTGTTTTTGTTAAGCTTGTCAATTTCCTTTTCCATTTCGTTTCTTATTTCCTGCATCTTTTCGTTGGAAATTCCCGGCTTTGAAGCTTCTTTTATAAGCTCCTCGCGCTTTCTGTTGTAGTTCATAAGCACAAGCGACGCCTCAGGGTCTGCGCTCTGTGCCTCCTGTGCCTTTTGAAGTCTTGTAAATTCTGCACTTTCTGCAAGCATGTTTCCAAGCTCGTGTGCCTTTTCAAATACGTTCATTTTCATTCTCCTTTTGTTTTTTATTCTACTATCTCTCCGGTCAGCGACCATGTCGCCGCGTGAGTTATTTTTACATCTACAATTTTACCAATGTTTTTAAAATCTCCCGAGAAGTTAACCACCTTGTTGGAGTCGGTCCTTCCGGTCATCATATTTTTGTCTGTTCGGCTTTCGCCTTCAACCAGCACCTTAACACACTTGCCGTAAAGCTCCATGTTTTTGTCGTGTAATATGTCAGAATGCGTCTTTACGAGCTCGTCGAAATTTCGCTTAATCTCCTCCTTTGTAAGCGCAAAGTCCATCTGCGCGGCAGGAGTCCCCTTCCTCTTCGAGTAGATAAAGGTGTAGGTCATGTCGTACCCAACTCGCTTTACAACGTCTAATGTGTCCATAAAGTCCTCGTTGGTTTCGGTAGGAAAGCCTACGATAATATCTGTCGATAAAGCAATGTCCGGCATCGCCGTTTTAATTTTGTCGATTAATGCTAAATACTGCTCCTTTGTGTACTTTCTGTTCATGTCGGAGAGTACCTTCGTGCTTCCGCTTTGTAATGGTACGTGTAGCTGTCGGCAAACCTTTTTGTTAGAAGCCATCTCGGCAATAAGCTTGTCCGTAATGTCCTTTGGGTGAACGGAAACAAACCTTATTCGCTCGATTTTGTCAACCAGGCTCACCTTGTGCAAAAGGTCCGCAAAGTCTATTTCCCCGCAGTCCTTGCCGTAAGAGTTTACGTTTTGTCCAACTAAGGTAATCTCCTTGTATCCCTGCTCGGCCAATCCTTCAACCTCGGCTAAAATGTCGGTGTGCGCACGGCTTCTCTCCCTTCCGCGAACGTAAGGGACTATGCAATACGAGCAAAAGTTGTTGCAGCCGTACATAACAGATACTGAAGCCACCACACCGCTCGAACGCACGTGTGCAATGTTCTCTGCGATGTAGCCGTCTGTTTGTTCAACGTCCACCACTCTGCTCCTTAGCGCACTGTACATAATCTGCGGAAAGCGGTGTAAAGAGTGCGTGCCAAAAATCATGTCCACGTGCTTGTACTTTTCCTTTATTCGCTCTACAATGTGGTTTTGTTGAATCATACAGCCGCAGATGCCGATAATCATATCGGGCTTTTGCTCCTTGGTGTGTTTTAACGCGCCCAAAAAGCCAAACACTTTAAGCTCCGCGTTTTCCCTTACAGCACAGGTGTTGAATATAACAACGTCCGCCTCCTTGGCGTTTTGGCACTCGCCGTATCCCATCTCTTTTAGCATACCGCGAATTCTCTCGGAGTCGTTTTCGTTTTGCACGCAGCCAAGCGTTACAACACACGCCTTTTTACTGCACCCATTATTTTGAAGCTTAATCTGCTCTATTATGCTTTTTTGTCTTAAAATTTCCTCGTTAGAAACTTTTGTAACCATAAAAACCTCTTATTTGTTCTTTCTGCTGTTAGCCTTTGCCCTTAGCTCAGTGTTTAAGATTTTCTTTCTTATTCTAAGGCTTTTCGGCGTAATCTCGATAAGCTCGTCGTCGCCGATAAAGTCCAGACAGTTTTCCAGACTCATAATAGTCGGAGGCACAAGCCTTAGCGCCTCGTCCGAGCCGGAAGCACGAGTGTTCGTAAGCTGTTTTTTCTTACAAACGTTGATTGTTATATCCTCGTTACGCGAGTTTTCGCCAACGACCATACCCTCGTAGACCTTAACGCCCGCTCCTATAAAGAGCGTGCCTCTGTCTTGCGCGTTAAACAGTCCGTAGGTTATCGACTCTCCCGTTTCCCACGCAACAAGCGAGCCGCGTGAGCGTGTCTGTATTTCGCCCTTGTAAGGTTCATATCCGTCAAGGTAATGGTTCATAATTCCGTTGCCCTTCGTGTCTGTCAAAAGCTCACTTCTGTAACCGATAAGTCCCCTTGCAGGTATCTTAAATTCCAGCCTCGTGTACCCCTGGGACGTAGGCTGCATATTAGTCATCTCGGCCTTTCTTGAACCAAGCTTTTCCATAACCGCGCCCGTATGCTCGTCCGGAACGTCAATTACCAGATGTTCAATAGGCTCGCACTTAACGCCGTCTATCTCCTTGTACAAAACCAACGGCTTGGACACCTGAAATTCAAAGCCCTCTCGCCTCATAGTTTCAATCAGAATCGAAATGTGCAGTTCTCCTCTGCCCGCCACCTCAAAGCTGTCGGCAGAATCCGTCTCTGTAACCCTTAAAGATACGTTGGTTTCAAGCTCCTTTTCCAGCCTGTCCCTTATGTGCCTTGAAGTAACAAAGTCACCCTCCTGGCCTGCAAACGGGCTGTTGTTTACACTAAATGTCACCGCCAAAGTAGGCTCGTCGATTTCCGTAAACGGCAGGGCCTCGATGCAGTCAGGTGCGCACACAGTCTCACCAATCTCAATTCCCGTAAGACCGGCAATCGAAACTATGTCTCCAATCGTCGCCTTTTCTACCTCTGTACGCCTAAGGCCGTTAAAGGTGTATATCTTCGTAGCACGGGCGTTTACAGTCTTGCCGTCCTTTTTGCATATAGTAACGTTTTGTCCCACACTGACAGAGCCTCTGTGAATTCTTCCCACCGCGATTCTTCCGATGTAGTCGTCGTAGTCAATGTTCGATGCCAAAAACTGAAACGCTCCGTCCTCGTCTCCCTCGGGTGCCGGCACATGCTCTATAATCATGTCTAAAAGGGGCATCATGTTCTCGCCCTTAACCGACGGGTCTGTTGTTGCGTATCCGTCTCTGCCGGATGCAAATATCGTCGGCGATTCAAGCTGGTCGTCGTTTGCATCAAGGTCGATAAACAGGTCTAAAACCTCGTCCACCACCTCGTAAGGCCTTGCGTTTGGTCTGTCGAGCTTGTTTACTACGATAATCGGTTTTAGGTCTCTCTCCAACGCCTTTTTAAGCACAAAGCGGGTCTGTGGCATACACCCTTCGAAGGCGTCTACCAAAAGCAACACACCGTCAACCATGTCCAAAACTCGCTCCACCTCTCCGCCAAAGTCGGCGTGTCCGGGGGTGTCAACAATATTTATCTTAATTCCGTTGTAATCAATTCCTGTGTTTTTGGAAAGAATAGTAATACCTCTTTCCCTTTCGATATCTCCGCTGTCCATAACGCAAACTTCGACATGCTCGTTATCTCTAAAAATTCCGCTTTGGCGCAAAAGTGCGTCAACCAAAGTAGTCTTTCCGTGGTCAACGTGCGCGATAATTGCGATATTTCTTATGTTCTCAATTCTGCTCATTTTGTCATTCCTTTCCTAAAAAAAGCATACCTTTCCACTTAATCATATAATTATAACATAAAAAAAAGATTTTTACAACACTTGACAGCCAAAAAAATATGTTGTATAATGACTTTGCAATAAAGATGCGGGAGTGGCTCAGTGGTAGAGCGTCACCTTGCCAAGGTGAACGTCGCGAGTTCGAATCTCGTCTTCCGCTCCAAAAACGACAAGGTTTGAAAAGAACCTTGTCGTTTTTACTTATTCCTCTTCATTATTCCATAAAAGCTTGTGATTTTCTCTGTTCATAGCAGTAAATATAAATAAATAAAAAAAGACGTATACTGTTAAGGACAGTTTTTATGTAAATTTAAAATGCACTCAAATTTTGATTTGAGTGCATTTTTACTATATCGTTATTTAACTTGCAAAACTACCTTTCCGACATTCTGTCCTTTATAGAGAATATCGTGCGCTGCTTCCGCTTCTGTTATGGGCAAAACAGCGTGAATTGTAGCCTTAACCTCTCCACTTTCGATTTTTGGAAATACCTTTTCCACAAGCTCCGCGAGAATCTGTGCTTTAACCTCAGGTGTTCTTGAACGGAGAGTGCTGCCGATAATTCTAACATTTCGTACATAGATGTTTTTAAGGTCAATTTCGGTTTTCTGTCCGGCAAGTGCAGCTATCATTATCCATCTTGCACCATGTGTTAAATAATGAATACATTTGCCCATTATTTCACCACCAAGGCAGTCAATGGCAACATCAACGCTATGTCCGTTTTCGAGTTCTTCCTTTAAAACTTCTGAAATATCTTCTTTTGTTGTTACCACAACTCTGTCTGCATTAAGGTGCTTAATTGAGTCTTTTTTCTCATCAGTACGAACTGTTGTTATTACTCTTATTCCAAACGCCTTCGCCATAGGGATTATAACACTTGCAAGGCCTGATGTACCTGCATTCATTAAAAGTGTGTTTCCTTCTTTAATGTTACCCTCTATAAACAAGTTCAGATAGGCTGTTGCAAAAGCTTCAGGTATTGCCGCAGCTTCAACCATTGTGCAATTTTCAGGAACAGGCATAAGCATATCATATTTTACGGCAACATATTCGGCATAACCACCACCTCCTAAAAGGGCGCAAACCTTATCGCCGATTTTCCAGTTTGATTTCGTCTTTGCTTCATCTCCCATTTCGACAATCACGCCTGCAATTTCAAGCCCCATCCATTCGGGGCATCCCGGAGGTGGCGGATAGTCGCCCTCTCTTTGCATCAAATCAGCACGGTTAAGTGCCGCCGCATGAATTTCGACCAAAACTTCTTCGGACTTTATAACCGGGTTTGGTACTTCATCCCATCTTAAACTTCTGTCTTCGTTTACAAGTATCGCTTTCATATTTCCTCCTTATAGTTTTTTCTATATCCGTCAATCTGAATGTTCCGCCCTGATATATCGCTTACATCACAAAGAGCGACTTTCGCACCGTATTCTGCCAGCTTTAAAGCTACCGCTCGGCCTATTCCCACGCTTGCACCTGTAACAAGGGCTGTTTTTCCTTTAAAGTTCATAATATTCTCCTCAAAATCCCAAATCATCTCTGATTGTTTTTGCAATTCTCAGCAAGGGTTGCGTCGGCGTTGAACCAATATAATGTTCATAAACACAAAGACACATAGCGCATCCGAGTTTCATCCCGAGTCGTCTGTGGATTGAACATTCATCGGCGGACAGGAACAAAAATGGCGCACCAAGCTCTTTTTTCAGCAAGTTTGTAATGCGGAGGTTTTCTATCTGTTCTTCCATTGTTTTAGCGCCTGTTACGATTTTTATAATGTCTGCCCCTCTTCGTTTTTGCTCAAATGCAATTTCAAGCACCCTTTTTGCAGGAGTAAATTTCAGTACGTGGGAGGACATAAGCACCTCGGCACCTTTTTCGTGCAATTTTTCAATATATTTTATCTGTTTTTCTATTGCCTCCGGGTTGTCTGTAAGCTCTTCAGGATGTTTGCAGAAAATATCGCCCATAACATCACAAAGTGTTGCTCCGTTTTGTGCAAACCTAAGCATTTCCTCCGCAAGAACCTCATCACTTTTGCCTTCGTTTGTTCTTGTACGGTAGTTGGTTACATAGACGGGTTTGTCTTTCATTTCTCCAAGCAACGCTTTAAATGTATCAATGTTTTTATACTCATCCAGCAAATCTTCAATCTGAAGGCCAAAGGCTTCCGCACCATTAGCAAGCCCGTTTCTGATTGCTCCTACGGTCAGGTCGTAGGTTGTATATTGCAGCATTGCAGTAAGTATAGGTTTTTCGTGATTTAAAAAAGTTTTTTTCATTTTATTTCACCACCCCATGTTTTTTCCCTTGTCAATCGTCAAAAAATTACATTTATAACTTTTTATTACACAAATTATAAAAAATATATTATTAATTATCAATGATTAAACCGGTATTACTTTGATGTTTCCGATATTTTTATCGCATATTTGTTGATTTATTTTGATAATAATGATACAATTAAAATTAATGGAGCGTGATTTCAAATGGATAATTTTAATAAAATTGTTGTTACAGATATTATAGACGTAATAACAGTATTCTCACCGGCAGGAAGATATGAAAAGATGAATGACAGAAAATCCTATGGTTTATCCTTTTGTGCCGAAGGAAAGATAACCTATACCCATAACAACAAGAATTATGTGTCCGATCCTCATCACGCCATTATTCTGCCAAAAGGTCAAAGTTATACTATCAGAGGTGATAAAACCGGGAAATTTCCTCTTATAAATTTTGAGTGTGCAGAGTTTTTGTGTGATACAATGATAGTGTTACCTATCGAAAATATCGACTTTGTAATGAGAGATTTTATTCAAATGAAAAATCTGTTTCTTTTTGAAAGAAACAGAACAAAAGTCATGAGTTTATTTTATAATATTATTCACAACTTCTGCGAATCAGCAGCCATTCCAAGAAACAGTATTTTGCTTCCTGCAATAAAATATCTGGAAAACAACTATTCATTCTCCGAACTTACAAACAAAATATTGGCTGACCAATGCAACATAAGCGAAGTGTATTTCCGAAAACTTTTCGCCGAGCAATATGGCATTACACCTCGACAATATATTATCGACATACGCATCAATAAGGCAAAGCAGTTGTTAACAGATGGCATATTAAAAATTAATGTTGTTTCTGAAAAATGCGGATTTTCAAATCCCTATCATTTCAGTCGACTTTTTAAAGAAAAAACAGGGTTAACACCTACGGAATATTTGAAACAGAACAGGATTCTTAAAATATGATAAAAGGCAGAAACGATTGATTTCGTTTCTGCCTTTTGATTACTATGCTTTATAACACTAATTAATGAGTGCCTTTTTTATTTTCCTAACCGCAAAACGCGTCTAAGAACTCAATCTGTTTATTTACAGATTCCATTCCCGTTCCGCCTGCGGAAATACGCTTTTCAACGCATGTTTTAAGCGAAATCTCGTTGTATAAGTCCTCGTCGAAGAGCTCGCTGTACTCTTTGTATTCGTCCAGAGTTATGTCCTCTAATACCTTGCCCTCACGGACACACTTTCCAACTATCGTTCCGACGATTTTATAAGCGCTCCTGAACGGAAGCCCCTTTTTAACCATATAGTCCGCAAGGTCTGTTGCGTTGATAAACCCTTTTTGCGCCGCAGCATACATATTTTCGGTTATAGCGCGCATCGTTTCAACCATAGGCGTAAATACGCCAAGACACATCTTAACAGTGTCAATGCTGTCAAACACAGCCTCCTTGTCCTCCTGCATATCCTTGTTGTACGCAAGCGGCAATCCCTTTAAAACAGTAAGCATCGCCATAAGGTTTCCGTAAACACGCCCCGTCTTACCCCTGACAAGCTCTGCCATGTCTGGGTTTTTCTTTTGTGGCATAATGCTCGAGCCCGTCGTGTACGCGTCGTCAAGCTCCACAAACTTAAACTCCCAGGAAGACCAAAGTATAATCTCTTCCGAAAAGCGTGATAAATGCATCATAACAGTCGCAATAGCGCTTAATATCTCTACGCAAAAGTCGCGGTCGGATACTCCGTCAATGCTGTTTAGTGTAATCCCGTCAAATCCAAGCTCTTTTGCGACCATCTCTCTGTCGGTGTTATAGGTCGTTCCCGAAAGCGCACAGCTTCCAAGCGGAGAGTAGTTCATGCGCGAAACTGCGTCCGTTATCCTGCCCACATCCCTCGAAAACATCATTCCGTAAGCAAGCAGATGATGAGCGAAAGTAATCGGCTGCGCCCTTTGAAGGTGGGTATATCCCGGCATTATCGCCTCTTTATACTCCTTCGCCTTTTTAACAATCACACGTATTAACTCTTTTAAAAGCTCTGTAATCTCTGCCGCCTCGTCACGCAGATAAAGGCGTATGTCCAAAGCCACCTGGTCGTTGCGGCTTCGTGCGGTGTGTAGCCTTTTGCCCGTGTCGCCAATCCTCTTTGTAAGCTCCGCCTCAACGAACATATGAATATCCTCTGCGTTCATATCAAAGCTAAGCTTTCCGCTTTGTATATCTTCTAAAATCTCCGCAAGACACTCTACAATCATGTCCTTGTCTTCTTCGGATATAATCCCCTTTGCAGCAAGCATGCTCGCGTGCGCAATCGAGCCTGTTATATCCTGCTTGTACATTTTAGAGTCAAAGTGTATAGAAGAGTTAAAGTCGTCTGCCAACTTGTCAAGGGCCTTTTCAAAGCGCCCTGCCCACATTTTTTCCATATCAATCTTGCCTTTCCAAACCACAACGGCTGCCGCAAAAAAATGCAGCAGCCTATGGGTCTTATTTTAATTTTCCGTTTTTCTGGTTAACCTGAGCCTGTACCTTTGTAGGCAAGCCAAACAAATTGATAAAGCCTTCAGCATCGTACTGGTTGTAAATTTCATCTTCATCAAATGTAGCAAGTTCCTCTGAATATAGAGAATAATCACTCCATACACCTGCTTTGATGATGTTGCCCTTGTAAAGTTTAAGTCTAACCTTACCTGTAACATTTTCCTGAGTTTTATCAACAAATGCTGACAAAGCTTCACGAAGTGGCGAAAACCACTGACCATTATAAACAAGTTCTGCAAAAGTAATTGCAAGTTCCTGTTTTTTATGCATTACATATTTATCAAGACACATTGTTTCGAGATAATTATGTGCAAAGTAAAGGATTGAACCACCCGGTGTTTCATACACACCACGGCACTTCATACCAACAAGACGGTTTTCGATAATATCCAAAAGACCGATACCGTTAGCACCGCCAAGTTCATTAAGTTTAAGAATAATATCCTTTGCTGACATTTTTTCATCATTAAGAGCAACAGGAATACCCTGTTCAAAGTCCAAAGTGATGTATGTTGGCTTATCAGGAGCATTAATTGGCGAAACGCCCATCTCCAAAAAGCCTTCCTTTTCGTACATAGGCTCATTGCCTGCATCTTCAAGGTCCAATCCCTCGTGGGAAAGATGCCAGAGGTTCTTATCCTTGGAATAGTTAGTCTCACGGCTTATCTTAAGCGGAATGTTGTGTGCCTCAGCGTAGTCAATTTCCTCTTCACGGGACTTAATATCCCATTCACGCCAAGGAGCGATAATATACATATCAGGAGCAAACGCCTTAATCGCAAGCTCAAACCTTACCTGGTCGTTACCCTTACCTGTACAACCGTGGCAGATAGCATCAGCGCCCTCTTTTTTAGCAATTTCCACAATTCTCTTTGCGATTATAGGACGCGCAAAGGATGTACCAAGCATATATTCTTCATACAAAGCGCCGGCCTTAACGGTCGGGATAACGTACTCGTCCACAAACTCATCAGTCAAATCTTCTATGTATAACTTCGAAGCTCCTGTCTTTAAAGCCTTTTCTTCAAGACCTTCCAGCTCGTCTGCCTGTCCAACGTTACCGGAAACAGCTATAACCTCGCAGTTGTTGTAGTTTTCTTTAAGCCACGGGATAATGATGGATGTATCAAGTCCTCCCGAATATGCAAGCACTACCTTCTTTATTTCAGTTTTATTCATAATTGCACCTCTCGTTTGCTTATTTATGCATTAATTATAACATTGTTTGTATAAATATGCAATACATTTTTTAATTTTTTTATCATTTTGAATAAAATTAATATATAAATACATAAAACCACATCGATATTGTGCATTTTGTTTAATATTTTGCACAATATCGTCTGATTAATAAAGTACAAAAAGACGGAAAGTCCACACCTTCCGTCCTTTTATACATTATTTTGCTTTCTTTACCTTATCCTTTGCAGGCGCTTTAACCGCCTTCTTTTTCGGGGCGTCTTTCTTTGCTGCCGCCTGCTTTTTGGGCGTTTTTTTTGCCTCTTCCTTCTTCGGCATAGCCTCTAACAGCTGAACAAAGTGTTCTTCGTTACCGCCGATAGATATCAGCCCCTTCTCCTTAGCCTCGTCAAGCGTAATTCTTTTGTCAATAAGCTTGTTAAGTGCAAGCGCAAACACATTTATATAAGCCGTGTTGTCAAAATAGTCGTAGGGTTCAACTCTGTAAGCACCGTCAGAATACGCCACAAAAAATGTTCCCCCGCAGTCCTCGTCGTTTAAAGTAACCTGAACGGCAAAGTCCTCTTTTAGTTTAGATATATCGGCCTCAATAAGTTTTTTTGATAGTTTTTCAAATCTCGCTTCAAATGTCATAAAAACACCTCCACAGCAGTTAATACTTTCTTTTAAATGTCTGATCTCTACCTTAAATTTTACACCCAAACAAAATGCTTGTCAACAACATTCTTTCGACCAAATCCGCCATTTTAATACATCTCAATCAGCTCTGCCACCGTGTAATTCAAAACTGGTTTTCTTAAATGTAGTATTCCTTCCATAATATCTTGTGCCGTGTCATAACCCATGCTGATTGCAACTTCCAGATACATTTCCTCGTCCATTTCAGGAAGTGACAGCTTTTTGAGAATCATCTTACCTTCAGGTATGTCTATAACCCTGCTGACCTTGTTTTCCGCAAGTGACTTAGCCGTTTCTTTATATTCATCATATAATTCTTCAATCAAATACACTTCGCCGTTTCGGTCAGAATCATCGGAATACATTTCCATCATCTTGTCAAAGTCTGCTCCTTTGTCAAGCTTCCTCTTTATTTCCCTTGCCGTCTCCTCTGCGTTCTTTCCCGAAACAAAGATATGCTTTAAGCACACACAGTTTTCCCTGTAATATTCATCTACATCATAATCGTTTTTTGGCATGGACATATTCACCAGGTAGCTTTCAAACGAATCACATAACAAAACCAGATATTTATACTGTGCATATACAGATTCAAGCACGTTGTATTTTTCGGGAAAATCGTCCTCTGCCAAAGCCTGCTTCATTATTTCGTAGTCTTCTTCCGGTATTACAAATCCAATCTCGTCCGCAAAGCTCTTCACTGCATAAAGTATCCCCAGAAATTCCTCTGTTCTTTGCACAGAGCTTTTGTAATCCCCGTCATATTCATAGTTGTAAGCGTCATAAACAAACCCAAACATCTCATAGTCTATTTCCTCGTCCTCGACCGTTGCAATCACAGGGCCGTCTGTTATATAAATCTGGTTTGTCACCCCAACATAATTTACATCAAAGCCAAGCGCCTCGCTCAAAAACCTTACCGGCACAATCGTGCTGCCGCCTTTAGCCTCCACAGGCTTTGCCATCTTGTACTGTGCTCCGTCAATTGTTGCCAGGTCACTGCCAATCGCCAAGACAACCGTTTTGCCTTCGCTTAAAATAATTACTCTGTGACTTTTTTCGTCCCACCTTACGTCTGCGCCCAGACTTTCGCTCACAAACCTTATTGGCACGTACGACACTCCGTCCTGCGCATATACCGAAGTTCCAAGCTTTTGGTCGGTTATAACTGCGCCGTCCTTAACCCTTACGTCGTCGCTTCCGATGTTAAGCTCCACCGTCTTTGCGCAAACGTTTATGCACATCGCGCCAAGGAGCGCCACTAAACAAACCACAATCTTCTTTAAGTACATCTTACATTCCTCCTTTGTTTGTAAAACCTACCACTTTCTTTTGCTTTCGATAACCTTTCCTATTATGTTGACACGGCTTATCTCGTCTTTTTCGAACGTAAGTTCGGGATAATACGGGTTAAAGGAAATCAGCTTTACAGCGTCGTCTGTAATCATAACCTTTTTAAGCATCCCCTCTTCACGGTCAACAACTACGACAGCTACGTCTCCGCTGTCTACCATTTCCTGTTTTTTAACCAGCACCAGGTCGCCGTTGTTAATATGAGGCGACATACTGTTGCCTTTAACCGAAAGATAAAAGTATTCGCCGTTGCCGTATATGCCGTCCGCAATTTCGGTGTCTATTATATTTTGCTCGGCCAAAATACCGTTCCCCGCACACACTCTTCCAAGTACAGGTAGCCTTATCTCCTTTCCGTATGGAAAGTAGCTTTCGTCAGCCCATATACTCTCAATAACACTTGCAGGAATCTGCAAAACCTTAGTTATTTCCAAAAATGCTTTAATATCTATTTTTTGCTTGGGATTGTTCTCGTATCTGCTAAGTGTCGATTTTGGTATTCCCGTCTTTTTTTGCAGATCGTCAAGACTAAGTCCCGAAAGGCTTCTGTATTGTTTTAAAACTTCGCTTATGTCCATCATTTAAGACCCCCAAGGAATTTGTTAATTACATTATACACCATTTGTTTCATTTTTGCAACATTTTTAAAATTTTTTTATTTTTTCAGTATATATGGTATTGACTTTTTGTTGTAAATACTATATAATTTGATTATCCCATTTTTGAGACATAAGAACAGAGGTGAATATTTTGAGAAAGAATCTCGAAGACGAAATACTTAATATGGAAAGAATAAAGTATCTTACAGATATGTCTGTTAACCGACTTTTAAGTTATGACAAATCATCCATTAGCGACCACTATGACGAGATTGTTTCTATTTTTTGTTTTTTAGAAGAACAAATGTCCGAAAAGTTCAAAAGCCTGCACGACACCTATTACCAGCAGTCGTAATTTTGTGCAGCGGTCATATCTGCTTGTCTTACGAATAGAATATACAAAGGAGTGAGACAAATGATATGGCAAACACTTACCGCAGATGAGGTTGTAAAAAGGCTGAGGACAAGGTCAGATACCGGCCTTAGCGAAAACGAAGCACAATCAAGATTAATAAGCGACGGAAAAAACGAACTTGCAAGGCAAAAAAGCGATAGCCTGCTTAAAAAGTTCATAAATCAATTCAACGACTATATGATAATCATTCTGCTAATAGCCGCAGCCGTTTCTTTTGCAATAGCTGTTTACGAGGGTAGCGGAGACTTTGTAGAGCCATGCGTAATCATCTCAATAGTTATATTAAACGCGGCAGTAGGTACGTTCCAGGAAAACAAGGCGGAAAAATCCCTTGCCGAGTTAAGTAAAATTTCCGAACCATACACAACTGTTTTAAGAGACGGCACTTTAAATACCATCTCCTCCTCTTTGGTTGTGCGTGGGGATATAATAAGGCTAAAAGCAGGAGACTTCGCCCCCGCGGACGCACGTATCATAACATGTAGTGAGTTTTATACGGACGAGTCCTCGCTAACCGGAGAATCAGTGCCGGTCAAAAAGTCCGCATCAGTCACACACAGCAAAGACACGCCCATCGCAGATATGCGCAATATGGTGTGGTCATCAACCGCCGTAACGGGAGGCAACTGCGTCGCCGTAGTTACCGACACAGGCATGGAGACACAAATCGGTTTAGTAGCCAAGGCACTGACCGAAAGCTCCACGCCCCAGACACCGCTTCAATTAAAGCTCGAAAAGATGGGCAAGCTTCTTGGAACCATCGCCCTTTTAATATGCGCCGCCGTGTTTGTTATGGGCGTTTTTAAGAATATGTCCCCAATGGAAATGTTTATGACCTCGGTAAGCCTTGCGGTAGCCGCGATTCCGGAAGGCCTACCTGCGATAGTAACAGTTATGCTTGCAATCGGGGTGCAAAAGATGGCGAGTAAAAACGCCATCGTAAAAAAGCTCCACGCTGTCGAAACAATAGGCAGCGCCTCGGTCATATGCTCGGATAAAACAGGTACACTTACCGAAAATAAAATGACCGTAACCAAAATATACGGTGACCCTGCCACCGTAATATCTACCGCTCTTCTTTGTTCCAACAACACCGACCCGACAGAAAGGGCAATCTTTAATTTTTCGCACCAAAACAACATTTCTGCGCCAAGCTTCAAGCGTGTAAAGGAAATTCCCTTTACATCTTCCGCGAAGTTTATGGCGACAGTAAATTCCACTCCAAACGGCTTTATGCTATGTGTTAAGGGAGCTATGGACGTGGTTTTAAAAAGGTGTAAACTGACGCCCGACCAACGCCGCGCCATAAACTCCGCCCATAAAGCTATGACAGGCGACGCTCTTCGCGTTTTGGCTGTCGCCAGAGCCCAGACGGCTCATACCCCCGACGCTCTTAAAGAGCCACTCGAGTTTTGCGGTCTGATCGGTATTTGCGACCCGCCAAGAAAAGAAATATACCAGGCTGTTAAAAGTTGCAGGAAGTCTAAAATCAAACCCGTAATGATTACAGGCGACCACATAGATACCGCCACCGCAATCGCAAGGCAAATCGGCATCACTCCCACCGCAGTAACAGGCGCCGAGCTTGATAAAATGAGCGACACCGAGCTTTTGGAATGTGTAAAAACCCACTGTGTTTTCGCAAGAGTGTCGCCCGAGCACAAGGGCAGAATCGTAAGAGCGTTTCAGTCAAACGGCGACGTCGTAGCAATGACAGGCGACGGCGTGAACGACGCTCCTGCGCTAAAACAGGCGGACATAGGTTGCGCTATGGGAATAACAGGCACCGACGTAGCAAAGGGCGCCGCCGACATCGTTTTAACAGACGATAACTTTGCAACCATCGTCGACGCAATATATGAAGGCAGAGGAATTTTCACGAATATAAAAAAGGCAATCCACTTCCTCTTTTCAAGCAACATCGGCGAAATACTGACGATTTTTTGTGCCATAGCCGCAGGGCTGCCGTCTCCACTTACCGCCGTTCAGCTTTTGTGGGTTAACTTAATTACAGATTCTCTGCCCGCAATAGCGCTCGGAGTAGACCCTGACAACAAGGCAAAAATCATAGCCCAAAAGCCAATCAAGCGCCACCAGGGCTTGTTTGCCAGAGGACATGCGACAACCATATTTTTAGAAGGCGTTATGATAGGCGCTTTGGCTCTTTTAGCTTTTTGCCTCGGTTATTTCAAATATAACAGCTGCGATATCGGCAGAACAATGGCGTTTAGCGTTTTGTCCTTATCCCAACTTGTCCACGCGTTTAACGTACGGAGCGAACATTCAATTTTCACATCAAAATCGCCGTTTAACAAGCTGCTTTTCGGCTCGCTTGTAGCAGGTGTTCTTTTGCAAATCGCAGTCGTAGTTGTCCCCACCCTTTCGACGTGGTTTTCGACCGTCCCGCTGGGCATTGAACAGTGGAAGACAATTGCCGCGCTGAGCATTATGCCAATACCCGCGGTCGAAATTTCAAAACTCGTGTGTAAAAAGGAGTAAAAACCCCCTTATTTTTACACATAATTACACAAAAAAAGGAATGCAACTTTCGCTGCATTCCTTTTTTATACTATTTTATTTTGTTTGCCAAATGACGGGCAACATCACTCTCAAACTTTAACGCTACCGGTATGAATTCTTTCGGGAAATTCTTTATGAAATTACACGATTCCATGCTAAAGTGGCCCTTATAACCGATTTCAGAAAGCGCGTTGCAAATTCCGTCCCAATCCATATTCATAGTATATGGCAAAGCATGTCTGTCCTTTGTGTAGTCGTTATCGTGAATGTGCAGACATGTTATTCTCTCACCGCCAAGGATTCTAAGCACTTCCTCAGGGTCTCTGCCTGTTGCTGCACAATGGCCTGTGTCGAAGCATCCGGTCACATACTTTTTGTCGAGGCTGTCTAAGTATCTTATAAACTCCAACGGATGTGCGCAAACACCGTCATGAACAACTCCGCTTTTAACTTCTGTCTTGCACATGTTTTCTATCGCGATTTTTCCGCCAAATTCCTTGCAATACGAAACAAGCTCGTTAAAATGCGCCATGTTTCTTTCAAATATTGCTTCGTCACCGTACTTGTGGGTAATATCCTGTATAGGATGTACTATCGTAGCCTCTGCGCCAAGCAAAGCGCCCGTTTCAATAGCACGTGCCATACGAAACATTACATACTCCTCGTCGTATTTTTTCAGCATTCCTGTTATGGTAGGCGCATGAGTCTGGTAAACCTTCATACCTTTGCTCTCTACCAATTCGCGTATCTGCTTAGCCTTTTCCTTGTAATTGTCGCAGTTAGAAATCGACTCATCAAATCCATCAGAATAGTCCAAGCCGTCAAAGCCTGCTTCAGCTATCATATCAATCGCCTTTTCCAGCCCGAACGTTTGCTCTAAATACCCCGTATACATAACTGTCTTCATAACAAATCACCCTCTAAAATTTATGTGTTTAGGTAAAATCACCCTAATTTTTATTATTATAACACACTTTAATACGTATGTCTATAAAGGATTATTGAATAAATTTAATAAATTATATAATGTTCCAAATACATTTTGTTGATTTTTTGTTATAAAAAGGTTGACAAATGCCGACTAATCATATAAAATATTAAATGCAGTTTAAAAAAGGGGTATGATGTAATGGTAACATGCCGGTCTCCAAAACCGTTCTTGAGGGTTCGAGTCCTTCTACCCCTGCCAAAAGAGAGAACAACATTTTTTGTTGGTCTCTCTTTTTTGTTTGGAAAGGACTCGAACACTGAGAGGGCAGCGAGCGTTTAAAAAACGATTGATAATCGTTTTTAGCGAAGCTGGTGTGCAGACGGGTACCGCACGAGAGCGTGCGGTCGTCAAGCACGTAAGACGCGTAGCGGCTGTGTCCTTCTACCCCTGCCAAAAGAGAGAACAACATTTATTGTTGGTCTCTCTTTTTTGTTTTAAAATACAGTTTTACAAGATAAACAAAAACGCCTGTCGCTCCTCGGAGTGACAGGCTGTTTTTCCTATATAAGATTTAATATTAAATTTGCAATGTTATAAATAACAGGCGCGTATATAATTGCGGGCAAGAAGTCTGCAACCTTAATTTTAGTAATACCCATTAAATTTGTACCTATCATAATAATCAGAATCGAACCCACACAAGTCATTTCGTTTATTGCGCCCGTACTCATAAAAGGAGCAATCAGACCTGCCAGAAGAACAAGCCCGCCCTGAATGACAAATACTGAAACAGACGCAAGCACTACTCCAAACCCAAGGCTTGAAGCAAGCATCATGGAAGAAACAAAATCAAGTGTAGCCTTGGTTATAAGCACCGAGCTGTCACCTGTAAGTCCTGCCTGAACCGACCCTGTAACTGTCATAGAGCCAACACAAAACAAAAGTGTTGCTGTTACAAGACCTTCGGCGATTGAAACATCTTGGCCTTCTTTTTTGAACTTTGTTTCAACGTTCTTTGCTAATCTGTTTATCGCGCCGTCAATGTTTAAGAGCGTACCTGATATTGTGCCCAACACAACCGACGCAATTACAATCAGGACGTTTTTTCCGCACAAGCTTCCTGATATACCGATATACAAGGTGCAAGCCCCCAAGCCAATCATAGAAGCGTTGCTTACTCTTTCGGGAATACCCTTTTTAAACAGCAAACCTATGCACGAGCCAAGTATTACGGTTATAACATTTACAATCACGCCTAACATTTTACTGTCCTCTGATTAAAGTTTATTGATATCTGCTTCTGTTATAAGTTTGAAGCCCGCATTTGTAAGCGCTGCCTGGGCAGACTCGTTGTTTTCTACACGTAGCACAACATAAGCGTGCTTTTCTGTACGAGCCATAAAGGCGTAGAGATATTCAACATTGATATCTGCTTTATCAAGCACATCAAGGGCTTCTGTCAATTTTCCGGGTTCGTCACCGATTTTAACACCCACAACATCAATAACTTTGATGAGATAGCCGTTTTCTTCGAGCACTTTTTCCGCAGCTTTTTCGTCATTTACGATAAGACGAAGTATACCGAAATCTTCTGTTTCTGCAATAGAAAGTGCTCTTATGTTAATGTTGTTTTTCGCAAGCACATCTGTTACTGAAACGATTGTACCTTTTCTGTTCCGAACAAATACTGTTAACTGTTTAATAGCCATTTTCACATTCCTCCTTGATCAGATTAACTTACGCTTATCAACTACACGAACAGCTTTACCTTCGCTTCTTGCAATGGTCTTTGGTTCTACGAGATGTACTGACGGGTTGATGCCGAGCATTGTCTTCATGGCATTTGCAAGAGCTTTTTCCATTGCAAGCACATCGCTTACCTTGTCTGTGAACTGTTCAGGAGACATTTCAACATTAACCTCGAAGGTATCTGTATTGTTTTTTCTGTCAACAACAATCTGATAGTTCGGCTGATATCCTTCGTTAAGGAGAACGGTTTCAATCTGGCTCGGGAATACATTCACACCTCTTATTATCATCATATCATCAGTTCTTCCCATAGGTTTTGCCATTTTGACAAGTGTTCTTCCGCAGGAGCATTTCTTTCTTGAAAGAACACAGATGTCTCTTGTTCTGTATCTTAAAAGCGGAAACGCCTCTTTATCAAGAGCTGTGAAAACAAGCTCGCCCTTTTCGCCTACAGGAAGAACTTCTCCTGTATCAGGGTCAATAATCTCTGCAAGGAAGTGGTCTTCGTTAATGTGCATACCTGTCTGTTCTTCACATTCGAAAGCAACTCCGGGGCCGCTCGTTTCGGTAAGGCCATATATATCATAAGCTTTAATACCGAGCATTTCCTGAATATTCTGGCGCATTTCTTCTGTCCAGGGCTCCGCACCAAAGATACCTGCTTTTAGCGGAATATCTTCCGGCTTGTATCCCTGTTCTTTTAATGTTTCGCCAATATATGCCGCATAAGAAGGAGTACAGCAAAGAATCGTTGCATTCAAATCTGTCATAAACTGAATCTGACGCTCAGTATTACCTGAGGACATCGGAAGCGTGAGACATCCGACCTTGTGAGAACCGCCGTTGAGTCCGAAACCGCCCGTAAATAATCCGTAGCCATACGCTACCTGACAAACATCTTTCTTGCTTCCGCCTGCTGCAACGATAGCACGGGCACAGCAATCTTCCCAAAGGTCAACGTCTTTTTGTGTGTAAAAAGCAACTACACGACGTCCTGTTGTACCCGACGTAGAGTGAATACGCACGCAATCTTCAAGCGGCTTTGCGAGTAATCCGTAAGGATATGCGTCTCTTAAATCTGCTTTTGTAAGGAACGGAAGTTTGTGCAAGTCTTCAATACCTTTAATATCTTCGGGTTTAACGCCCTTTTCATCCATGAGGTTTTTATAGTAAGGCACATTTTCGTAAACGTGTTTTACCTGCTTTATCAGTTTTTCTGACTGAAGCTTTTTCATTTCGTGGACGGGCATGGTTTCAATTTCTTTCTGATAGTAGTTCTGAACCATTTTTCTTCATCCTTTCTTTAATTAAAATTTCGATGTGGACTGCAAAGATCAGGCTCACATTTTCAAACAAAAAACGCCCTCTCCAATCCTTACAGGCTACAGAGGACGAAAATATCATTTCCGTGGTACCACCTCAGTTTATCACTACCTCACGATAGCGACCTTATCAGGTACTATTATACCTTAGTTCTGTGACGGGAACTCCCGTTGCATCCTACTTAAGACCAAGCTTGTTCAGTGCACTGCTAACAGAAGGAATTCGAGAAGGACGCCCCATTTGCCTCGCACCAACCGGCAACTCTCTCCATGTTCTTTCCAACCTACTGGTTTCTGCTCTCTGCATTTAAATTATTTGTATTCTACCACTTTAAGGTAATAAAGTCAATAGTTTTTGGAATTTTTTTAAAATTCAATACCGAAAAGTCTCGCCGCATTGTTGTAAAAGATATCCTCGCGTTCTTGCTCAGAAAGCTCTATTTGCAGGAATCTTTCAATCTCCTCCACAGGCCTCCACATAGGATAATCCGTGCCAAAGAGCACACGCTTTGTTCCGTACGCCATAATTAATTCTCTTGCTTTTTCGGGAGTCATAGCATAAAGAGAAGACGAACAGTCCACATAGAAATTTTTATACTTACTGAGCTTTTCTGTGGCATCTTCCCAAATAGACCAACCGCCAAAATGAGCACCTATAACTGTTAAGTCTTTATAAATATCAAGAATCGGCATCATTCTGTTTGGGTTTGAAAAGTCGTAACGACTGTCTCCTGTATGGATAAGAACAGGCAGTCTTCCTTCGCAAAGCTCATAAATTTTAAGCATACGGTAGTCGTCTATCTTAAACTTTTGTATATCAGGATGAAGCTTTACGCCCTTTAGCCCAAGGCTGATAATTTCTTCTACATCCGCCTTTGCATCCCCGCTGTCAGGATGAAGCGTTCCAAGGCCCGTAAACTTGCCGCCGCTCTCTTTAACGCAATTTGCAATAAAGTTGTTTATGCTTGAAACCTGCTTTGGAGTTGTTGCCACAGACTGCACTATACAATGCTCAACCCCTGCAACTTCCGCCTCTTTTAACAAAGTAGCCACAGTACCGTCAAGAGTAGAGCCAAGACCTCCATAAAAATCGCTGGTAGCCGCTGCCGCCTTCTTTGCAATTTTGTCGGGATATATATGGCAGTGGGCATCCATTATTTTATATTTTTTCATTGGGTTCATCGCCTTTCAAAAAGTGCCGTTTATTTTTTTAAACCTAACTTTTCGGCGGATTCATCACGCATTTTGTACTTGAGGATTTTACCCGCTGCGTTCATCGGGAATTCGTTTACAAAAATAAAATATCTCGGCACTTTATGTCTTGCAATTGAAGCGTAACCAAATTCTTTCATTTCGTTTTCGTCAGCAGTTTCGCCCTTATGAAGAATAACCCAGGCACAACATTCTTCGCCGTATCTTTCATCAGGAACGCCAACCACCTGAACATCGCGAACTTTCGGATTTGTAAGATAAAATTCCTCAATTTCTCTCGGATACAGGTTTTCACCGCCACGGATAATCATATCCTTTAATCTTCCTGTTACTTTATAGTATCCGTCAGGTGTTCTCATACAAATATCGCCCGAATGGAGCCATCCGTCAGCATCAATAGCCTGAGCAGTTGCTTCGGGCATCTTGTAATAGCCCTTCATAATGTTAAAGCCACGTGCTACAAATTCGCCGCTCTCGCCGTCAGGAAGTTCGTCCCCTGTTTCCGGGTCAATGATTTTACATTCAACGCCGGGGAACGCGCTGCCGACTGTTTCCACCCTGTGGTCAAGGTCTTCGTTTACTTCACCCATTGTACATCCGGGAGAAGCCTCGGTCTGGCCGTAAACAGAGATAATTTCACGCATATTCATTTCAACAGATGCTCTGCGCATTAAATCTGCCGGGCAGTTTGCACCCGCCATAATACCTGTTCTCATATGTGAGAAATCTGTTTTTGCAAAATCGGCGTGATTAAACATCGCAATAAACATCGTGGGAACACCGTTAAAGCAGGTAATCTTTTCGTCATTTACACAAGCAAGTGATGATTTCGGCGAAAAATACGGTATGGGACAGAGCGTACCGCCATGTGTCATCGTAGATGTCATCGAAAGCACCATGCCGAAGCAATGGAACATAGGCACCTGAATCATCATACGGTCTGCTGTTGACAAGTCCATTCTGTCGCCGATTGTTTTACCGTTATTAACGATATTTCTGTGGGTAAGCATAACACCTTTCGGGAAGCCCGTCGTACCCGATGTGTACTGCATATTACATACATCATCAGGCTTAACAAGGGAAGCCCGTCTTCTGACTTCTTCACGGGGAACAAGAGAAGAACGTGAAAGCATCTCATTCCATGTAAGACATCCCTGCATCGAAAAGCCTACCGTAACGACGTTTCTGAGGAACGGAAGATTCTTTGAATACAAGGGTTTGCCGGGTTCTAATGTTTCAAGTTCAGGACAAAGGCCCTGGATAATTTCCTTGTAGTTTATATCCTTGCAATACTCAATCATAACAAGAGTATGCGTGTCAGACTGTTTTAACAAATACTCAATTTCGTGAATCTTATATGCAGTATTAACCGTAACTAAAACAGCGCCGATTTTTGTTGTTGCCCAAAACGTGATAAACCATTCGGGAACGTTCGTTGCCCATACTGCAACGTGGTCTCCTGCTTTTACGCCAAGAGAGATAAGTGCTGCCGCACATTCATCAACATCTCGTCTGAACTGCTCGTAAGTTCTTGTATAATCAAGTGTGGGATATTTAAAAGCGTATTGGTCGGGATATTTTTCTGCCATTGTATCCAGAACGTCGGAGAATGTGGCATCAATTACATCGTACTTTTTCCACACGAAAGTTCCTGTCTTATCTCTGTTATAGTACACCTTGTCAAAGGATTTCTTCTCTCGGTTGAGCTGAGAAATATAGTTGGCAAAGTGAGTTAAAACTATATCTGCATCGTTAATTTCTTCGTTCCACGCCGCACAGATATATCCCTCATAGTTAAGGGATGAAAGTGAATTTATAAGCTTTGCCACATCAAGCTCGCCTTCGCCGATTAAGACAGTTTTTCCGTCTTTCATATCTCCGAGACGGACGTACTTTATGTACGCGCCCAATGTCTTAATTGTCGCCTCAGAGGTTTCTCCCGCATCAAAGTATGTACCTCTCACATTCCACGCCGCGCCGACAGCAGCCGACGAAAAATGATTGATTATACCGATTACATTCTCGGTATTTGCAAGATAGCCCACTGTCTCGAACAAAATATTAACATCATTGTTTTGTGCTTTCTTAATTGCCGCAGAAAGTTTTTCGTCCAAAACATCAAAGGAAACGTCCCCGTCAATATGGACAATGACATTTGAAATTCCGGATGCCACAGCCATATCCACGTACTTAACCACCAAATCCGATGTGGTGTTTTCACTCTCAATGCTATCAGGCATACGAAGTGCCGAAACCGCGAGATTTCTGTTTACAAGCTTTCCTTTTGCATCAGCTATGCGGTCACGCCCTAATATACTGTCGTGGTGCGCGCTTCTTTCCTTGATCGCATCGTATATTTCAAAACCCTCAAAGCCATAATCAAAGGCATAACGGCATGTATCAAGAAAGGATGCACGACTCACATTCTTTGTTGAAAATACTATCTTCATATTATGCCTCCTCAAAAACAATTTTGTTAAGTGCATTTATATACGCTCTTATACTTGCCGCAACAATGTCGGTTGATGTTCCGTTGCCCGAATAAAGCTTACCGTTGTTGCGAAGTCTGACAAGCGCAGAACCTAACGCTTCCTTTCCTTCAGTTACAGACTGAACCTGAAAATCATCAAGTTCATAGTGATGACCGATGCACTGCTCGATTGCTCTGAAAGCCGAGTCAACAGGGCCATCGCCGCTTGCAACACCGCAAATAATCTCATCATTGCATTTAAGCGTCACCTGAGACATTGAGCTTGTGGCGTTACTGCTTGTTGTTGTGTATGTTTCAAAATGGTATGTCGAAGGAGCCTGCATAGCAGAACTTGCAATCAAAGCCTCAAATTCTTTTAAGCCAACAGCACCTTTCTTTTCGCACACCTGCATAAGTGCCTTATACACATTGCCGACATCAGAATCAGAAAGCTCATATCCAAGAACAGATGCCGCCTGCGCAACCTGCGAAACAGAAGAATCCGAGTCAAGTAAAATCTTTTTCTTGTCGCTTACGCTCTGTTCGTTCTCATAACTGTCGTGGTTTATGTTCGAAACCATATCGTCAATGCTTGCATGGATTTTGGTAGTGTCCAGCTTAATCTGTGCATCAATCTGCGAACCGCAGGCGCTCATCGCGTCGGAAATTTCTCCGGTTAAAAGAACATCTTTTCCTGCCATAGCACATTTAATACCATCAGCGCCTTTTGAAATGGCCGCAAACGCAGACGCAACACCCATATTGATACGGTCAGAAACCTGAACATATACAGGGATGCTTACCGCCTCTTTAACCTTTGCAACCAAGTCTGCAACCTGCTCGGGTGTCGACACACCTGCATCATCACAAACGGTTACTAAGCTCGCACCGTTTGACTCCGCTTCTTTCGCCGCCAGGATAAGGAAGTCGATATCCGCCCTTGTTGCATCGATTGCAGAAAATTCCACGTCTGCACAATATGTTTTTGCCTCTTTCACAAGCTCTGTAATCTTTTCGAGCATAACAGCCTGCTTTACATGATATGTATATTCCATCTGGATTGTTGAAACAGGAAGTTCAATCTGGAGGCGGGGATTTTTCGCCTCTTTAATGCACTCCCACACAGATTTGATGTCTTCTTTGTTAAATCCGACAGGGATTGCAAGAGCTGCATTTCGAACATTTTGCGCAATAGTTTTATATATAATCATATCCTCACGAAGATTTTTGATTTCAGGTAATTCAACGGCATTTACACCAAGTACATCCGCGCAGTTTGCAATTGCTGACTTTTCGCGGAAAAGTAGCGAGATTGCACGATCCTCCGAAAGCTTTTTAAGCGTAATGTCTGTAACATTGATTGTTTTCATACCGAAAACTCCTTTCAAAATATAGAATAAAAACAGGATTTTACCAACAAAAAAACGTCCCCGACTCTTTGTTAGTTCAAAGAGACGAAAACGCCAAATCACAGTTTCCGCGGTACCACTCTTTTTCATCCAAAAAAGGATGCCCTCCAGATGCCAACACACCTTAACTCTGTTACGGGAGTTCCCGTCTGCCCCTACTGTCAGTTCACGGCAGCCACTCCGCGGCGAGTTCAGCAAAGTTCTCCCAATGTCTCGCACCAACCGACATCTCTCTAAAAAGGCGAAAATCTCTTGCCTACTATTCCGCATCTCAGCGTTTAATTTAGGTAATATTTTAACATATCAGAGGCCTTTTGTCAATGCTTTTTTCAAAAAACTTTTCAATCACGCCCAACAGAAAAACTGCAAAAATTAATACAGAAATACCAATCACTATATTTAATAAAAAGTAAGAAACGACACCCGAGAGGGTGTTCTTTTTCGTATTTTTGCGCTGAAAAAGCCGAATGCTTTTTAAAAGCACGTGGTAAAAGCCTCGAAACTTGCGAGGTTTTGTTCCATAGTCTTTGCCAACATTTGCGTCCGCCTTTATATTAGACTTTATTTGGTACTAAAAAGTGCCAAATAATTTTATAAAGGAGGATTGCAAAATGGCAATCAAAAACGAGTTTTTCGAAACGGAAAACAACAAAAAAGCGCAGACACAAAACACTATGGACAATTCGGGAGGGATAGGGTATAATGACAATATAGGCAATACCTTTTTGGCAGGGAAAGACCCTTTCGAAGCTTCGATGGGAGAATGGTACAAAAAGTACAATGATTCTTTAAAGTACGCAGGGGACAGCGCAAAGGAAAGCGTGAAGAACGGCTTAAACGAAGCTCCGTCGTATATGAAGGACGCCGAGCCGAGTACCAACTTTACAGACGTACAGACAGCGTCGGTAAAGCGAAGCCTTGCAAAAGACGCAAACGACCAAGGCCTTTATAACTCGGCGGTTATGGAAATGATAGGGCTTTTGAGTACGGAAAACAAAGAGCCGTACTTAAAACAAGCCCAACCATTACAGACGTACATTGACGCAAAGGACAACTTCGACTTTAAGCACAACAACTACACCACAACCAAAAACATAGACACCACGCCAAACGAAGACGTGCGAAAGCTACAAAGAAGCTTAAACGAAGCGGGCTACACAGACAAAATGAGCCAGCCGCTAAAAGAGGACGGAGTATTTGGCGGAAAAACTGCCTACGCGTATGATACAAGCAGGGCGAATGTACAAACGGCTTTGCAACTGTTAAAAAATACGCAAGGCAGAAATACATCGGACAACAATACAAGGTCTGCAAGTAATAAAAATGATGTGGACATTGCGGGAATAACCGGCGTAAGTAGAGTAGGAATCTTACAATCTACTGGATACATACGTCCCAAAACATCTGATGGTGGAAATTTAGCTCCAGGGGATGAACGATATAACAAAATAAAACAAAAGCTGTTAAAATGTTTGAGTGCAAATTGGCACGGAGTTGCCAATAACAAAGAATCACAAAATTATATTCACGAACTGGCCGATAAATTAAGAGAATTTGACGATAATTCATTCGAAAAGGCAGTATTGCTAAACAAATCAGATGGAGCTAGTGGTGCCGGTCATAATGCAGTTATGCTTATTAACAAAGACAACGAGGGATTAATATTCAGTTTTTATCCTACTAATGAAAAATTACCAGATGCCTTGCTTACAGATGGTGAATTAAGATTTAGTGTACTAACTTCGGACGAAGTAGACAATTTTTTGTATTCTAAAAATAAAAACGTTCTCTTTCTTGTTGCCAGCGACAGTTCTGTGGTTCGAGAATCATATGATAGGTATATACCCTATGATTTAACACAAGAAGGTCGTAGTGGGTACAACATATATCACGAAGCTGCTAGCATCTATGACGATCCAGGCTCCTATTCCTTAATGCTCAGACAGTGCGATGATATCGCTTGCGAAATTTTAAGAAAAGGTGGCATTAATCCCATCCAATTCATATTGCCAAATTGGACATATATTATTTCGGATAAATGGAATAATATCACAAACAAACATTAATCAAGTGGGTGAATTTTAATGAAAAAGTCAGCAAGAATCCTTGCTTTTTGGACCTTACACGCTATACCTGCTGTCCTATTAATTGCTTTTGGGGCAACAATCATAAATATTATTTCGGATTTTTCAGAAATCTCAACGAATATATTGATATTTATTTTTACACACAAATTTTCAACATTTTGTATTTTAAATATGATAATAATGCTGTTTAGCCACAGGTTGTTACATTATGATATGACAAAATCATACTACTTCAAATTACTGTCGACACTTGTTGGCACAAGTATATATTCTTACTTGTTGTTTCTTGTCTTAGGACGCTTAATTTATGTTATACTTTATATATTAGGCTAAAAAAAGATAAGGTATAATAACCTCAAACTCGTCCACCTCATGCCAACCCAAAGCCAAATCCATTTGGAGAAAAAGCTAAAGAAAATTACTATTACATGCAATATTTATTAGGTATAAAATAGGAGGTAAAAATGAAATATTTCTTAAAAGCGATTTTGATTTTAATTATAACGTTCTTGGTTGTATGGTTATTTTCACTCGCAAAACGCGAATATCTGACGCAAAAATACTATGACGACTTTGAATATGCCTATATCGCCAACACCATGCTTGGAGACATGGAATATTTTAAAGTGTTATTCTGCGACGATGAGTATGCAGAAGTTTATTATGTAAGTAAAGATATGCAAGGTGCGAATATCCTGTCATTTACAAAAGTTAATGATAAATGGGCTTATAACTCGTGGGTAAACACAGTCTGGTCAGTAGGCGGAAGCGCCTCCGAAGTTATATGGCCGTATTGGTGGCACTTTATATACGGCGGGCTTTAAAATAAGATGTGAAAGCGTGAATTTTATGAAAAACGTACGTAATATTGTACTAAGTTTACTTTCAATAGTCTTTGTGGTTATTTCATTTGTTTTGATTGTATTAATTTCTTTGCCCACTCTGGATAAAAAGGAAATCGACTTCAATCGTCAATTGCCGAAATATTTTGACAAGGTTGAATATATAGAAGGTGGATTCGGTGATTTTACAGAATACAAAGAATACTACTACTCAAAAGAAAATATCTCGGAATTTAAAAGCAACAAATATTTTAAACAAGTTGACGAGGCCGGCATAGAAACAATTAGCAGATATTTTAATCATTTTGAAGCTCTATTACAGTTTTTTGATTACAAGGACGAGTACAGATTCGACAAATCTCAAATAAAGGCAAATGATTATTTTTATATAGAATCAAAAGGCGATTCTCCGTATGATAATTACGACGTTTATTACGTGGATGTCGAAAAATGTATAATGTATTTTATACATTCAAACATATAGCAATTACTTCTACCAAAAGCGAAAGGCGCTCGGCTAACGAGTGCCTTTTTTAATCCGCCAAAACACTATGGACAATTCGGGAGGGATGGGGTATAATGACAATATAGGCAATACCTTTTTGGCAGGGAAAGACCCTTTCGAATCTTCGATGGGAGAATGGTACAAAAAGTACAACGATTCTTTAAAGTACGTGGGAGGGACAGTGCGAAGAAAAGTATTGTACAGGGGCTAATGGAAGCTTCTTCATACATGAAGGATGCCTCCCCCGGCACTAACTTTACAGACGTACAGACCGCGTCGGCAAAGCGAAGCCTTGCAAAAGATACAAAAGACGAAGGTCTAATTTTTAGCTTTTATTCAACCTCTTCTAATTTTATCAAATCCATGCGAACACAAGCAGAAGTTAGATTTGGTGTATTAGATTCTGAAGAAGTTAATAATTTATTGTATAAAAATAACAAGAACGTTCTCTTTTTTACTGCCAGTGATAATTCTATAGTTAGAGAAACATATGACAACTTTAAAACATACAATCTAAACAGCACAGGCTACAATATGTACAATGCCGCTGTCGCTTTGTACGACTGCCCGAGTTACTATTCTTTGGTTTCGAGGCATTGCGACATTATTGCAGTTGAATTGCTAAAAGAAGGCGGTGTGGATATTAACAGTTGGTTCATACCAAATTGGACTTACAAAAATAATTGAACATTAAAACTTAACATGTGGAGGTTTATTTATGTCAAGAAAAACATCGACATTCCTGTTTTATATTATTCATTGCTTAATAGCTTCTATTATCACAACTCTTGTTATATATCTAACTCTTTATCTACATATAGATAGCTGGTATTTATATTTTATAATCACCAAAAACTTTTGCTTTTTTTGCATTTTAAACTCGTTTGTTATGTTATTTACACATAAAATGTTGAAATTAGATAAAACAAAAAGATATTATTTGAAGCTTTCTCTTAACTATTTGGCTGTAAATCTATGTTCATATCTGACATTTCGTTTTGTCGTTTTGGTGTTTTGGATTGTTGCAAATATAGGCTAAACAGCGTTAATTCACGGTATAATATACCGAAGAAAAGGTTGTGAATATAATGTGTAAATCAAAAAGAGAATATATGTTTTTCTGGATACAAGTTTTAGTTTCGGTTGTGCCCTCATTATTTGAATTTATTTGTTTAGAATTAAACATATGGCTTTGTATATTTTTGGCACCGTTGATGGCGATACCATTTGCGTGGTTTTTGGTAATAACATTGCTTATTACGCTAAAAACGTACAAGAAACAATTTCCACAAGCTCAAAAAACATGGTCGTTTAAATTCGTTAAATATTGGCTTTCTACAAGTGTTTTTTCTATGGGATTGCACTATATTTTATACGACTTAATACGTTACATAATTTGAGCCATATTTTACAGCAAAAGGAGCCATGAAAAATGATAAAAAAATACATTCTCTTTTGGGGACAAATCGTGATATCGGTTTTGCCAATATTATCTTTTATGATATCACCACCCAACAGTTCTAATTTGTTCACCTATATTTTATATTTTATTTTTGCAATTCCAAGTATATGGTTCTTGTTATCTAACTTGTTTATACTGTTGTTCACATATAAACTATTGGTTGAAAAACCGGAAAGATGCTTTTTCGATTTTGCTAAACGATGGCTGTTTTCAACTGTATTTTGCTATGGCATGTACTATATTTTACTTCATCTATACATAATTATTGAATATGCAACATAATAAGAGTTTGAAGGTAATAACACATAAAACATATAACACAAAAGACCTATCCGATGTCAAAATGCGGATAGGTCTTTTTATTAATTTTAAAATATTTGTTTAGTACCTGCCATTTAAATTTATAATATAATAAGGCGGGTGATAAAATGAATGTGTTTAAAAAAACAGCCAAAACAATTAAAAATAAATTTAAAAAGAACGAAAAGGCTTCGGTGGTCATTTACCTCGTAGCTTTTTCGTTGATAATAGTGTGTCTTATAAGGCAGGCAATAAACCGCGACTACTTTAACGTTCTGCTTTGCGTTTTCTCCTTAGTGCTGATTTCCATCCCCTCAGGAATAGAGGCAAAGACTAAATGGAGCCTCCCGCAAGCGCTTGAAATAAGCATAATATGTTTTGTATTTTCCGCAGAAATATTAGGTGAAATCGAAAACTTCTATTACCACATTCCCGTCTGGGACAGCCTTTTGCACATCACGACAGGCGGTCTTGTGGCGGCCGTCGGCTTTGGTGCGATAGATTTAATCAACACCCGCGTCAAAAGAATCAACATGACTCCGTTTTTTGTAGTGGCAGTCGCCTTTTGCTTTTCAATGACTATGGCTGTGTTTTGGGAATTTTTTGAATTTGGCACAGACATTCTCATAAAAACCGATATGCAAAAGGACGCCATAGTATCCGACATATCAACAGTCAACTTAGATGCAGAAAACGCCAACAACCCCGTCGCAGTAAAGGGAATTGCCAAAACAGTTTTGTACGACGCCGACGGAAACGAGCTTGCACATTTCGACGGCTATCTCGACACAGGCCTTGCCGACACGATGAAGGACATCTTTGTCAATATGCTTGGTGCTGTCGTGTTTTCCGTTTTCGGGTATCTGTATCTTAGAAAAAGGGACAAATACAAATTCGTCGAGGGTATAATTATAAGCGAAAGACCGAAAAACCAATAAACCAGATTATAAAACCCCGAACATCAAAACACCAAGCACCGCAGACACTAAAATCAGTGCGATAGGGGAAATCGCCTTTTTCTTAATCTTTTTAAACACATAGCCAACCGCGACAACAGCCGCAAATATAATCAGCGATTTATAGTCGACAAAAAGGCCTCCTCCCTTAGCATCAAAGCTGAACAGCGTGGAAAACGCCATGTTTGCACCCGTAGTAATAATCAGCGCCGTAACGACAGGAGCCACTGCACCGAGCGCGGCCTTTACAGGCGCGTACTTAATCAGATTTTGCATTATCGCCGCTATAAGAAGTATGATTATAAACGCCGGCAGCACAACGCCAAAGGTCGCAACAGCCGAGCCCCAAAGTCCCCCCTGCGAAGAGCCGACAAACGTCGCCATATTAACCGCAATAGGTCCGGGTGTAGATTCTGAAACGGCGATAAAATTCATTATCCCTTCCTCCGTCAGCCACCCGTGCGACAGGCATTGCTCACGTATTACGGGAATCATCCCGTATCCACCTCCGAATGAGAAAGCGCCAATTTTCAAGAAGGTTAAAAACAAATCAAGATATATGTTCATTTTACTTCTCCTCCTTGAGCTTTTTTCTTGAAACTTCAACTGCGTAGGCCACAAGTCCGCAGACCGCGCCCGCTAAGATAAAGAGGATGGACGAAACGCCAAAAGAGAACAGCGCAACAACCTCCAAAGCAGCTACCGCTATAATAAACAAAGTAACATAAAATGGACGCTTGTCCATTTTTTTAATCATTTTAACGCCTGCGTTAATAATCAGATACGCCACACAAACCTGTATACCCCTAAAAGCATAGCCGACGTACTCCAAAGCCAGAAATTCGTCAAAAAACAACGAAATAATATAAATTATCACAAACGACGGCAAAACCACACCCAACGTAGCCACAGCAGAGCCCAAAGCTCTGCCCTTTTTGTACCCTATATATGTAGCCGAGTTTATCGCAATCGGCCCCGGGGTAGATTCTGCTATTGCGATAACTTCCATAAATTCCTCGTGGCTTATCCATTTTAGTCTTTGGACAAACTCGCGCTCAATAAACGAAATCATCGCATACCCGCCGCCGAAAGTAAACAGGCTGATTTTAAAAAACGTCAAAAACAGTTCGAAATACTTATTTCTCTTTTCCAACTTCGCTCCCTCTTTCTGTACAGTGTTTTAACTTTACACCAACGCAAAATGGCGTTTTTAAGTTTGTTTCAACAAAACAGTTTTCTTAAAATATCCGCGTCGCGCATAAGGTTTTCGGGCTTTTGGTCTTTTACAAACTCAATTAAAAGGTTGTAATTTTCGTCCCTTATATCTGTAAAGTACACCCTTAGCTTGTCCTCTATTTCCTCAAGCCTTCCGTACCCATTAAAAGTGCTGAAATTATGTATATGAAAGTTCCCTACGAAATACGGCAGCACATCGTCTCTTTCCATTTTGTTTTCCTCTGTCGTCAGTTTACAGTTAGGCTGCCAATAAAGCCCTGCATTTTCCCTGCCAACCATCCTGATAAAGTTTACGGCACTTTTACTGTTTTCCGTAAGGGTATGGTGATGATATTCAAACCCTATCTTAACATTACTCTCTTTTGCAAGGTCAGCCATATAAGCGCTGTTTGAAACGATTCTGCTTACATAATCCGCGTCGCATTCGGACGGGGATTTTCCTCCTGCCCACACCCTTATTACCGGCGCGCCCAAAAGAACGGCCGTTTGCACGACAGCTTCGCATTCTTCCCTTTTCTCCATACGACAGTAAGAGCCTAATGAGAAAATTTCAATATCGTTTTTTGCACAAAGAGTTTTTATCCTTTGCGCCCTTTCTTTATCCCCCAACACAACATGGGCAGGGCACACTCCCCATTCAATTCCGCATACTCCTGCTTGTCTGGCACAATTTACAACATCATCTGTTTCGTACTCTTTTAAAGTTAACGACGTCATACCTATCTTCATGTCAAAGGTCCTTTCTACATAAACATAAGCGTATTTTTACAATAACAGTGTAACACCCCCGCCCAAATTCGTCAACGGAAAATTAAAATATTTGCATTTTTCAATCATCTATGCTATCCTTTTTATAGTGAGGTGATGTTATGCAACTGCCGGAGTACGAATTTACTGTTACTTCCGTAACCAGTGCTATTGAAAGGAATACAACAAAGTGGAACCTTGACGTATGCAACAAAAGCTATACAATTGTACTTGCCCTTGACGGCTCGGCAAGGTACAAAATTAAGGATCAGGGCGAAATCTTAACGCAAAAAAACAGCGTGTACCTCTTCTCTCCCTCTACCAAGAGGACGGGGAACAACCTTGCAGGAAATCCGTGGCATTTCATAAGTGTAAATTTTGAGCTTAATGTGCAAAGCGGGGACCCAGATTCTTTCAACAAACTCCTGCTTACAACCCACGACGTGAGTGAAAATGTTATCGAAATGTTCCGCGAGCTGAACACCATATGGACCGAAAAGCACGCTATAAGCCAGACGAGATGTTGCACTATCGTTCAGCACATCATTTGTGAGCTGATTTTAACACATTACAGAACAGACAAAGCGGCTCACAAAAAAGACCTGAGCAACGCCAAAAACTACATCCGAAAACACTTTTCACAGCCGCTTATGCTCGACGATATCGCAAAGGTAAGCGGGCTTAGTTCGTCGCATTTTAGAAAGCTCTTTACCGCGCAGTACGGCCAAAGCCCGATGCAATATGTAATGTATTTGAGAATCAACAAGGCAAAAGCCCTGCTCTCATCGGGAGAATGCAACGTGAGTGAGACTTCTCATCTTTGCGGCTTTTCAGACGTTTTTTATTTTTCCAGAATGTTCAAGAAGATAACAGGCGTATCTCCAAGCAATTTTATGGAATAAAGCGTAAAGTCTAAAAAATAATCGTTTTGTACATGTAAAATGAAAACAATATAATTTATAATGAAGTTAAATAATATATAGAGAGGAATGTTTTGTTATGCCAATTTCAAAACCAAATATTGCACTTTACAATCAACCTTCTACTTTTTCAGACTTTCACGGTATGCCATATAGATTTTTTGGCAAGAGCGGCCTTCGTGTGTCGACAATAGGTCTCGGCACATGGAAATACGGTTACCCAGAAACAGGCGACGGCTCACGTGTTGACCTTAAAACTGCTATGCCTTTGTTAGACCGCGCTTGGGAGCTCGGTGTTACACTTTGGGATACAGCTAACCGTTACAACTTAGGCTCTGGTAACTCCGAGCGTGTAATCGGCCACTGGCTCGAAAACAACCCTGACAAGCGTCGTGACATAATCGTCGCTTCTAAGGTATGGGGCGGTATGGACGGCCTTACTCCTAACCACTGGGGTTTGTCACGTGCAAACATCATCGACTCTGTACATGCTTGTCTTGAACGTTTGGGCACAGATTATATGGATATTTTATACTTCCACCGTCCTGACCCGACAATTCCTTTGGAAGAAAGCTTGTTGGCTGTTGAAGACTTGATTAAAGAAGATACTGTTCGTTACTTCGGTATCTCCAACGCTGACCTTGCAACAGTAAAGGAATATGACAAGTTTATAGCAGAAAACTCACCAATGCGCACAAAGCTTTGTGCAGTACAGAACAGATTCGACATCCTCCGTGGCGAAAACGCTTCTGATGCAGGCGTGCTCGACTATGCCGCACAGACAGGTCTTTCGTTCGTTGCATGGAGTCCTTTGGGACAAGGCCTACTTACAGGCAGATACAACGATCCTAACAAGGTTGGCGCAGGCGACCGTCTCTTCGACGAAAAGAATATGTCAACTCTTGACAACAAGCAGTTGTTCGAAAAGCTTAACCGCCTTAGCGAGCTTGCAGCTTCTATCGGCGTAGAGCTTACTGTTTTGGTTCTTGCATATATGACAAAGTTGCCCGGCATGGGTCCTGTTATCCCTGCAGCTTCCAACATCAAGCAGCTTGAAGTTAACGCATCAGCCGCAACATTAGAGCTTACTGATGAACAGATTGCAGCTATTAACGAAATTATAAAATAATTAACTAATCAGGGGGAATTAACCATGGAAACAAGAGAGTTTGACCTTGCCGTTGCGTCAAAAGGCCTTTACAAAAGAGCAAAGGAATTGGGCGCAATTACAAAGAACTACACCGGACTTCTTACAGTTTTCGGCGCAGTTAAGTACGCTTTTGACCAAAAGGACGACGAAGTTTTGGCAGAATGTGCAGAATACTTAAAGCTGTATCAGCCTGGTGCCGAATACAACCTCCCAAGCTTTGACTGCTACATAATCGGCGGTAACCCAAAGGCTTACCTTTTGATGAACGAAAAGTACGACAAGTCAGAACTTGATATAATAAGAGAATATGCTGAAATAACAATGGACGCAGTAAAGTCCGACGACGGTATCATCGCATTCCGCAGACATCCGGAGCGCTGGATCTGGGTTGACGCTATTTCCGGCGTTGCACCGTATATGACGTTTGCAGGTCTTGCACTTAACGAGCCACGTTATTTAGACTTTGCCGCAGAGCAGACCATTAAGCTTTACGACGCTTTGGTAAATCCGGAGAACGACCTTGTTCACCAGTCACGTGGCATCCTCGGCAAAGGCGTTTTCTCACAGGATCACTGGTCAAGAGGTAACGGCTGGATGATGATTGGTTTTTCAGAGCTTATTGAATATCTTCCAAAAGACAACAAGTTCTACAACGACGTTGTAGACCGCTTTAAGAGACTTTGCAAAGCTTTGCTCCCTTACATATCAATCCGTGGTCTTTGGAGACAGGAAATCACTATGGAAGGCGCATGGGAAGAGAGCAGCGGTACAGCCTTGCTCGCATACGGTATAGGCGTTGGTCTTCGTATGGGTATATTGCCAAAAGATCCTTACCTTGATGTGTTTAAAAAGGCAATCTGGGGTCTTTGTGAATACTGTATTACCGACAACTACAACACATACCACAGCTGCCCGGGTTGTAACACACCCGGCGAGGGCGAAACACGCGGTTCGCAGGAATCTTATGTCTGCTTAAAATATGGTTTCAGAAACGAACCACACAGCTTTGGCCCGATGATTCTTGCTCTTAACGAGGCTGTTAAAAACGGTATTCCTTCCGTTGAAAAGATGCCTCAGTTCGACTGGATGACCAAGTACGGCGAATAATATAAGTTTTATAAACAAAACACGGTTAGCAAAACGCTAACCGTGTTTTTTATTTTATTACTTCTTAATATATCTTCCATATACCTCAATCTGCGAAAATGCCGCAAACGAAAGCGGATTTGCCGCCTGCTTAAAGTTAGTCAGATGAACAAAAGTAGTCTTTTTGTTGTCAAGCTTTAGTGTCTGTGCCGCAGCTGTTTTATCAAGCTGTACGGGTATGCGGCTTCCGTCAGAAAGCTCTACGTCCAAAGACTTCCAGTACGTATCGTGCGGGAAATGTGCACGAATGAAAAAATCTATCTTGTCAATCTCTACCTCTGCACCAAAGTCGAGGTGGTATTCTATGTCCTCGCTCTTGCCGCCCGACCACGAGTTGGCCGGGAAGTCGCCGTGTCTTGAATTACAGATTATTCCGTCGATAGCGTTTCTCGGACGAAGCGCAGGGTTTGCACTTACTGCGTTTGAGGTCGCGTGCGGATAAGATGTGCTGATTTCCGTATCGTGTCCGTTAAGGGAAATCCTTCTGTAACTGTAAAATTCTTCCTCGCTGACTTCTTTTACCTTTATCCAGTGGTCTGACGTTGTAAAGCTTGTCGGATAGTACGCTCTTAACTCTTCCCCTGTCGGAACCAACAGCTCAAAGTGTCCGTCGGGGCAATACACTATGCTGTCCTGAGCCATTTTGTCAAGCTTTAAATGCATATGTTTAACATCCGGAGAGTCTATTACAATTCTGTCGCCCTGTGAAAAACCGCCGCTGTAAATTTCGTCAACAGCCTCAGCGGTAGCGCTCCATTTTTCCTTACCGTCTATGTCAATAATTCTTGCCGTAATCATTTATGTATCCTCCTTAGTACGTAAGTTAACTATACATTAATTATAACATTATACACCACTTTTGTCAAACCGCCTGACAAGCTCTTCCTTTTTAGCACGGGGCATCTTCTTTATCTCGTGTTCGCGTCTTAGCGCGTCCCCTTTGTCGTCAATTTGCTCGAAATAGACAAGTTCAACAGGAAGCCTCCCTCTTGTGTATTTCGCCCCCTTGCCCGACTGATGGCATAAAAGCCTCTTTTGTAAGTCGTTGGTGTAGCCACAATAGAGCGTATCGTCTGCGCATTTTAAAATATAAACATAAAACATAACATCACCATAAAGCCTTTTTCTTATTGTACCACAAACTTGTTCAAATTTCCATACCTTTCATATTTTCGCTTAGTTTTTCAAGCGCTCTCTTTTCAATTCGCGAAACATACGAACGGGAAATATTAAGCTTTTTGGCAATTTCGCTCTGGGTGTATTCCTTGCCGCCACCAAGTCCGTACCTTAAAACGATAATTTTTCTCTCGCGCTCGTCGAGTTCGCTTTCAATCAGCCTTGCCAAAGAGCGCCTTACCATCTTCATATTAACTTCGTCTAAAATTTCGTTTTCGTCATTATTTAAGATGTCGTTAAACGTAATCTTGTTCCCCTCGCTGTCCGTGCCGATAGGCTCGTCAATCGAAATTTCCCCCTGCGTCTTCTTCCCCGCCCTTACAGACATTAATATCTCGTTTTCAATGCATCTTGATATGTATGTCGAAAGCTTTGTCTTTTTTTCAAAGTTATAGCTCGAAACTCCCTTAATCAGCCCAATCGTGCCTATTGATATAGCGTCGTCTAAATCCTTAAAGACAGAAGTATACTTCTTTGCAATATGCGCAACAAGCCGAAGGTTATGTTCAATCAGCTTGTTTTTAGCCTCCTCATCGCCGTTTTTACATCGGCTTAAAAGTTCATCCTCCTCCTTTTTGCTAAGCTGTTTGGGAAACGAGTTTAAATTTGATACGTACCCCAAAAGCACAAAAAGCTGTTTTAAAAGCTCGAATATCATATAATCACCCCGCTATTATTCTATGTTCCTTACAGCTTAGCCAATCACCCAAAACACCGCCTTTAAAAACCGCAAAATACCACAAATTTCTCCCCCCGTATATTGACATAACGGCGCAAAATTAGTATAATTATCTGGTATGATAACAGATATCACAAGGAGGAATTATTTATGCATATGGCAGACGCTTTAGTTTCTCCCGCAGTAGGTGGCGTAATGCTTGCCGCAAGCGCAGGAGCTTTGGCATATTCGGCAAAACAAGTTAAAAAATCCGACTTGTCGGAATCTAAGCTACCAATTATGGGAATTATGGGAGCTTTTATTTTTGCCGCACAGATGATTAACTTCACAATCCCCGCCACAGGCTCAAGCGGCCACATCGGAGGAGGTATGCTGCTTGCGGCGGTTTTGGGGCCTTTTGCCTCTTTGTTCGCAATCGCAGCGGTTCTTATAATACAATGTCTGCTGTTTGCAGACGGCGGTCTTTTGGCTCTTGGTTGTAATATATTCAACATGGGCGTTGTTCCTTGCCTTTTGGTTTATCCGCTTGTATATAAGCCGATTGTTAAGGCTATGAACAAAAAGACCATAACCATAGCCTCGGTTTTAAGTACGGTTGTTGCGCTTCAGCTTGGTGCTTTTTTGGTAGTGGCGGAAACATCTGCTTCTAAAATTACGGCGCTTCCGTTTGGTACGTTTGTGGCGCTGATGCAGCCGATACACCTCGCAATAGGTCTTGTAGAAGGCTTTGTTACCGCGCTTGTACTGTGCTTTATCCATAAAGCAAGGCCCGAGATACTAAACGACGCAACCTCTCCCGTAAACATAAAATCTGTCAGGAAAGTTCTCGCAGTCCTTGCCGCTTTAACGTTAGTTGTCGGCGGAGGGTTGTCCTTGTACGCTTCCGAATATCCCGACGGTCTTGAATGGTCAATTTTAAACGTTACAGGCTCAGAGGAATTAGAGCCCGAAGGCAAGGCTGATGTTTATGATACTTTCTCAGCCGCTCAGGAATCTACCGCATTTATGCCTGACTACGACTACAAGTCTAAGGACGTTGGCTCGCCCTTGTCCGGAACAACAGTTGCGGGTATAACAGGCGCTGTTATAGTCTTTGTTTTATCTCTTTTTACCGGTATAATTATAAAAAAATGTAAAGTGTAATGTAAATCTATGCCTAATTTATCTACCAAGTTAAAAGAACTGAATACCATAGAGAACCTGTCTTTGGGTAACTCTTTAATACACCGCTTGCACCCAGTTTCAAAGCTTGTGGTTACGTTTTTGCTTATCACGGCTGTGATTTCTCTTGACCGATATGTGTTTTGGCACGTGCTTTTGTACTTTTCGTACATCTTTATTTGTGCATCGGTTGCGGGCGTTTCGTACTCTTTTTTGTTCAAGCGTTCTGTCCTGGCGTTGCCATTTTGCCTTTTCGCAGGTGTTTCAAACGTTATTTTCGAGCAGGACACTGCCTTTTTCGCAGGAGGTGTTGCTGTTTCGTACGGGGTTTTGTCGTTTGTAACTTTACTGCTTAAAACTCTGCTTTCAACAAGCGCAGTAATCCTGCTTTCTGCGACTACTCCTATGCCTAAGATGTCGGGCGCGCTGATACGGCTGAAAGTGCCATCGGTGCTTGTAACACAGCTTTTTATGACTTATCGTTACCTTTGTATAATAGCAAACGAGGCGCACTCTATGTATAACGCATATATGCTTCGAAGCGGGGGCAAAAAGGGAATAAGCATACTTCATACAGGTAGCTTTTTAGGTCAGCTTTTAATCCGAAGCTTCAAAAGGGCAGAAAGGGTAGTCCTCGCCATGAAATGCAGAGGATACAACGGCGAAATAAGCACGGAGCATCCCGAAGGCTTTAAAACATCAGACATTTTGTACACTTTCACTTTCTGCGCAATCATAATACTTTTAAGGGTGTGGGCTTTTTATGTTAAAGGTTAATAATTTGTCCGTTCGTTTCCCGGACGGCACGTTAGCTCTCGACAATATAAATATACAAATTGACAGCCAAAAGTGCGTCGGAATAGTCGGAGAAAACGGCGCGGGAAAGTCTACCCTTTTGTCGTCAATCCTCGGGCTTGTGCCAAAGTCGGAAGGGGAAATATCCGTGCAGGGCGTAAAACTCTGTAAGGAAAGCCTAAAAGATATCCGCAAAATGGCGGGTATGGTTTTTCAAAACCCTGACGACCAGCTTTTTATGCCCACAGTATATGAAGACATCCTCTTTGGAGCTAAAAATTACGGGATGGATTTAGAGGACGCAAAGCAAAGAGCAAAGTCCCTTATGGACGATCTTGGCATATCGCACTTAAAGGATAAGCTTACTCACAATCTCTCCTGGGGCGAAAAGCGCAAAGTTGCAATCGCAAGCGTGCTGATACTTAATCCGTCCGTGATTATGCTTGACGAGCCCACTTCGTTTTTAGACCCGAAGTCGTGCAAAAGCTTAATACGTATTTTAAAAAGCATCGACTGTACAAAGATTATCGCCACCCACGACCTTGGCTTAGCAAGGGAAGTGTGCGACAATCTTATAATATTAAAGGACGGAAAAAAAGCAGCCGACGGTTGCCCGTCAGAGCTGCTTAGTAACAATGATTTACTAAAAGAATGTAACCTGATTTAAAGATAAGGGCTGATTTCAACCGCAAGCTCCGTCTCAATCTGGACAAGCTCGCGTGCTATACGCTTGCTTTCGTCGTCTGCGGAGTCGTACTGGTTAATGTACCTGTTAACAGTTTTTACTCCCATGTTGCAGCCGTCTGTTATAAGGTCGGACACAGTGTTGTCGCTTTCGTCAAAATACATTTTTGCGTTTGTCTTTATCCACGACATACCCTTTGCCATAGGGTTTGGCTCCTTGGTTTTTTCTCCGTATTCGTTTATAAGCCTTGATGTCTCGTTTCCGAGCTGTTCGTGCTTTTCCCTGTACTTGTGCAAAATAGTACTTAGCCTGCCGCTCGTAACCTTTGGCAGTACGCCGTCGATTGTGCTTATCCCCATCTTTATACCGGCGTTACATTCCTTTAAAAGTTCTACTGTATCATTTTTTACCATAAAAAATCACCCTTGGTTAGTATGTACACTAACCAAGGGTTTTATTATTTATTTATTTATTTTTTGCATACAAAGGAGACCCATTCTCCCTCTGTTTTAACGTCCACTATATTGTATCCGTTACTTACAAAGGCGTTTTGTACGTCTTCTTTTCTGTCAAGTATAATCCCCGACGAAATAAATACTCCGTCCTCTTCCATAAACTGCTTTATATCAGGGCAAACCTTGATAATAACATCAGCAATTATGTTTGCCACTATAACGTCGTATTTACCCTCTGCCTTGTCTACGAGGTCTCCCTTTAACATCACATATCTGGGAGGAATAAATCCGTTTAAACGTCCGTTTTCCGCCGCAGTTTTAACCGCAACAGGGTCTATGTCGACTCCCGTAATTTCCCTCGCGCCAATAAGAGCAGATGTCAAGGACAATATCCCGCTTCCGCAGCCCACGTCCAAAACTCGCGAGGCAGGTGTTATATACTTTTCCAGATGCTCCATACACATTCTGGTCGTTTCGTGCGTACCTGTGCCAAACGCCATTCCGGGGTCAAGCTCTACAATTATCTCGTCACCGCTTTTTTCGTAGTCTATCCACGAAGGCTTTATAACCAGGTTTTCCCCAACGTGTATCGGCTTGTAATACTTTTTCCAGTTGTTGGCCCAGTCGTCCTCGTTTACGCCGATGACTTCAACCGAGCTTCCCTCCGGCAGCATAACGTGGAGCCTTTCTAAAATTCCTGTTATATTCTCGCCCGAAGCGACATAACCGCTTACAGACACGTGGGTTTTGTCCTTTTTTAAAAGCTCCTCGTCTATATAGTCCCACGGGCACGCATCGATGTCGGAAAAGTCCTCAATCATCAGCCCGCCGAAAAATTCCATAGCCGTCATCACCGCTATCGCAGTTTCCGAGTTCTCTTTTGTTGTTGTAACTCTGATTTGATTATAATCATTCATGTTATTTTAACTTCTCCTTAAGTTTGTCGAGAAAGGTCTTCTTCTGCTGGAAGTTTTCAATCCCAAGCGAGTCTCCGAACTCACGGAGTTTCTTCCTCTGCTCGCTATTTAGCTTTTGCGGAACTTCAACCAGCACCTTTACCATCTGGTCTCCGCGTCCGCCGCCACGCAGGCGTTCAATACCCTCTCCGCGAAGCCTGAAAGAAGTGCCGTTTTGTGTACCCTCAGGTATTTTCAGCTTCACCTTGCCGTGCAAAGTTGCAACCTCAATCTCCGCACCAAGAGTCGCCTCTATAAACGTTATAGGCATAGTGCAATAAACATCGTAGCCGTTTCTTGTAAAAATCTTGTCCGGCTTTATAAGTATGGTAACGTAAACATCTCCGCTTGGGCCTCCGTCTTTGCCGCGGTTTCCTTCTCCGCGCAAAGTAATTGTCTGTCCGTGGTCAATGCCTGCCGGGATTTTAACGTTAATTTTCTTTGTCTTTCTTCTTTGTCCTGCGCCGCCGCACTCGCTGCACTTTTCTTTGATAACCTTTCCTCGTCCTCCGCACGCAGAGCAGGTTGTAGAAGTCTGCATCATACCAAACGGCGTACGCTTTACAACGTTAACAGTTCCTCGTCCTCCGCATGCAGAACAGGTCTCAGGCGAGGTTCCTTTTTTAGCTCCGCTGCCGCCACATTCCGAGCAGTTTTCGTACCTGCTTATGTTAAGGTCAATCGCAACGCCCTTTGCAGCCTCTTCAAAGCTAAGCTCCACCCTTTGTTCTATATCACTTCCTCTTTGAGGACCTCTTCTCCTTGCGCCGCCGTCCGCAGCACCGCCCCCAAAGAACGAGCCGAAAATATCTCCCAGGTCAACACCCATTCCGCCGAAGCCGCCAAATCCTCCAAAGCCGCCTCCGCCGAAGCCGCCGCTGTCGTCAACTCCCGCGTGACCAAACTGGTCGTACTTAGCCCTCTTGTCGCTGTCGCTCAGCACCGCGTACGCTTCGTTTACCTCTTTAAAGTTTGCCTCTGCTTTTTTATCGTCCGGATTTAAGTCGGGATGATATTTTTTAGCGAGCTTTCTGTATGCTTTTTTTATCTCGTCATCCGAAGCGCCCTTGGAAATACCAAGCACCTCGTAGTAATCTCTTTTTTGTGCCATATGCCTCACCTCTTACGATAAAACACGCAAAACAAGCCCCTAATAGCAGGGCTTGTTTGCTGTTTTTTGTTTTGGTTTTTATTTATTTTCGTCGTCCACAGTGTATTCTGCATCAACTGTGTTGTCGTCAGGCTGAGCTGCACCTGCCTCAGGCGCACCCTGTGGCTGAGCCTGCTGGTACATCTTGGTTGCGATTTCGCCAAACTTCTTTTCGAGCGAATCTGTAGCAGCCTTAATCTTTTCAGTATCCTCGGTTTTAAGAGCGTCCTTTACCATATCAATCTCTGTCTGAATAGTAGCCTTTTCCTCAGCAGAAATCTTGTCGCCAATCTCGCCAAGTGCCTTTTCGCTCTGGTAAACCAAAGATTCTGCCTTGTTCTTGGTATCTACCTTGTCCTTGGCCTTTTTGTCTTCCTCGGCGAACTTTTCAGCGTCAGCAACTGCCTTGTTAATTTCCTCTTCAGAAAGGTTAGAGCTTGCAGTTATGGTAATTTTCTGAGAAGCACCTGTTCCAAGGTCCTTAGCTGAAACGTTAACGATACCGTTAGCGTCGATGTCAAAAGTTACCTCAATCTGCGGAACGCCTCTTGGAGCGGGAGCAATACCCGAAAGCTCGAAGTGTCCCAAAGACTTGTTATAAGCCGCCATCTCTCTTTCGCCCTGCAAAACGTTAATTGTAACGCTTGGCTGGTTGTCGGTTGCTGTGGAGTAAACTCTGCTCTTCTTTGTAGGAATAGTAGTGTTTCTCTCGATAATCTTGTTGCAGATACCACCCTCTGTTTCAATACCGAGTGAAAGCGGTGTTACGTCCAAAAGCAATACGCCCTTAACGTCTCCGCCAAGTACACCGGCCTGAATTGCAGCACCAACAGCCACACACTCGTCAGGGTTAATTCCCTTTGTAGGCTCTTTGTCTATAATCTTCTTAACAGCCTCCTGAACTGCCGGGATTCTTGTAGAACCACCAACAAGCAAAATCTTGCTGATATCGCTTGCCGAGAGGCCTGAATCTCTGAGCGCGTTTTTAACAGGCTCCATAGTCTTTTCAACGAGGTCAGCTGTTATTTCGTCAAATTTCGCTCTTGTAATTGTGATGTCAAGGTGCTTAGGACCTGTAGCATCAGCTGTAATAAACGGCAGGTTTACGTTTGTAGAAGTTACGCCGGAAAGGTCGATTTTCGCCTTTTCAGCAGCCTCTGTCAAGCGCTGAAGCGACATCTTGTCGTTTCTTAAATCTATGCCGTTTTCTTTCTTAAATTCGTCAGCAAGATAGTTAACAATCTTCTCGTCAAAGTCGTCGCCGCCAAGACGGTTGTTACCGCTTGTAGCCAGAACTTCGAACACTCCGTCGGCGATTTCCAAAATAGATACGTCGAATGTACCGCCGCCGAGGTCATAAACCATAATCTTCTCGTCGTTGTCCTTGTCAAGACCGTAAGCCAAAGCAGCAGCAGTAGGCTCGTTGATAATTCTTAAAACTTCAAGACCTGCAATCTTACCTGCGTCCTTTGTAGCCTGACGCTGTGAGTCGTTAAAGTAAGCAGGAACTGTAATAACAGCCTGTGTTACAGTCTCGCCGAGATACGCTTCCGCGTCAGCCTTTAACTTTTGCAAAATCATCGCAGAAATCTCCGGTGGAGAGTATTTTTTGCCGTTTACATCAACACGGTGGTCTGTACCCATATCTCTTTTGATCGAAGCGATAGTTCCCTCAGGGTTAGCAACAGCCTGACGCTTTGCAATTTGTCCCACCAATCTTTCGCCCGTCTTGGAAAAAGCCACAACAGACGAAGTTGTTCTTGCACCCTCTGCGTTAGGAATTACGACAGGCTCTCCGCCCTCCATAACAGCAACGCATGAATTTGTTGTACCTAAGTCAATACCAATAATTTTAGCCATATATATCTCCCTTTCTTGTTAACTAATTTGCAACCTTAACGGTTGAATGTCTTATAACCTTATCTTTATACTTATATCCTTTTATAAATTCCTCTACTACAATTTCTTCGCCTTCGATTTTGTCATCGTCGACGTGCATTACTGCGTTGTGGATGTTCGGGTCGAACTTTTCGCCCACCGCCTTAATCTCTTCGACTCCCATAGCACAAAGCGCGTCGTTAAACTGCCTTTTAACAAGCGTTATTCCCTCTTTAAGCTTTACGGCATCTTCGCTTTTTACCTCAACAGCTGCCGCGCGGTCTAAGTTATCTAAAAACGGCAAAATCTGTTCTATAACAGAGGCCGCCGCGTCTACGTAAATCTGTGCCTTTTCCTTTTGCGTACGTCTTTTGAAGTTGTCATACTCAGCAGCAAGACGCAAGTACTTGTCGTTTGCCTCTTCCAACGGGTCAACTTCCAAAGCCTCTTCTTTTACTTCGATTGTCTCTTCAACCTCTGCATCTTCTGAAACAACCTGCTCCGTTTTGGTCTCGGTTGTATCTATTTCCTTTTCCTTACTCGTCATGTCCGCCTCCTTCTGCGTCAGGCAACAGGTGCTCAAACTGCTGTGTCAAAAACTCAAGGTTTGAAACAGCCTTAGAATAGTTCATTCTCGTCGGACCCACAAGACCTATGATTCCATATTGGTTGTTGCCCACATTGTACGGAGACAACACGATGGAACAGTCCTGAAGCTCAACAACGTCGTTTTCGTCGCCAATAATAATTTTAACCTTTTTATTTTCACCAAATGCAACTGCTTTTCTGATGTTGTTTTTGTTGTCCAAAAATTCAAGCAGCTCCTTCGCCTTTTGTACGTTGCTGTACTCAGGGAAGTTAAGCAGGTTGGTAACACCCTTTGTAAATACTTTCGAGCCATCCAAAGACTCTATACATTCATTGACAAAGTCAAGTATTGTCATAAGAACATTACTGTTTCCCGGCATACCGTTTCCAAGCTCGGTAATCTTGGAAATGTTAATTTTGTCAGCCGTAAGCCCAACGAGCTTTTCGTTTAAGATAGTTGAAATCCTAAGAGCCTCTTTGGCGTCAATCTCGCTTTCAAAGCTGATTTTCTTGTTCTTAACCACGTTTTTATCGGTAACGACAATTAACAAAGCGTTTTTTTCGTCAACCGGCACCATATGGAAATTCTTGATATATCCATTGTTAGTGCCAGGCGAAAAGCCTATTACAGTATAGTTGGTCAGCTTAATATATATATTAGCAATTTCCTGAACCATTCCGTCTATGCTGTTGATTTTAAGCTCCATTAATGATCGCATCTTATCGAGCTCGCCTGTCGAAAGCTCGTAGTGTTTCATCAGCCTGTCGACGTAAACCCTGTATCCAAGGCTTGAAGGCACACGTCCCGCCGAGGCGTGAGGCTGAATTAAAAGACCCATCTCTTCTAAGTCCGCCATCTCGTTTCTGATAGTTGCAGGACTAATGTTAAGCCTGCCGAGTTTTGCTATTGTTCTCGAGCCAACAGGTTCCGCAGTTTCGATGTAGCTTTCGATAACCGCGCCCAATATTTGCTTTTTTCTTTCGCTTAGTTCCACAACCTCACCTCTCTTTTTGTTAGCACTCTACAAAGACGAGTGCTAATTACTAAATATAAGATACACCCATATTGTTTTTTTGTCAATACCTTTTAACAAATTATTAACATTTAAAACCAATTAAATACAAAAAGGCGACACATCTTTAAAAGATGCGTCGCCGTGTGTAACAATCTTTACACAAATTCACACATTACCGAGTTCGACAGGCTAAGCCCGTTAAGAGTCAATCTTACTCTGTCGCCACATTCCAAAAGCCCCATATCCCCGTACTTTTTGATTATATCTTCGTACTCAACGGCAAAGTCTGTATCATACATTTTGTTAAACTCTGCTACGTCAAATCCGTCCGTCATCCGAAGGCCTAAAAAGATATGCTCGCTTTTTTCCTCTTCCTTACTAAGACGGACAACTTCCGGGTTGTTTTCATCTATATACTCACGTATATCAAAGGAATTCGTACTCCTTACCCCGTCATAAAGCCCGCTTGCACCACACCCGAAGCCGACGTAATTATCCCTTCGCCAGTACTTGATGTTGTGCTTACATTCATAGCCGGGCTTTGCGAAGTTGGATATTTCGTATTGCAAATACCCGTGCTTTTTAAGCAAATCTACCGCCGTGTAATACATATCCCTGTCCGTTTCCTCGTCGGGCAAATCAAGCTTCAAATCGTAAAAAGGCGTGCCCTCCTCGACAATCAGTGAATAGCACGAAATATGCTCTGGCGAAAGCTCAATAACCTTTTTTAAGGTATAAAGCCACTTTTCCATAGTCTGCTTGTGAAGCGAAAACATAAGGTCGACGTTAATATTACGAAAGCCCGCCCGCCTTGCATCAGAGTATGTCTTTACAAAGTCGGCAAAAGTGTGAATCCTGCCTAAAAACGTCAGTTCATCGTCGTTTGCGGACTGAAGCCCCAGGCTAATCCTGTTAACCCCCATGCTGCGCAACGCCAAAAAGCCGTCGTAGTCAATCGTCGCAGGGTTGCACTCCACCGTAAACTCTGCCTTTTCGTCAGGGTACTTTTTGTTAACAGCGTCTATAATCTTTAAAAGGTTTTCAAGTCTCATAGCGGTAGGGGTCCCACCGCCAAAAAACACCGTGTCAGCCTCACCGCAAAAAGGAGAACTTTCAATTTCTTCTGTAATTGTGTCCACATACGCATTTTCCATGCCAAAGTTTTTGTCCGAGGAATTAAAGTCGCAATATTTACACTTGCTTTTGCAAAAAGGTATGTGTACATAAACGCCAAAAGACATAAAACCAGCCCCTAATCCAACTTTAACACTGACATAAACGCCTCTTGCGGCACCTCGACAGAGCCCACCTGGCGCATACGCTTTTTACCTTCCTTTTGCTTTTCCAAAAGCTTTTTCTTACGCGTAATATCACCGCCGTAGCACTTTGCGAGAACGTCTTTTCTCATCGCCTTTACAGTTTCTCGTGCGATAATCTTGTTGCCGATAGCCGCCTGAATCGGAATTTCAAACAGCTGACGCGGTATAGCTTCTTTTAACTTTTCGGCAATCTTCCTGCCTCTGTCGTAGGCACGCTCCTGATGAACTATTAAGCTTAGTGCGTCAACCATCTCGCCGTTTAATAGCATATCAAGCTTAACAAGAGGCGCCTTTTTATAGTCGCACATCTCATAGTCAAACGAAGCGTAGCCCTTTGTACGCGACTTTAACACGTCGAAAAAGTCATAAATTATCTCGTTCAGCGGAAGCTCGTAGTGCAAAGAAACACGTGTTTCTTCAATATATTTCATGTCTATAAATATTCCGCGTCTTTCCTGACAAAGCTCCATTATATTACCCACATAATCGGTAGGGGTCATAATATTTGCGCTTACAAACGGCTCTTCCATGTAGTTTATTTCCGGAATAGCAGGAAGATTTGTCGGGTTTGCCACCTCAATCATATCTCCGTTTGTCTTATAAACTTTGTAGATAACACTCGGCGCGGTTGTTACAAGGTCGAGGTTAAATTCTCTTTCAAGCCTCTCTTGTATTATCTCCATGTGCAAAAGGCCCAAAAATCCGCATCGAAACCCAAACCCGAGCGCCACCGAAGTCTCAGGCTCAAAGGACAACGACGCGTCGTTAAGCTGCAACCTTCCAAGCGCCTCTCTAAGATCGTCATACTTCGCGCCGTCGGCAGGGTATATACCGCAATACACCATCGAGTTTACCTTCTTATAACCCGGCAGAGGACTCGCACAAGGGCGGCTCGCGTTTGTGATAGTGTCGCCGACCTGCGTGTCCGCAACACTCTTCATGCTCGCAGCGATGTAGCCAACCTCGCCCGTTTTAAGCTCGTCAGCCACAACCATACTGCTTGGGTTTAAGTGCCCAACCTCAACCACGTCAAACTCCTTGCCGCTGGACATCATCCTTATCTTCTGCCCCGCTTTTACAGAGCCGTTAAAGATTCTGCAATATACAATTACCCCTTTGTAAGAGTCATAATAAGAGTCAAAAATCAGCGCCTGCAAAGGCTCGTCGTAGTTGCCCTTAGGGGACGGTATTTTACTGACAACCTGCTCTAACACCTCTTCGATGTTAAGCCCCAGCTTCGCAGAAATAAGAGGCGCTTCGTCGGCAGGTATGCCAATTATGTCCTCAATCTCGTTCTTTACATAGTCTGGCCTTGCGCTTGGCAGGTCAATCTTGTTTATAACAGGAACAATCTCAAGGTCGTGGTCTATCGCAAGATAAGTGTTAGCAAGCGTCTGCGCCTCGATACCCTGGGCCGCGTCGACAACCAAAATAGCCCCCTCGCACGCCGCGAGGCTTCGCGATACCTCGTAGTTAAAGTCGACATGCCCGGGAGTGTCTATAAGGTTAAGTACATATTCCTGGCCGTCTTTGGCGGTGTAACCAACCCTTACGGCACGCGCCTTTATGGTTATTCCTCTTTCTTTTTCTATGTCCATGTTGTCGAGAATCTGGTCCTCCATGTCCCTCTCGCTTATAACGCCCGTCAGCTCTAAAAGCCTGTCGGCGAGGGTACTTTTACCATGGTCTATATGTGCAATTATGCAAAAATTACGTATTTTCTCCTGATTTACCGCCATAATTACCTCCAAACAAAAATTGCTTCGATATTAGTATAACATAAAAACTCCAAAATTCAAATATTTTCTTGACTAAAATGTTAAAATTATATATACTATATTTAATTATTCGAGGTGAGGTTATGAAAAGCGTTACTATAACACCATCCAAGCTTAACGGAAGGGTTGAAATTCCGGCGTCCAAGTCGCTCTGTCACAGAGCGATTATTTGTGCTGCCCTTGCAAAAGGCAAGTCAAGGCTTACCAACATCAGCGACTCGGACGACATCCGTACAACCGTTGACGCCGTAAAGGCGCTGGGTGCGGAGGTTACCGTGCTTGAAGGCGGCACCTACATCATCGACGGGACCAACACCTTTACCAAGGAAGATACTATTAAAATCAACTGTCGCGGCAGCGGAAGCACTCTTCGCTTTTTAATCCCCCTTGCTTTTATTAACAAAACCGACGTTATCTTCACGGGCAGAGAGCGCCTTGCAAACCGTTCGCTCTCTACATATACCGAGCTTTTCGACAAATGCTCTGCCGAATACGTCGCAAGCAGCAACACATCGCTGCCGATAACGATAAAATCAGGTGTGCTCAGCGGCGGTATCATAGAGCTTGACTCTAACATCAACAGCCAGTTTTTAAGCGGGCTTTTGTTCGCCTTGCCGCTTATGCCGTCGGACACGGAAATACGCCTCAGCGCGCCCTTTAAGTCAAAGGGATATATCGATATGACAATCGACATCTTACAAAAGTTCGGCATAAAGATTTTAAACTTCAACTACTCTGTGTTCAGAATACACGGCTTTCAGCAGTATAAGCCTTTTGACTACGTTGCAGAGGGCGACTTTTCTCACGCCGCCTTTTACCTCGCGGCAGGAGCTCTCGGTAACTTTGTTATATGCAACGGTCTTAACATGGACACAAAGCAAAACGACAAGCGAATTATAAAAATAATCGAAAAAATGAACGGCAAAATCGTGGTCGAAAACGGCAGCATAGCCGCTGTTCCTACTCTGTTAAAAGGTACGGAAATCAACATTTCCTCCTGCCCCGACCTTTTGCCTGCGGTTGCGGTAATGGCGACTTTTGCCCAGGGCGAAACAGTCATAACGGGTATCCCAAAAGACAACGACCGTATTTCACAAATAACCGAGCAGCTAAACTCGCTTGGGGCGACGATAATCGAGCAACAAAACAGCCTTGTTATCGAGGGTGCGGACGCCATCACGGGCGGCACATCAAACACCGAGGGCGACCACCGTATAGCTATGGCTCTTGCAATCGCCTCTACCTGTTGCGACAACATAGTCTGCATAGAAGACAGCGAGTGCATCAACAAATCGTATCCTCAGTTTTGGGAGCACTTTAACACACTTGGCGGAATAACAGAAGAATGGAATATGAAGCAAGAATAAAAGGCGCTATTTTCCGTACAGCCTTAAAAGCCTTAAAAGCCTAAAAAAACGCGGTAACATAAGTTACCGCGTTTATTGTTGTTGTATAAAATTCGTTTTTGTATATTTATCAGTCTGTTGTAAAAGGCAACAAAGCAATAATTCTTGCTCTTTTGATAGCTGTTGTAAGCTGTCTCTGGTG
>JAZREA010000011.1:0-6090 GCA_045660545.1 Clostridia bacterium | reverse complement strand
AGCTGGGTAGCCAAGTACGGACGGGATAAACGCTGAAGGCATCTAAGCGTGAAGCCCCCCTCAAGATAAGATTTCCCATTGCGAAAGCAAGTAAGACCCCACGTAGACTATGTGGTTGATAGGTCAAAGGTGTAAGTGTGGCGACACATTAAGCTGATTGATACTAATAGGTCGAGGACTTGACCTCAAAAGAAAGAGGAACGCGAAACGAATTAGAGAGTGAGAACGAGATTTTTTGCATTGTTGAGTTGATAGACTCTAAAAAATCCGGTGGCAATAGCGAAGAGGATCCACCTGTACCCATTCCGAACACAGAAGTTAAGCTCTTCAGCGCTGAAGGTACTTGGCGGGAGACTGCCCGGGAGAATAGGACGTTGCCGGAACAAACGAAGAAGACTGTTTTTAAAACAGTCTTCTTTTTCTTTTATATACATAATGAAAACAACAAAACACCCTCGTTTTATATTCAAAACGAGGGCTTTGTTATTGTGTATTAAAGAGCCTTGTCTTCGATTTCCTTTTTAAGCATAGCTATAAATTCATCAGCAGACATAGAGCCAATGTCGCCTTTCTTGCGCGAGCGGACAGAAACAGTCTTTGTTTCGATTTCCTTGTCGCCTACGATTAACATATATGGCACCTTTTCAAGCTGCGCCTGTCTGATTTTGTAGCCGAGCTTCTCGTTTCTTGTGTCAGCTTCAACCCTGATTCCTGCTTTTGCGTACGCATCTTTTAGTTCCAACGCATAGTCAAGATGACGCTCTGAAACCGGTATAATTTTAACCTGTGTAGGAGCAAGCCATGCCGGGAAAGCACCTGCAAAGTGTTCGATTAAGATACCAATAAATCTTTCGATTGAGCCGAATGCAACACGGTGAATCATAATCGGCTGATGCTTTTCGCCGTCTTCACCGGTGTATTCTGCGTTAAATCTTAATGGAAGCTGGAAGTCTAACTGAATTGTACCACACTGCCATGTTCTTCCGAGAGAATCTTCAAGATGGAAGTCAATCTTCGGTCCGTAGAATGCCCCGTCTCCCTCGTTAACTACATATTCTAATCCGAGGTCGTCAAGCGCAGCACGAAGACCATCTGTTGCAGTTTCCCAGTCAGCGTCGCTTCCCATACTGTTTTCAGGCCTTGTGGAAAGCTCTACATGGTACTTAAAGCCGAATAGCTTGTAAACTTCGTCTATAAGGCTGATTACACCCTTGATTTCAGACGGAATCTGCTCTCTTGTCATAAAAATATGTGCGTCGTCCTGTGTAAAGCATCTTACACGCATAAGACCGTGTAGCTGTCCCGATTTTTCGTGACGATGCACAAGACCGAGTTCGCCGACACGCATCGGCAGGTCTCTGTATGAACGAGGCTCTGACTTGTAAACCAACATTCCACCCGGACAGTTCATCGGCTTTACAGCGAAGTCTACGTCGTCGATAACAGTGGTGTACATGTTCTCTTTGTAGTGGTCCCAGTGACCTGATGTTTCCCAAAGTTCACGGTTTAACATCATAGGAGTCTGGATTTCAACGTAGTTGTCTCTTGTGTGAATCTGTCTCCAATAGTCTATAAGTGTGTTTTTAAGAATCATACCTTTGGGGAGGAAGAACGGGAATCCCGGGCCCTCTTCCATAAGAGTAAATAGCCCAAGCTCTTTGCCGAGCCTTCTGTGGTCGCGCTTTTTAGCCTCTTCAATCATGTTGAGGTATTCGTCGAGCGACTCTTTGTCCATAAATGCTGTTCCGTAGATACGGGTAAGCATCTTGTTCTTTTCGTTTCCGCGCCAGTATGCGCCTGCAACTGATGTAAGCTTAAAAGCCTTTACACCCTTTGTGTAAAGAATGTGCGGACCTGCGCAGAGGTCTGTGAAGTCTCCCTGGGTATAAAAGCTGATTGCTGCGTCTTCGGGAAGGTCCTCGATTAGCTCAACCTTGTATGGCTCGCCCAGTTCTTTCATAAATTCAATAGCTTCCTGCCTTGGTTTTGTAAAGGTAGAGATTTTAAGATTTTCCTTAATAATCTTTTTCATTTCAGCTTCGATTTTGTCAACGTCCTCAGCCGTAAAGCCGCCTTCGCGGTCAAAATCGTAATAAAATCCCTTGTCAATTGCAGGTCCGATTGCAAGCTTGGTCTCAGGATACAAGCACTTAACCGCCTGCGCAAGAATGTGCGAACAGGTGTGCCTTAACACCTCAAGCTCGTTTTCAGCTTCTGCTATGTTACCGTCATTTAACAAAATTTTCATCTCATTACACCTCTTCAAATAAATTAAAAAAGCACCCAAATATGCCTAAGGCATATTCAAGGGTGCATAAACACGGTTCCACCTTGATTTTTCACTCAATTTACCGTAACGTGGATTAAACGGCGGCGCTTTTCATAAAAATTACTCCGCACCGCAGCTCGGAAGTGGTGTTCACTATACGTCAGCACAGGGCTTTCCAGCTGCCGCCCCTCTCTGTCGAGCTTCATGTATAGCTACTGTCTTCGTCATTGCTATTACTACTTAATTATATAATTATAAAGGACTTTTGTCAACTGTTTTTATAAAACAAGGGTGAAATATGCTACAACTATAAGTCCCAGAACAATTCTGTACCAGCCAAAAACTTTAAAGTCATGCTTTTTAACATATTCGACTAAAAACTTTATAGAAAGCATCGACACAACGTACGCAACAATCATACCGGTAAGTAAAACAGCTATGTTGTACGCCGTAAGCAGGCCGTCGTATGTAATTATCTTTAAAAAGCTGACCCCGAACATAACGGGAATGGCTAAATAAAACGAAAACTCAGCGGCAACTGCCCTCGAACAGCCTAAAATCATCGCGCCCAGAATCGTCGCACCCGAACGCGAAGTGCCGGGTATTATAGATAAAACCTGAAACAGACCGATCAGCAGGGCGGTTTTGTAAGACATGTTGTTTATGTCGTCTGTGGAAATGCTCTTGTTTTTGCGCTCGATGAATAAAAAAGCAATACCATATACAATCAGCATAACCGAAACGATAAGCCAGTTTTCGATTTTTTCCATATAGTCGTTAATCGGCAGCCCGATTATAGCGGAAGGAAGACAAGCTACAATTACCTTAAACCACATGTTCCATGTAGATTTCTTTTGCTGCGCGCTCTTTTTGGGCGAGAGCGGATTAAGCTTGTGGAAATATAGCGTAACAACGGCTAAAATCGCACCAAGCTGTATTACGTACAGATATAGGTCTTCGCTTGTAAAGCCTGTGTTTTTAATAAAGTCGTTTACTAAAATCATATGCCCCGTCGAGCTTATGGGCAGCCATTCGGTTATGCCTTCGACAATTCCTAAAACAGTAGATTTTATAAATTCGATTAAATTCATATCCATCTAACCTTTCTGTTATTTAATTTCGTGGCATCCCTCACCCGTTTTTGTAACGTAAAATTCGGGCTTTATTCCTGTGCGGTTTTCGTAGTTTTCTCCTACTTTGGCGATGAATTCGTCTACCGAGTCAGAAGCTACAATGCTGACAGTGCATCCGCCAAAGCCTGCCCCCGTCATTCTCGAGCCTAACACGCCTTTTATTTTCAACGCTTCCTCGACCATAACGTCAAGCTCTGCGCACGAAACTTCATAGTCTTTTTTCAAAGACTCGTGCGAAGCACTCATCATTTTGCCAAATTCGTTGAGTTCACCTTTTGAAAGAGCCTTTGTCGACATTTTTACTCTGTCGTTTTCTGTAATAACGTGGCGAACTCTGCGCAAAACAGTTTCGTCTTTAATAGCGTCTTTGTGCTGCTCAAATTCCTGTACAGATATGCTGCCGAGATTTTCCTTTTCGGGCATCACACTCTTTAATGTAACAAGACCGTCTTCACATTCCTGACGCCTTTCGTTGTACTTGGACGCGCCAAGAGAATGCTTTTTCTTGGTGTTGGAAATTACAATCTTGTATTCTCCAAGCTCAACCGGTATATGCTCGTATTCAAGCGTAGCACAGTCAAGAGCCACCGCGTGACCTTCTTTGCCCATAGCGGAAGCAAACTGGTCCATAATCCCGCATTTTACACCGACATAGTTGTTTTCTGCGCGCTGCGATATTTTAGCAAGTTCTATTTTGTCAATCGGCTTTGTAATGCCGTTTTTTTCGTTGTGCAGCGTAGCAAAAGCCAAAGCGGTTACAACCTCGATAGCGGCAGAGGAAGAAAGGCCCGATCCGTGCGGTACAGTGTCGTCAAACAGCATGTCGCATCCGACAATGTCGTAGCCGTCCTTTAACATTTCGCTGATAACACCCGCCTGGTAGTTGCCCCACCATAAATCCTTGTATTCGTCAATTTTGTCAATATCTATTGTGATTACGTCATCGAGGTCGGTAGCTTTCAGCCTAACAACTCTCTCGTTGTTTGGCCTTAAAACTGCAATGCTTTTGAATTCAAGGGCGGCAGGAAAAACAAGCCCGCCGTTGTAGTCGGTGTGCTCGCCAATAAGGTTCACACGCCCCGGTGCATAAAAGGAGCGAAGCCCGTCCTTGTCACCACCGTATATTTCTATAAACATATCTTTTATTTCTTGTAACGTCAATTGTAACCCTCCCGATAAAGCTTATGAGTAAATTATACAATTAAATATCAAAATAAGCAACAGTTTATTTTGTATCAAAAATCCGCGTTTTTTAGCAATAAACCGCGCAAAAACCCAATAAAGACAGTATATTATCCAAAAACAAGATGCCTTTTTTGGTATTATATCACAAATTTTTGCGCTTCCACAACAAATGTCTTGACAAATAATTACAAAAAATAATATAATAACAAGTGAATGATATCAATCAAGGGGTAGCGTATGCAAAAAAACTTAGACGCTCTTAGCGACGAGGAATTGGTCCTTTTGTCTAACGGGGGTAATTCCGGTGCAGAGGAGATTGTTTTTCAACGTTATAAGAACTATGTTAAGAGTAAGGCGAGGGCCTACTTCTTAATCGGAGCAGATAATGACGATGTTGTTCAGGAGGGCATGATTGGTCTTTATAAGGCTGTCAGAGACTTTAATCCTGATAAAAACATTACGTTTAAGACGTTTGCAGACGTTTGCATTACCCGCCAGATTTTAACAGCCATACGCGCAGCGAATCGAAACAAACATTCGCCCCTTAATGGCTATGTTTCCATGAACGCTCCTGTTTCGGGTGACGACTCGACAACAACGGTTGCGGATGTTTTAAAGGGGAGGCCTCTGCCCAGCCCCGAGGACCTTTTTATAACAGAAGAGTCCGTAAACGAACTTAAAACAGAAATCGAAAAAAAACTTAGTAAGTTTGAGAAATTAGTCTTAGAGTCCTATCTCGAGGGCTGCTCGTACGTAGAAATTTCCGAACGCATAAGTAAATCTGTTAAATCTATTGACAATGCTTTGCAACGAATCAAAAAAAAGCTTGCCTATTTTAAAATTGATAATTAGCACGGGGTGCTTATATATTAATTCTATGCCGGGTGGCATGAGCAATATTTTTAAAGTGAGGTATTTTTATGTACGAAGACAAGACACTAATTTGTAAAGACTGCGGAAACGAGTTCGTTTTCACAGCAGGAGAGCAGGAGTTCTACGCTGAAAAAGGCTTCCAGAACGAGCCTACAAGATGTAAGGACTGCCGTATCGCCCGTAAAGAAGCTATCAAGGCTTCAAGAGAAATGCATGTGGCGGTTTGTGCAAACTGCGGTGGAGAGGCTAAGGTTCCATTCAAGCCAAAGAACGACCGTCCAATATATTGCAGCGAGTGTTTCGCCAATATGAAAGAGCAGGAAGCATAAATATATAATTTTACATCAAAAGGACAGCCTCGCTGTCCTTTTTTTGTTTTTTTCAAAAAAACTATTGACAAATACTGTATTTGCATATATAATAATAAAAGTCCGCTGGTAAGAGTATAATACAAATGTGCGGGTGTAGTTCAATGGTAGAATCTCAGCCTTCCAAGCTGATTGTGTGGGTTCGATTCCCATCACCCGCTCCACTAACATTTGTATCCGGCCCAGTGATGGTTGTCAGTTATGCGCCTGTAGCTCAGTAGGATAGAGCAACTGCCTTCTAAGCAGTGGGTCAGGAGTTCGA
>JAZREA010000010.1:0-27478 GCA_045660545.1 Clostridia bacterium | reverse complement strand
GGTTCAATCATTCCGCCGGATGATTTCTTGCCGGCACTCCGTGCACTTTGTGACAGACGCGGTATCCTTCTCTTTGCTGACGAAGTTCTTAACTGTATGGCAAGAACAGGTGAGTATTTGGCTATGGATCACTGGAATGTTACAGCTGATATTACTACACTTGGTAAGGGCTTTGGTAACGGTTTCCCTGTAACTGCACTTGCAGTATCAAAGGATCTTGCACCGGCAATCGAGAAGATTTCAGCTTCATCAAGCTACGGTGGTAACCCGATGGCTTGTGTTGCAGCACTTGAGTCAATCAAGGTTATCGAGGAAGAGAACCTTAACGAGCGTTCAAAGCATCTTGGTGAAATCATGCTTAAGAGAATGCAGGAAATGAAGGCAAACCACCCGATTATCGGTGATGTTCGTGCAATCGGTTGTTTGCAGGCAATTGAAGTTGTTAAGGACAGAGAAACAAAAGAAGCATTTGCTGAGGCTGGTACAATGATCTACAAGAAGGCATTTGAAAAGGGTCTTGCATGGGTACCGTCAGGTCACATCTTGCGTATGTCACCCCCGATGATTCTTGATGATGAAGCAGCTATGAAGGGTCTTGACATTATTGAAGAGGCAGTGGCAGAAACAGAAAAGCACTTCGGGTATGCGAAGTAAAAATCGTCAGGACTGTAACTAAATTAAAAAGGATGTAAAAAAGGTCATTTTTTACATCCTTACGTTTATAGAAAGGACATAAAAATGAAAAAAGTAAGATTCGGACTTATTGGCTGTGGACTTATGGCAAAAGAATTTGCATCGGCTGCGGCAAGGTGGTGCCATTTAACAGATGACATTCCAAAGCCTGAAATAGTGGGTATTTGTTCTACTACACCGCAGAAATGGGAATGGTTTAAGAAAAATTTCCCCGAAATAAAATATACAGTAACAGATTATAAGGAACTTCTCGAAAAAGATGACATAGACGCAATCTATTGCGCAGTTCCGCACAATCTCCATGAACAGTTCTACATTGACATAATAAAGAGCGGCAAGGCACTCCTGGGTGAAAAACCGTTCGGTATTGATAAAGCTGCAAACGAAAAAATATTAGAGGCTATAAAAGAAAACCCCGACACATTCGTAAGATGTTGCAGCGAATTTCCGTACTATCCTGCTATGCAGACAATGATTAACTGGTATAAAGAGGGTAAATTCGGTAAGGTTTTAGAAATTCATTGCGGATTTAACCATTGCAGCGATATGGACACAAACAAACCTATCAACTGGAAACGTATGGTCAAGTTCAACGGTGAATACGGTTGCTTGGGTGATTTGGGTATCCACACACAACACGTTCCGTTCAGATTGGGATTTAAACCAAAAACAGTAAGAGCGCATTTTAGCAATATAGTAAAACAGCGCCCTGACGGAAAAGGCGGTATGGTAGATTGCGATACGTTCGATAACTGTACTATTTTCTGTACCACATTAAACAGTGACGGTGACGAAATCCCGATGACACTCGAAACAAAACGTATGTCTCCGGGTTCGACAAACCGCTGGTTCTTTGAAATCTATGGTATGGATTGCAGCGCGCGTTTTTCGAGTGATGACGCAAATGCTTTTTACTACACATCTTCGTGGGGAAAAGAGCAGTCGTGGAACCGTATCATAATCGGATACAAACCGATGATTAATACAATCACAGGTCCAATCTTTGAGTTTGGTTTTACAGATGCAATACAGCAGCAGATTGCGGCATTTATGCTTGAATATTCGGGCGTAAGTGTTCCGTTTGGCCTGTTTACACCTGAAGAAACAACGCTTTCTCACACTTTGGCTACAGCAGCACTTAAGTCATTTTATAACAAGACAGTTGAAGTAATTGACTAAAATTTTATGGAGTTCAATAGTAATGACTTTACTCTTGAAAAAATATGTGCTATAATAAAAAAATCTAATGTGGTAGACGAAAAGGGAGTAAACACAATGAACTTAATTGAACAGATTGAAGCACGCAAAAGCGAGCTTTTTGAAATTCTTTCCAATCTGATAAAGATTGATTCACAAAGCTCGTGTGTTGGCGGAAGCGAAAGGGAAGTTTCCGAGTATATAGCAAAAGAAATTGAGAAACTCGGATATGTTCCCGATATATATTCGCCACTTGATGTTGAAGGTATGACGGAGCATCCTGATTTTTGGCCATTACACAATCTTGAAAACAGTTATAATGTAAGTGTGGTTATTCCCGGAAAAGACAGGACCAAAAGACTTATGCTTGCGGCACATAATGATACGGTGGCTATTGGCGATAAAAGCAATTGGACGGTTGACCCGTTTGGTGGCGAAATCAAAGATGACAAGATATGGGGCAGGGGAGCGTGTGATGATAAATACGGAATAGCAACGGCTCTTTTCCTGATTAAGTTGTTTAAGGATGAAGGATTAGAGTTTCCTTGTGATATAGTATTTACCGCATATTGTAATGAAGAATATGGCGGTAGTCATGGTGCTTTGGCAGCATGCCTCAGATACCCTTGTGATGATGTAATCAATATGGATTGCAAGAATTTTGAAATATGGAACTGCGCTGTTGGCGGGGAAGAAATGCGAGCGCATATTAAATCAAAAGAGCCTGTTGATGATAGCGGCTTTATGTTTGAAGGCCTGAGGATTTTAAAGGAAGAGTTTGAATATTTTCGCAAAAATCGTTATGCAGAATTAAAAGCGCATCCTGAATATTCCGACACGGCAATTCCTGACAGCTCGGTTCGCTTTATGGAAATGAGGGCGGGAAATTGCGGCTCGGACTTGGATCGTGCATCTGTTGAGGTCTGCTATTATGCGGCTTCGTCAAAAGAAGAGATTGAAGCGGAATTTGCAGATATGGCAAAGAGGCTGGATAAGCGTCTTGCCCCGCTGGGGATTGCTTTTGACCATTTTGAAAAGGAAACTCGGTTTTTCCATTTTGGCAAATCTGAGAAGGAAAATCCGGTTATAGACAGGCTTATAAAGGCTGCTGAAAAATCAACGGGAAGAAAACTTACTCCCTGTGGCTCGTGCCAGTCAGATTTATCAATTTTCTTAAAGTACGGAAGCCCAAGAGCTATATCTTTTGGTATTGGTAGGGATTTTTGGGCTTATGGTGGTGCACATCAGGCTGATGAATATATTGAATGTGACCGATTGCTTGAATTTGCCAAAATTTTAGCAGAATTTTTACAAACAAAAAACTAGTTAAATAAAAGATAAAAGGAGAGAAAATAATGAACAACTTTATTACAGATCCGGCAACAAAATTTGATTTTCAGCCGCATGAATTTGTTCCTTTTAAGGACAAGAAGGTTTGTGATTACGTTCGTAGTCTTAGCGGCAAAGACCTTGAAAAGAGAGAAGACTGGTGGCATCCTGAATTTAACGTAAAGGTTATGATGAACCCTCATCCTGTTCTTATTGCGACACTTTTTGAACGCTTGAGAGCCGCATCAGAAGCAGGCAAGAGCTTCACAATGATACTTGGTAACCCGGAACCTGACACTTATATTCCGCTTGCACAGCTCATCAACTATTTCGGCATCGATTGCAGCAAGGTTCATCTTGTAGCAGAGGATGAGTGGGCAGATGAAGCTGGCAATATCGCTCCTATTACATACGAAGCAGGCTTTGCGCATTCTATGATTAAATATCTCTACTATCAGATTGACGAAAAGCTCCGTATGCCTATGGAAAATGTTCATTTCCCTACAAACGCAAACATCAAGGATTATTCAAAGATAATTGATGATATCACAGAAGGAACAGGTGCAGATATCGCGTCCACTTCTCCTGGATGGGCAGGACATATGGCCTTTGTTGATCCTATTCCTGAATTTATTGGTAGTGGCGACATCGAAGAGTGGCTCAATCAGCCTGCACAGATAGTTAAGCTTCACCCAATGACAATTATGCAGAACTCTTTGAACGGTACATTCGGACAGTCCGGTGATATCGCTAATGTTCCGCCGTGTGCAGCAACTATCGGACCACTCGATGTAATGCGTGCTAAGGAAAGAATAGAGGTTCATGCGCTTGCAACATGCGGCACATTCTCGTCTTGGCAGAGAATGACAAGCCGTCTTTGCACACATGGTCCTGTTACTCCATATCTCCCAAGCTCAATGCTTCAGACAAAGAAGACTCAGGTGTATATAAGCGAAGAGCTTGCAGCACCATTTGAATGTTGGGAAAAAGTAGGATATTAATTTTCACAAGAACAAATGAAGGGAATGTTATATAGTGATATACGGTGTGGCACTTTTGTCTGCATGCATGTTTATTGGCTCGCTGGTTGGCAATTTATTGGGACTTCTTATAGGTCTTGATTCCGATGTCGGTGGCGTCGGGTTTGCAATGTTACTGCTTTTGTTGGTTACAAACTCAAAAAGGATATCTGACAAATTACCAAAAGGATATGAAAATGGGCTTAATTTTTGGAAAGGAATGTATATTCCAATTGCCATTGCAATGGCGGCCTCTCAAAATGTTTTTGGTGCAATATCAGGTGGTGTTCTTGCTTTGGTTGCAGGATTTGCATCAGTAATTATTGTATTTGTTTTGGTGTCACTTTTAAACCGTGCCGGTATTAAAAAAGATAAAGAAGAACAGAAAGCGGAGTTGGAAGCATGAAAACAATTTTAGATATTATCACCGAACTTTTTGTTAAAAACGCACTCGTAATGTCGTTTTTGGTTGTTGGAATTATTTCAATGTTTTCCAATTTTGTATCTGCCAAAATCACACGCGGGAAAATACATAGTTCTGCAATTGCCATATTTTTAGGCTTGGTTTTAGCATATGTAGGTGGAAGAGTAACAGGCGGTTCAAAGGGCTTATCTGATATAAGCATATTTGCAGGACTTGGCATTTTGGGCGGGTCTTCACTTCGCGATTTTGCGATTATCTCCACATCGTATGGCGCAAAATTTTCAGAAATAAAAAAGTGCGGACTGATTGGAGTACTTTCTCCTTTACTTGGTATTATCATTTCATTTTTAACAGGTGCTATAGTTGCTCTTGCATTTGGCTACACTGATGCTGTAAGTGTTTCTACAATAGCGGCAGGCACAGTCACATTTATTGTTGGTCCCGTTACAGGGGCGGCGATTGGCGCTGACTCGATAGTTGTTGCAATATCTATTGCTTGCGGCTTGTTTAAATCTATTGCCATAATGTTGCTTACACCGTTTTTTGCCAAGAAAGTTGGGGTTACAACCCCTCGTTCTGCAATGATATTTGGCGGTCTTATGGGATCGGCAAGCGGAACAACAGTAGGCTTGGCAGCAATAGATGTAAGCTTGGTGCCATATGCTGCGATGACAGCTACATTCTACACAGGATTAGGATGCTTGCTTTGCCCTTCAGTTTTGTATCCGTTAGTAAGACTGTTTTTGTTATAAATTGTATAATAAAGGCAATATTCATATACGCTCCAAACCTTTTGGAGCGTATGTTTTTTTAATATCCGACGCCCGTTTACCTTTTTTTGATACCGCCTATTTTTTGTTGAAAAATATGGCGAAATATGTTAAAATTATTTTATATTGAAAATCGAAGGCGTGGAGTGAATGAAAAAAATTACGATTATACTGTTTACTATATTGTTTGTTTTTTGCAGTACTGCTTTCGCAAGCGGCACAGAAGTTTCTCTCTGGGCAAAGGCGGAAGTGGAGGAGGCAATCAGTCTTGGCATTGTCCCCGAAGATATGCAAAATGATTATAAGAGCAATATTACCAGAGCAGAATTTGCTAAAATTGCGGTTATGTTTGCGGCACGTCATTTTGAGATGGAAGTTGCTGATTTTGTAGAGTGGTATCTTTTGGAACATGTAGATTCCGAGGGCAATCAATTAACGTTTTTGGAAAACACCTTTACTGATATTGAGGATTCAAAATACGAGTATTATATTAAATGTGCAAATTCAATCTGCATCGTTAACGGAAGAGGAGACGGCAGATTCGACCCTGACACCTTTATCACACGAGAAGAAGCCGCAACTATGCTTTTGAGGGTGTACTTCTGTTATGGCTCGGGCGTAAAGCTGGGGCCCAAAAGCGAGGGCGTTGATGCGTTTTATGATGCAGAGGAAATTTCATCATGGGCGGACAGCGCTGTTCGGTATATGTACCAGTGGGATGTTATGAAGGGCGTATCCGATATAGAGTATGCGCCAAAGTCACATTATACAAAGGAACAATGCTACATTACTTTTTTAAGGCTGTATGGTGTATATGCTTACAGATAGTGTAGCGTGAAATATATAAACAAAAAGGAACGAAACTTAAAATGAGAACGACAAGACTATCCAAAGATTTTACTAACGGGAGCATAGCAAGACAGCTCTTTTCGCTTATGATACCGTTTATGCTGTCAAACGCGCTTCAGGTGCTTTACTCTACGATTGATATGATTATCGTCGGCAAATATGTCGGTACGGCGGGACTTTCTGCTGTTTCGCAGTCGAGCTCGATACTGAATTTTGCGACAATGGTTTGCCTTGGTTTTTCAAACGGCGGGCAAATATTGATAGCGCAGGCAATAGGCGCTGACAAGAGAAAAGAAACCAATAGCATTATCGGTACACTTTTTACGGTAATTCTTTCGATGGGGCTGGCCTTTTCGGTTATAATTCTTTTGTCAAAAAACCTTGTAATCAAGCTGATGAACATACCCGCCGAGTCGATTTTGATGTCTAATGATTATCTGATTATTTGCGGCGTTGGAATGATATTTACAGCGGGATATAATATGGTGTCTGCTATTTTAAGAGGTATGGGCGATTCTAAAAGACCGCTTCTTTTTATCGGTATTGCGTCGGTCGTAAACCTTGTGCTTGATATTCTCTTTACGGGAGTATGGGGATGGGGAGTTGCAGGTGCTGCGTGGGCGACAATTATTGGCCAGGCCGTGTCATTCCTTTTTTCAATTTACTATCTTTACATAAACAAAGACGCCTTTGGCTTTGACTTTAAGCTTATAAGCTTTAAACCTGTTTTTAAATATGTAAAAATGATATTAAGCTTAGGCACGCCGATGGCGATTCAGTCTGGTTTTATTAATGTTTCGATGCTTTATGTAAATTCGATGATAAATTCACTCGGCGTTGTAGAATCTGCTACCTTTGGCGTTGGTGTGAGAATCGATGATATTATGAACAAGATATCCATGGGTATTCAGTATGCGGCTCTGCCGATGATAAGTCAGAATATAGCCGCGAAGAAGTCAAAGCGCGCCCAAAAGGTTGTGCATTGGGCGTGGATTTACTCCGCGACGTTTACGGTGATTTTCCTTTCTCTTTATTTGTGGATTGGTAAAGAACTGTTTATGCTCTTTTCTGATGATACAAGCGTACACGCTCTTTCGGGCACGTTTATTAAGGCGATAGTGTGGATGTTTATCCCGTTTGCCATAATGCGCGGAACAGGAGCTTTTGTGCAGGGAATAGGGAACGCAAAGTTTGGTATGGTGCTTTCGATTTTAGACGGCGTAGCATTAAGAATCGGACTTAGCTGGCTTTTTGGTATATATTTTGGTTTTGGCTTTTACGGCTTTGTGCTTGGCTATGCGCTTGCTCCGTACGGCTACGCTATTCCGTCGCTTGTATATTTCTTAAGCGGAATATGGAAAAGGCGTAAAATTCTTGCGGACGATATATAAAGCTGCGCCTGGACTTACGCGTTTTTGAAACACCTTTGTAATTTGACGGCTACTGTTTGGTGTGGTATAATTTCAAATATGATGTTTATTAATAAATAAAAAAGATGCAGGACATATTAATTTTTGAAAATGTCTTTTTAGTTCACAAAAAGAGGGGATAATAAATGTTTAAAATTGCAATAGCAGGTTACGGCAACTTGGGCCGCGGGGTTGAAAGTGCCGTTTTAAAGAATGAAGATATAGAGCTTTACGGCGTCTTTTCAAGAAGAAATCCGTCTGATGTAAAGACCCTTACAGGGGCTAAGGTGTATGACATTAACGACATCTTAAACCATAAAGGTAAGTTTGATGTTTTGATTATATGCGGCGGAAGCGCAACAGATTTGCCTGTACAGACTCCGCTTTTTGCAAAGGACTTTAACGTTGTTGACAGCTTTGACACACACGCGAAAATTCCTTCGCATTTTGAAAACGTGGATAAGTCTGCAAAAGAGGGCGGCAAGGTCGCTGTTATTTCTGTTGGTTGGGACCCGGGTATGTTCTCTTTAAACAGGCTTTATGGTGAGGCTATTTTGCCTGACGGTAAGGACTACACTTTCTGGGGCAAGGGAGTAAGCCAGGGCCATTCTGACGCAATTCGCAGAATAGAGGGGGTACTGGATGCAAAGCAGTACACAATCCCTGTGGAAGATGCGCTTTTGGCAGTTCGTTCGGGCGAAAACCCCGACCTTACAGTAAGACAAAAGCATAAGAGAGATTGCTATGTAGTAGCCGAGGAAGGCGCAGACAAGGCAAGAATTGAAAATGAGATTAAGACTATGCCCAACTACTTTGCTGACTACGACACAACCGTACACTTTATTACAGCGCAGGAGATGGCAAAGGACCACAGCGGTATCCCGCACGGCGGCTTTGTTATACGGTGTGGCAGCACCGGGCTTGAAAACCAGAACAAGCATATAATAGAGTACAGCTTAAAGCTCGACTCCAACCCTGAGTTTACGTCGTCTGTGTTGGTTGCGTACGCACGCGCTGTGTACAGAATGAACCAGGAGGGCCAAAGCGGATGCAAGACTGTGTTTGACATTGCGCCTTCGTACCTTTCGCCCAAGTCGGCAGAGGAGCTAAGAGCCAGCCTGTTATAATTTGAAATAACAAAAAGCAGTCCCCAAAAGGAACTGCTTTTTGTTAATCTTTTGATTTGTAGTACAACATACAGTGGCAATACCCTTCAAAATCGGGGTCGTTAATCTGCTGTTTAAACTCTTCGCAAATACATTTGTATTCGGGCTTTTTCTCTATGCGGCAAGGACAATATCCGCCCTTCATTTTAAGCCCTTCGCGTATTGTTTTAACTACTTCTTCGTTGGTGTTTAAAGTTACGCCCAAAACAGGTCACCTCTTTATATGTTGTAAGCAGATTATACCATTTTAATAAAATAATGTCAATTTGCCAAGATAAAATCACCTTTTTCTATTGACAACGTTGTCTGTTGATGGTATAATTTATCGTGTTAACACATTAGCGCGATAAAGTGGAGATTATGAAAACGCGACTTTAATGTAATTTTAACACTAATTTATTTGAAAACACATTGCTGTTAGGAGTGTAAATATGATAGATGAAAGACTACTGAAAAGTGAAGAAAAGGCGGTGTATTCCCTTCGTTCTCTTTATAGAAGTTACGGCTACAAGCCGTTTAAAATGAGTAAGTTTGAGGAATACGAGCTGTACATAAGAAACAAGGACTTCTTGGTAAGCGACCGTATAATCACCTTTAACGATACAAACGGCAAGCTTTTGGCGTTAAAGCCGGACGTTACACTTTCGATAATCAAAAACGGGGATGACAACGCATCCGCAAAGCAAAAGGTGTATTATAACGAAAACGTTTACCGCGTTTCCGAAAGCACAGGCCAGTATAAAGAGATTATGCAGGCGGGCCTTGAATGTATAGGCAACATAGACATTTACGACATATACGAGACGCTGCTCCTTGCGGCAAAGAGTCTTGCGACTGTTTCGGAAAATTTTGTTCTCGAAATTTCAAGCCTTGACGTGCTGCTTACGGTTTTAGAGTCCGTTTGTCAAAGCAAGGCATTTCAGACTAAGGCTATCGGCTTTATATCTGAGAAAAACAGCCACGACCTTAAAAGGCTTTGCGAGGAATATGATTGCTTAGGCGACTTTGAAAAGCTTTCTTTGTTTATTACCGCTTACGGCAAGCCTGCCGACGTGGTTTTAAAGTTGTCTGAAATAGTGGGCGACGACGAATCGCTTGTAAAGTTAAAAGACCTTACAGACATGCTCGCTAAAACAGAGTTTGCAGACAAGGTTATAATCGACTTTTCCGTAGTAAACGATATGAACTATTACAACGGCATAGTGTTCAAGGGCTTTTTGGACGGAATATGTGAGGGCGTTTTGGCGGGTGGCCAGTACGACAGGCTGATGAAGAAGATGGGCAGAAAGTCCGGGGCTATCGGCTTTGCGCTTTACCTTGACCTTTTAGAACAGCTAAACAGCCCAAAAGACGGCTACGATGCGGACGTTTTACTTTTGTACGGCGACAAGACCGACAGGGCGTATGTGGCGAAAAAGGTAGAAGAGATTATAAGCAAAGGCAAGAGCGTAAGCGCGCAAAAGTCCGCTTCGTCAACCGCTCGCTACAAGGAGATAATAGAGCTTAAAGAGGAGGCTTAATAATGCTTAACATAGCTTTACCAAAAGGGAGGCTCGGTGAGAAGGTCTACGCCATGTTTGAGGCGGCAGGCTACGAGTGTCCTTCAATAAAGGAAAATAACAGAAAACTGATATTCGAAAACGAAGAAAAGCAGGTAAGATACTTTTGGGTTAAGCCTTCGGACGTTTCGATTTACGTAGAGCGTGGGGCGGCAGACATAGGTGTCGCAGGCAAGGACATTTTGCTTGAATACACTCCCGATATATACGAGCTTTTAGACCTTGATTTAGGCAAGTGCAAGATGGCGGTTGCCGCGCCAAAGGGCTTTTACGACGACGGCGAAAGGACGCTTAAAGTTGCGACCAAGTTTGTAAATATCGCTTCGTCCTACTATTCTGGGCTTGGAAGAGAAATAGATATTATAAAGCTTAACGGCTCGATAGAGATTGCGCCGATTTTAGGGCTTTCCGACGTGATTGTCGATATTGTAGAAACAGGCACAACGCTAAAAGAAAACGACCTTGAAGTTATAGCCGATATTTTACCTATAAGTGCAAGGCTGATTGCAAACAAGTCTGCATTTAAGTTTAAGTGCGGGCAAATCGAAGACATAGTTTTGGGTATAAAGGAACAGGTGAAAAAGAATGATTAAAATATACGATTATGGTACGGTTCCAAAAGAAGAGGTTTTTGCGAGGGTGAACCCTACTGATAACGTTGAAAAAGCGGTGTCCGAGATAATCGCTGACGTTGCAAAAAACAAAGACGCGGCGCTTTTTGAGTATTCAAGGCGCTTTGATAAGGCGTCTCTTTCGTCGCTTGAGGTAACTGATCAGGAGTTTGACGAAGCGCTGGAGTCGGTGGACAAAAAGTTTATTGCCGTTTTAGAAGAGGCGGCAGAAAACATCAGGAATTTTCACAAAAGGCAGCTAAGAGAGTCCTTTGAAATAAAGGATGGAGATAAAAAGACGGTAGGACAAAAGATTACGCCGATTGAAAAGGTGGGGCTTTACGTCCCGGGAGGTACGGCGGCTTACCCTTCGACAGTACTTATGGACAGCATCCCTGCAAAAATAGCGGGTTGCAGCGAGGTGGTTATCGTTACGCCTCCGTCGTGTGGAGGAAAGGTCAGCCCTGTTATATTGGCTGCTGCTAAGATTGCGGGTGTTGACAGAGTCTTTAAAATCGGCGGTGCACAGGCGGTTGCTGCTCTTGCGTACGGAACCGAGAGCGTGCCAAAGGTCGACAAGATTGTAGGCCCGGGCAACGCGTACGTCGCAGAGGCTAAAAAGCAGGTGTTCGGCAAGGTGGCGATAGATATGATAGCCGGACCAAGCGAGATACTTGTAATCGCGGACAATAGCTGCAACCCTAAGTTTGTAGCAGCCGACTTGCTTTCACAGGCAGAGCACGACAAAAACGCAAGCGCCGTTTTAATCACAGACGATATGGACTTTGCTAAAAAAGTAAGCGATGAAATCGAAAGGCAAATCCCGCTGCTCCCAAGGGCAGAGATTGCCCGCGCCTCGATAGATACTAACGGAAAGATTATAGTCGCAAAAGGCGACCTTGCGCTTGGAATAGAGATAGCAAACGAGATTGCTCCCGAGCACTTGGAGCTTTGTGTCGACAACCCGTTTGACTACCTCGACAAAATAACAAACGCAGGCTCAATCTTTATGGGCAAGTACTGTCCCGAGGCATTGGGCGACTATTTTGCGGGGCCTAACCACACGCTCCCGACGAGCGGAACGGCACGCTTTTCGTCTCCGCTTTCGGTTGACGACTTTGTTAAGAAATCGCAGTACATATATTACACAAAGGACGCTTTGGCAGATGTTGCTGACAAGGTGGCGTACTTTGCAGGCAAGGAGGGCTTAGACGCACACGCAAACAGCGTGCTTGTGCGTTTTGATGGAGAATAATGAGTAGATTTTTTTCTGATAAATTCAGCTCGCTTACCCCGTATGTGCCGGGTGAGCAGCCTCAGGATATGCAGTATGTAAAGCTTAATACAAACGAATCGCCCTTTGCTCCGCACGATGAGGTGGCGGCAGCAGTCGCAAAGGAGAGCGAAAGAGTACAGCTTTACTCCGACCCGGAGTGTACACAGCTTAGGTCCAGGCTTTCGGGCGTGTTAGGAGTAAGGCCGGAGCAAATTATAATGACAAACGGCTCTGACGAGGTGTTAAACTTCGCTTTTATGGCTTTTTCGGACGATAAGGCGCCGCTTGCCTTTGCGGACATAACTTATGGGTTTTACCCCGTGTTTGCAAAGCTTAATGGCATACCTTACAGCGAAATTCCGCTTTGCGACGACTTTTCGATAGACATAAATGACTATCTTGGTATAAACAAAACGATAGTGATTGCAAACCCTAACGCACCTACCGGACTATGCCTTTCGCTTGATAAAATAGAGGAGGTTGTAAAAAGCAACCCGAATAACGTTGTAATAATAGACGAAGCGTACATAGATTTTGGCGGGCAGAGCGCGGTTGGGCTTGTTGATAAATACGACAATCTCTTGGTTGTGCAGACTTTTTCAAAGTCTCGCTCTATGGCGGGCGCAAGGCTCGGCTTTGCGGTTGGAAATGAAAAGCTGATTTCGGACCTAAACACAATTAAGTATTCGACTAACCCCTACAACGTAAACCGCCTTACGTCAGCGGCAGGGTGTGCGGTTTTGGACAACAATGAGTATTATATGCAAAATTGCCGCACGATTATGAAAAATCGTGAATGGACAAAGGATGAGCTTGAAACGCGTGGGTTTAGCGTGCTCGATTCTATGGCGAACTTTATCTTCGCAAAGTCGGATAAAATCAGCGGAGAAAAGCTCTACACCGAGCTTAAAAAGAGGGGCGTATTAGTAAGACATTTTGACAAGGAAAGAATTAGCAGTTATAATAGAATTACAATAGGTACAAAAAAGCAGATGGAGAAATTCATCGAAGCGGTTGACGATATTTTAAGCCTGTAAAAGCTTAGGATATTTTAAGAAAGGATAGTGTTTTATATGAGAAAGTCAGAGATAAAAAGAAAGACGGCGGAGACCGACATTTCGCTCTGTATAGATATAGACGGTAAAGGCGTATCAAATTGCAGTACGGGGTGCGGCTTTTTAGACCATATGCTTACGCTTTTTTCAAAGCACTCTAAGATAGACTTGTCTTTAAACTGCGTGGGAGACTGTGACGTAGACTTCCACCACACAACAGAGGACGTGGCAATCTGCCTTGGAAAAGCGGTGGCAGACGCCCTGGGCGACAAAAAGGGTATAAAGAGATATGCAGATACCATTTTGCCAATGGACGAGTCTTTAATACTCTCTGCGGTAGATGTTTCTGGCAGAGGCGGATATTATCCTGATATGAACATCCCTGCTCAAAAGGTAGGGGACTTTGACACAGAGCTTTGCGACGAGTTTTGGTACGCGTTTACAAGAGAAGCTGGCATAACCTTGCACCTTAGACAGCTTGAGGGTAAAAACGCACACCACATAATCGAAGGTGCGTTTAAGTCTGTTGCAAGGAGCTTGCGTGTAGCTTTTTCGATAGACACAGATTTTTCGGACGAAATACCATCAACGAAAGGAACCTTGTAAATGACGGCGATTATAGACTACGGGGTAGGCAACCTCTTTTCGCTTTGCTCATCTTTTAAGAGCGTTGGCGCGGACGTTGTAGTTACCTCGGATGTAAATGTAATAAGGAACGCGGACAACCTTGTGCTGCCCGGCGTTGGCGCATTTAAAGACGCTAAGGATAAGCTTATAAAAAGCGGACTCGATAAAGTTATAAAGGAGCAGGCGGCTATGGGCAAGCCGATTTTGGGTATTTGCCTTGGTATGCAGCTTTTGTTTGATAAAAGCTTTGAGTATGGTTGCCACGAGGGGTTAGGACTTTTAGCCGGTGAGGTAGTGCCTATGGAGGGCAAAATTCCAGAAAACCTTAAAATCCCGCACATAGGATGGAACGCACTTAGCTTTAAAAAGGACTGCGGGCTCTTTAAGTACATAAAAGAGGGAGACTTTGTTTACTTTGTCCACTCGTACTTTGCTGACAACTGCAAAGACAGCGTGGCTGCGACTACGGAGTACGGCGAGGAGCTGACTGCGGCGGTATGTAGCGGCAACGTTATGGGGTGCCAGTTCCACCCCGAAAAGAGCGGCGAGGTAGGTCTTGCTATTTTAAAGGCGTTTTGTGAAATGGAGGGGACGGTATGATTATTTTCCCTGCGATAGATTTGTTTGATAAAAAGGCGGTGCGTCTTTACAAGGGCAACTACGATGAGATGACCGTTTACAGCGAAAACCCAATCGAGATTGCCAAAGACTTTGAGCAAAAGGGCGCAACCCATATACACATGGTAGATTTAGAAGGCGCCAAGGATGGAAACACGCCAAACATAGAGCTTGTAAAACAGGTTGTGGACGAGACAAAGCTATTTGTAGAAGTGGGCGGCGGAATCCGCAGCATGGATACGATTAAAAGATACTTTTTAGTCGGCGTTGACAGAGTTATTTTAGGCACTGCGGCGATTACTGACGAGGCTCTTTTGAAACAGGCGGTTGCCGAGTTTGGGGACAAAATTGCGGTAGGCGCGGACGTAAAGGACGGCTTTATAGCGATAAAAGGCTGGGTTTTAAAGTCGGAAGTTTCGCTTGATGAATTTATGCTTAAAATGCAAAAATTGGGTGTCAAAAACGTAATATGTACAGACATATCAAGAGACGGCGCTATGAGGGGAACAAACCTTGAACTTTACCGCGACCTTTCTTTAAAGTACAACCTTGATATAACTGCCTCCGGGGGCGTGTCTACGCTTGACGACATAAGACGACTGCGAGAAATGGACCTCTACGGCGCGATAATCGGCAAGGCGTATTACACAAAGGCGATAGACTTAGAACAAGCGTTGGAGGAAGCAAAATGATAACAAAGAGGATTATACCTTGCCTGGATGTAAGGGACGGCAGGGTTGTTAAAGGGGTAAATTTCGAGGGGCTTTCGGAGGTTTCATCCCCCGTCGAGCTTGCAAAATACTACTCCGAAAACGGCGCAGACGAGCTTGTCTTTTACGACATTACAGCGTCTTATGAACAGCGTCAGCTTTTTACAGATATTTTAAAAGAGGTGGCAAGTACGATATTTATTCCGCTTACCGTAGGTGGCGGGATTAACAGTGTTGATGACTTCGACCGCGTTTTAAAGTGCGGTGCAGACAAGGTAAGCGTTAACTCCGGCGCGATTAAAAATCCCTCGATTATAAGCGAAGCGGCACAAAAGTACGGTAACCAGTGCGTAGTTCTCTCTGTGGATATAAAGCGCGTTGACGGCGAGTTTCGCGTGTTTTCAAAGGGTGGACGCGAGGATACCGGTATGGAGGCAATTGATTGGATTAAAAAATGCGTTGCGCTTGGCGCGGGCGAGGTAGTTGTAAATTCAATAGATACCGACGGGGTAAAAAAGGGCTTTGATATCGAAATGATTCGGGCTGTAAGAGAGGCTGTCAGCGTTCCGGTTATCGCTTCGGGCGGAGCGGGCAGCGCCGAAGACTTCGTAGACCTTTTTAAAAAGGTTCCGGAAGTAGATGCGGGCCTTGCGGCTTCGATATTCCATTTTGGAGAAGTCGAGATTTTAGACCTTAAAAGAAAGCTTAAAGAAAACGATATAATTGTTAGACTATGAGGTAATGGATATGATTAATATAAACGAACTGAAATTTGATAAAGACGGGCTCATCCCTGCGGTTGTTGTTGACTCGGTCAGCAAAAAGGTGCTGACAGTTGCGTATATGAACAAAGAAAGCCTTGAAATCTCGATGGAAAAGGGGCTTACATGCTTTTGGAGCCGTTCAAGAGGCGAGCTTTGGCTAAAAGGCGAAACAAGTGGCAACTACCAGCACATCGTAAGCATTACGGCAGACTGCGACGGTGACGCGCTTGTAGTAGTGGTTGAAAAGGACGGTCCTGCCTGCCATAAGGGAACAGATTCTTGCTTTACAAACCTTTTGTGGCAAAGTGACGAACTTCAGGAGTTCAGCCTTCAGGGCCTATATGATATGCTTGTTGGTAGAAAGGTTGAAAAGCCCGAGGGCTCGTACACAACCTACCTTTTTGAAAAGGGTATCGACAAAATACTTAAAAAAGTAGGGGAAGAGTGCACCGAGGTTATAATCGCCGGCAAGGCGGATGACAAGGCGGAGACGATTTACGAGCTTGCAGACCTTGCGTACCACGCTATGGTCTTGATGGTGCAGATGGGTATTTCTGTCGAGGATATACACAAGGAGCTTGCGTCAAGGCACATAATAGACCACAAGGTTAAGCAGGAGAAAATGACGAAATGATAAAGGCTAATTATCATACTCACACGTCCTTTTGTGACGGCGAGAACACTTCGGAAGAAATCGCCGCGACTGCGTACGCGATGGGGCTAAAAGAGCTTGGCTTTTCGGGCCATTCCTACACATTCTTTGACGAGAGCTACTGTATGTCAAAGGAAAATACCGAGCGTTACAAAGAAAGCGTGCGTGCTTTAAAGGAAAAGTATAAAGGCAAGATGAAGATTTTGCTCGGCATTGAGCAGGACTACTTTTCCACCGAGCCTACGGACGGCTACGACTTTATAATAGGTTCCGTTCATTATGTTAAAAAGGACGGGGTGTATATCCCCGTAGACGAAAGCGAAGAGGACTTTACCGAGGCGATAAAAAGGTATTACGATGGAGACTACTTGGCGTTTGCAGAGGACTACTACGCTTTGGTAGCGGACGTTTATAACAAGACGGGGTGTGACATTATAGCACACGTTGACCTTGTAACCAAGTTTAATGAGGCGGACCACCTCTTTGATACGTCTGACAAAAGGTATAAAAGGGCGGCAAAGGCCGCGATAGATTCTCTTTTGGAGACTTCCGCTGTCTTTGAGATTAATATGGGAGCTGTTGCAAGGGGTTACCGTACGGAAGCCTTTCCGTCAAAAGACCTTGAAGCGATGATAAAGCAAGGGGGAGGAAGACTTATCTATTCCTCTGACTCCCACAGGGCAGAGCAGCTTATGCTCGGCTACGAAGAATGTATGAACAGAATAAAAAAATAAAAATCGAAAACGATTACTCGTTTTCGATTTTTTGTTTTAATATTACAGCCGAGTTTGGTGCAAGATTTAAACTGTCGCTTTCAGCACCTACCGTTCCGTGAGAGAAAATCATCTCGGCGTTTTCGGCGGCTAATCTTTGCTCGTCATTACCTAAGTTTATGGCACAAACAAGGTCGCCTCTTATAAACGAATAAAAGCCGTTGCCCATAACGTGAGGTACGAAGGAGGAGGCAAAGTCGTCCTTGTGAGCGCTTCGTATTTTTGCAATTTCCTTGTAAAAGTTTAATATTTCGTGGTCTTCGTTTCCGTAGGGATACCCCATTCTGCAATAAGGGTCGCGAAAACCTTCAAGCCCCACCTCGTCCGCGTAGTATATACACGGGATACCGGGCAGAGTAAACTGTAAAAACGCGGCAAGCATAAGCCTTTTCTTTCCCTTTTCGTATTCTTCGGGAGTCATCTTGTATGCGCCCTTTTGCTCGTCGGGGACGTCGTGCTCTACGCCGAAGTACGTTATAGCGCGTACGGTGTCGTGCGTGGATATTATGTTCATTAAACAGTCGGTGGCCTCTTTTGGGTAGTTTTCCAGTATAGACATTATACGGCTGTGGAAAAGCCCCTCGTCCGCTCCGACAACAAAGTCTAAAATCGCACTTCTCCAGGGGTAGTTCATAACGCTGTCCATCTGTCCGCCTAAAAGGTAGCGCCTGCGTACGTTGTATGCAAACTTATTTGTCGCGTCCTCCCACACCTCGCCGATTACAAGTGCGTCGGGGTCTTTTAGCTTAACTCTTTTGTAAAGAGCGTCCAAAAATCCGTCGGGCAATTCGTCCGCCACGTCAAGCCTCCAACCGCCTGCGCCAATGCCCTGCCAGAAGCTAAGCACACCGTCCTCGCCCGTTATATACTCTAAGTAGTCGGGATGAAGCTCGTTTACATTGGGCAGATTTTCAAAGTTCCACCAACATTCGTATTTGTTCGGGTATTCGATAAAATTATACCAGTTTTTGTACGGCGAGTTTTCCGAGTTGTAAGCGCCGCAGCTGTCGTAGTGACCGTATCTGTTAAAGTAAATACTGTCAGCGCCTGTGTGGCTGAAAACACCGTCGAGTATAACCTTAATCCCAAGTTCCCTACATTTTTCCGTAAGAAGTGCGAACTGTTCGTTTGTGCCAAAATACGGGTCGATGTTAAAGTAGTTTGCTGTGCTGTAACGGTGATACTCAGGGCTTTCGAAGACGGGATTAAAATAAATTATGCTGACCCCAAGCGACTTTAAATACTCAAGCCTGTCTATAACTCCCTGTATATTGCCACCGTAGTAGTCGTTTGCGGCGTAGCCCGGGGTGTCGTATATAAATTCCGGCACGTCGTACCAGTTTTTGTGTACTTTCCTTGGGTTTTTGGCCTCGGGAAGGTCGTATCCATCCCCTTTGCAAAAGCGGTCGGGGAAGATCTGGTACATAATGCCGCCCTTTACGTCGTTTGGTGTTTTAAAGCTTTTATCATATACCGTCAGCTGCCACTCGGGAAGCCAGTCTTCAACTTGTGCCAATCGGTCCTTTAAGCCGACAAAACGCTTTCCTATATTCGAGTCATATTCGAATCTGTAAAAGTAAAGTCCCGCAGTTTCAAAAGAAATTTTGCACGAGAAACGAAAATAGTTGTCATATTCTCCGACCTTTTGCATAGATATATATATCGGGGAGTTTGTCTGGTCGTGGCGGTAAACAAACGTGGCGTCAAAAGGCTCTTCGGTTTTTTTGATATCTATTGAAAAAGTCACCTCAGCGTCTGTCGCAACTGCGCCGAAAGGACTTTTATAATCTTTGATGTAGGAATCGTATTTTACAAGTGGCATATTTGTACTCCTTTTTGGGGATGAAAAGCGTTATTTTTATATTAGCATACTATTTAAAGAGTATTTTGTCAATATTCACCATATAAAATTAATTTTTTTGAAAAAAATATAAAATTTATACAATTAATATGTACAAATCAAAGATTTCGTGGTAGAATATGTACAAGAAATAATATATTGTGTGGTGAACGTAATGGATAAGATAAATAGTGAACAAAGCAGAGTTGCCCAGTACCTTTTTCACGAGGGCACAAACTATTGTTCTTACGACTATCTTGGCGCACATTTTGAAGGAGACTACTGCGTTTTCAGAGTCTGGGCACCAAATGCGAGCGAGGTTTACGTTGTAGGCGACTTTAACGGATGGGATAAATACGCCAACAAGGCTTACAGAATTACAGACGGCGGAATATATGAATGTGTAATTGAGGGCGTTTTAGAGTATGCTTCTTATAAATATTTAATTGTTACCCAAAACGGAGAAGAGCTTTACAAGTCGGATCCTTACGCTTACCATTTCGAGACTCGCCCAGGCACTGCTTCGAGGGTTTATGACATCGACGGCTACGAATGGAAGGACGAAAAATGGATGAAGAGCCGTAAGGCTCCGTATGATGACGCGGTCAGTATATACGAGCTGCACCTTGGCTCGTGGCGCAGATATTCCGACGGCAACACTTTTAATTACGAAAAGCTTTCGGACGAATTGATACCGTATGTAAAGGAAATGGGCTTTACACACATAGAGCTTATGCCTGTTTCGGAATATCCCTATGATAAGTCCTGGGGGTATCAGGTTACAGGGTACTTTGCTCCAACGTCGCGCTACGGCACACCAAAGGACTTTATGAAGTTTATTGATAACTGCCACAAAGCAGGTATAGGTGTTATATTAGACTGGGTGCCTGCGCATTTCCCCAAGGACGCACACGGGCTTTACGAGTTTGATGGGAGCTATTGCTACGAGTACGCGGACGAGCTTAAAAGGGAGCACCCCGACTGGGGTACGAGAATTTTCGACTATTCTAAAAACGAGGTTTTGTGCTTTTTGATTTCGAACGCGTGTTTTTGGCTTGATAAATATCATGCAGACGGGCTTAGGGTAGACGCTGTTGCGTCGATGCTGTACCTTGACTATGGTAAAAAGTCGGGCGAGTGGAGGCCGAACAAATACGGCGGAAACGGCAATATCGAAGCAAAGGAATTTTTGCAAAGGCTAAACACCAGGGTTTTCTCCGAGTTTGACGGTGTTATGATGATAGCGGAGGAGTCCACCGCGTGGCCAATGGTTACCTATCCTGTTGCGGACGGGGGCTTAGGCTTTAACTTCAAGTGGAATATGGGGTGGATGAACGACTCGCTCGTTTATATGAGGCAGGACCCGTTTTTCAGAAAAGGGGTGCATAATAACCTTACATTTTCACTTACTTATGCCTTTTCGGAAAACTTTATACTCCCGCTTTCTCACGACGAAGTAGTTCACGGCAAGGCGTCGCTTTTATCCAAGATGCCGGGCGGGTATGAAGACAAGTTCGCAAACCTAAGAGCATATCTTGGTTATATGTACGCGCACCCCGGCAAAAAACTTTTGTTTATGGGAAGTGAAATCGGCCAGTTCATCGAGTGGAACGAGGAACAGGAGCTCGACTGGAATTTACTCGACTACGATTCGCATAAAAAGCATAAGATATTTGTACACGACTTAAATAATATATATAAAAAGTATCCTGCTTTTTGGGAGCTTGATACGACGTGGGACGGCTTTGACTGGGCCAACTGCGACGACAGTAAAAACAACATAATATCTTTTTACCGTAAGGACAAAAAAGGCAATGTTATATTAGCGGTAAGTAATTTTTCGTCCGTTTCCCACGAAGACTATAAGATAGGCGTGGACAGAGCGGGAGTGTATGATGAGATTTTCACTACTGATTTGGAAAAATACGGCGGAAGCGGACTGCAAAACAACAAGGTAAGGACGAAAAAGGGCGAGTTGTACGGAAAGCCCCACTATTTGTCACTTAAAATACCTGCGTTTTCAACCGTGTATTTTTATAAAAAGGCACCTTCTAAAAGATAGAAATAAATCTTGCGTGCAAAGCCCGATACACGCAAAAATCAAAGGGCAGAAAGGCGATGGTTAAGATGACTAACAAAAAAGAAATGGTCGCAATGCTACTTGCCGGTGGGCAAGGAAACAGACTTTACGTGTTGACTAATCAGCGCGCCAAGCCTGCTGTTCCGTTTGGAGGAAAGTATAGAATAATCGATTTCACGCTGTCAAACTGTGCAAATTCGGGCATAGATACAGTGGGTGTGCTTACGCAGTACAGGCCGATGGAGCTGAATGCGTATATAGGCAACGGACAGCCGTGGGATTTAGACAGAATTAACGGAGGGGTACACATCCTTCCGCCGTATACAGGAAGCTCTGCTTCTTGGTACAAGGGTACGGCGAACGCTATTTATCAAAATATTAATTTTATAGAACAGTACAGTCCTAAGTATGTGCTTGTTCTGTCGGGTGACCACGTTTATAAGATGGACTATTCAAAGCTTCTTGATTACCATAAGGAAAAGAACGCCGACGCTACAATAGCGGTTATGAATGTGCCGATTGACGAAGCTTCAAGCTACGGCATTATGAACACAAACGACGACTTGTCTATCTATGAATTTGAAGAAAAGCCCCAAAAACCAAAGTCCAACAAAGCTTCCATGGGAATATACATATTTACATGGGAAAAGCTGAGAAAATATCTAATCGAGGACGAGCAAAAGGGCGAGAACACTTCAAACGACTTTGGTAAAAACATCATTCCTGCGATGTTAAACGACGGGCAGAGAATGTTTGCGTATCCGTTTGAAGGATACTGGAAGGACGTTGGAACAATAGATAATCTTTGGGAAGCAAATATGGACCTTTTAAATCCCAGCATAGCGATAGATATCTGGGACCCGCTGTGGAGGATTTATTGCAGACACGGCGCTGCAACACCGCACTACATTTCAAACGAGGCAACGATTGACAACTCTATGGTAACGGAAGGCTGCTTTGTTAACGGCAAGCTTAATTATTCCATATTGTTCTCAAACGTCTCTGTAAGCGCCGGTGCGGAGGTTGATTTTTCTGTTATTATGAAGGACGTAACGATAGGCAAGGGGGCCAAGGTAAAGTACGCCATCGTAGCAGACAACGCGGTCATAGAAGACGGCGCCGTTATAGGTGCTGCGCCTGAGGAATATAAAGACAACTGGGGCATCGCCGTAATAGGACAGGGAGCTGTTGTAAAGTCAGGGCAGGTTGTGCTGCCCGGAGAAATGATAGAGCCGGGAAGCGGTAGAAACTAAATTTGACAGAAAGGTTATGAGTAATATATGAACGCATTTTGCATATTATTTTCAGACAATTACCGCACATCAAAGATGGGAGAGCTTTCTTCAAACAGGACCCTTGCTTCTTTACCGTTCGGCGGCAGGTTCAGGCTTGTTGACTTTATGCTTTCGTCGCTTGTCGCAAGCGGGGTGAACAATATCGGCATCGTTGCCAGAAACAGATACGGCTCGCTGATGGACCACATCGGTTGGGGCAAGGACTGGGACCTTAACAGAAAAAACGGAGGCGTTAAGTTCTTAACTCCGTATATGCAGGATACCGACTCGGTTGTCGCAGGCAACAAGATTGATTCATTAAACAGTATAATGAACTTTATCAAAAACTCGTTGCCTGAGTATTGCCTTTTGTGCGACGGCAATATAGTCGGCGGAATAGATTTTAAAAAGATTATGCAGTCGCATATCAGCACAGGAGCCGACATTACCTTTGCGTATAAAAAGATGCGTCCGTATGCAAAGGACCTTGAAGTTACCGTAAACGAAGAGGGCAAGCTTGTAGACACGGTTTACCACATCAACGACGACGAAAGGGAGGAAAAGGACGTCGCGCTAAACGTTATGCTGGTTAAAAAGGACCTTTTAATTTCTCTTGTCGAGAAGAGTACCACATACGGCTGGACGTCTATTAAGAGAGATATTTTTTCTCACAATATGGCAAACCTTAACATATACGGGTACAGAGTGGATGACTATGTGTCTGTAATTAACGATGTAAACAGCTACTATAACGTCAGCATGAAGCTTTTGCAAAAAGATGTAAGAAAAGATTTTTACTACGGCGAAATACCTATACTTACGAGAATTAAAGACTCCGTGCCTACTGTGTACGGCTACAACAGCGGCGTTAAAAACTCGCTTATTGCAGATGGATGTAAAATAGACGGTGTAGTGGAAAACTGCATAGTTTTCAGAGATGTTGTGGTGGAAAAAGGCGCTGTCGTAAAAGACTCGATAATTATGCAAAACACTTTTGTTTCAAAGGACGCCTCTTTGTCCTGCGTTATAACTGATAAGGATGTTAAGATATCAGAGGGCGTGACACTTTGCGGGTCGTCAAGTATGCCTTTTATAATAAATAAGGGCAAAATCGTCTGATGTTTGTGCAAATCGTCATTGACACCAAAACGTGTAAATAGTACAATAATTAAAACGCAGCAAGACTGTGGGAGGCAAGAATAATGAAGATTTTATTTGCTGCAACGGAGGCTTCTCCGTTTGTAAAAGTCGGAGGTCTGGGAGACGTTATGGGCGGACTTCCGAAAGCTCTTGTGGAAAAGGGCGTAGATGCAAGGGTTATAATCCCGCTGTTTTCTGCGATAAAGACAGAGCTTAAAGATAAAATGAAATATGTTACCAACTGCTATGTGTCTAACAGTTGGAGGAGCAGCTATTGCGGGATTTTTACCGCAGAGCACAATGGCGTAACCTTCTACTTTTTAGACAACGAGCAGTACTTTAACAGGGACAAGGTTTACGGTGCATACGACGATGGAGAGATTTTCGCTTTCTTTTCGAGGGCGGTTTTAGAGGTGCTGCCGATTATAGACTTTTTCCCCGACGTTATAAACGCTAACGACTGGCACACCGCCATGGTGCCCGTTTATCTCAACGCGTTTTACAGGCAAAGGGATGGATACCGCGATATTAAGACGGTGCTCTCTATTCACAATATAGAGTTTCAGGGCAAGTTCGACCCGTATATTTTGGGCGAGCTTTTCGGACTTGACGTTTCGTTAAAGCCGCTTATGTCTTACGACGGCGACCTTAATGTCTTAAAGGCGGGTATCGAGTCGGCTGATATTGTTTCAACCGTCAGCAACAACTACGCTAACGAAATTTTATACCCCGAGCATTCCTTCGGGCTTCATAATATTCTAAATTCAAGGCGTGGTAAAATCAGGGGAATTATAAACGGAATAGACACTAACCTGTTTGACCCAAATACTGACAAATGTATAAAAACAAACTACTCAATAGACAATATTAAAAACAAGTCCTATAACAAAACGGACCTCCAAAAGAGCATGGCACTTGACACAAAGTCGGGAGTACCGCTTATCGGTATGGTTACGCGCTTTACAAAGCAAAAGGGCTTTGATTTGTTCTACGAGGTAATGGATAAAATTTTAGAATTGCCGTTGCAGCTTATACTGCTCGGAACAGGTGCGCCCGAGTACGAGGAGCTTATGCGTGGCTGGGAAAACAGGCGCCACGACAAGGTAAGGGCTGTGATTAAGTTTTCGACCGATATGGCGTCCAAAATATATGCGGGTGCCGATATGTTCTTAATGCCTTCTAAGTCGGAGCCGTGCGGTCTTTCGCAGATGATTGCGATGCGCTACGGAACAGTGCCGATTGTGCATACTGTCGGTGGGCTTTATGACACAGTACAGCCTTACAATATGCAGACCAAGGAGGGCGTGGGAATAACGTTCCAAAGCTATAATCCCTACGATATGTTAGACGCTGTCAAAAGGGCGGTTGAACTTTATTACGACAAGCCAAATTGGCGTAAGATCCGTAAAAACGCAATGAGCGTAGATTTTAGCTGGAACAACCCGGCACAAAAGTATATTGAAATGTACAAAGAACTGCTGGGGCAGTAATTGCAAATATTTATTAAGAGAGGCGGTATATGCTGATGGAGATTTCGGCAGCGCAATTTAAACAGAGAATTGAAAAATATATGGAGCTAAACTTCGGCACAGACCTGAAAAACGGAAGCAAAAGACAGGTTTATCAGGCTGTTTTGGGGGCTACAAACGGAGTTCTGGCTGAAAAGAGATATAAGTTTAATAAAGAGGTAGACGCTAAGGAAGCAAAGCAGGTTTATTATATGTCTATGGAGTTTTTGGTAGGCACCTCGCTCAGAAACAACCTCTGGAACCTTGGGATAGAAAATGAAGTGCGCGAGCTTTTGGCGGAAAACGGCTACGACGCAGACGAGCTCTACGAAATGGAGCCGGACGCAGGCCTCGGTAACGGCGGACTCGGTCGTCTCGCTTCCTGCTATATGGATTCTCTTACCACTCTTGGCTACCCTGCAACAGGCTTTTCAATCCGCTATGAGTTTGGTATTTTTAAGCAGGTTATAGTTGACGGCTGGCAGATGGAGTTCCCTGACGACTGGATAGAGATGGGCGGCAACTGGCTGATTCCCAGACACGACGAGGCGGTAGAGGTACACTTTTTCGGAGACATACACGAAAACTGGACGGAAGACGGACTTAAAACAGAGCACACAAACTATGTGCCGATTACAGCAACACCGTACGACTTGTTAATCTCGGGCCATAACACCGACGCGGTTAATACCCTGAGACTTTGGGGTGCTAACAGCAAGCAGGGCTTCGATATGGACCTTTTTGCACAGGGCGAGCACGGCAAGGCGTCTGAAAAGGAGGCTATCGCAAGCTCTATTTCCAAGGTTTTGTACCCTGCTGACGACAACTACAACGGCAAGTCGCTCCGCGTAAAACAGCAGTACTTCTTTGTAAGCGCGTCGCTCCAACAGATTACGCGTAAACACTACGAGAAATATAAAACGTTTGACAATCTTGCTGACAAGGTTGTAATACACATAAACGACACCCACCCGTCACTTTGTATCCCGGAGCTTATGAGGATACTGATGGACGATTACGGCTATGTATGGGACGATGCGTGGGAGATTTGCTGCAAAACATTGGCTTATACAAACCATACAGTTATGAGCGAGGCGCTTGAAAAGTGGCCTGTTGACCTTATAAAGTCTCACCTTCCGAGAATTTACAGCATAATTGAGGAAATTAACAGACGTTTTTGCGCGATGATATACGAAAACCACGCAGATTACGCCCAGGCGATTAACAAGATGTCTATAATTTCCGACGGTGTTGTTAAGATGGCTAATCTTTGTATGGCGTGCTGTTACAGCGTAAACGGCGTTTCGAAGCTTCATTCGCAGATTTTAAAGGACGACACGTTCAAAGAGTTCCACCACATTTTCCCCGAAAAGCTTACCAACGTCACAAACGGTATTGCGCACAGAAGGTGGCTTTGCCAGTCCAACCCGCTTCTTACCGAGCTTTTGGAGGAGAAAATCGGAGACGGATTTATAGAGGACCTTACAAAACTTGCTAAATTTAACGACTTTGCTGACGACAAAGAGGTCTTGGAGTCTCTGCGTAAAATTAAGCGCGCCAACAAGGAACGCCTTGCAGAATATATTGCAAAGGAAAACGGAATAACCGTTAACTGCGACTCGATTTTTGACATTCAGGTTAAAAGACTACACGAATATAAGCGCCAGATGCTTAAAGTTATGCACATAATCCATATGTACAGAAAGATTAAGTATGAGGGCTTAAAGCCACAGCCAAAGACATTTATCTTCGCCGCGAAGGCGTCTAAGGGATACTATATGGCCAAGGAGATTATAAGACTTATATGCGCCCTTTCCGATATGATTGAAAAGGATGCGGACGTAAGAGATTATATCAAGGTTGTGTTTATTGCGGATTACAGAGTATCTCTTGCGGAGATAATAATCCCTGCCGCTGATATAAGCGAGCAGATTTCTCAGGCGGGCAAGGAGGCTTCGGGTACAGGCAACATGAAGCTTATGATAAACGGCGCTGTTACGCTCGGAACTATGGACGGTGCAAACGTTGAGATTTATGAAGAGGTGGGCTGTGAAAATATGTTTTTGTTCGGTATGGAGGTTAACGAGGTAAACGCTCTTTGGAAAAAAGGATATGCTCCCAAGGACTTTCTTGCC
>JAZREA010000009.1:0-49926 GCA_045660545.1 Clostridia bacterium | reverse complement strand
TATCTTCTTTGTCAAGAAGCTCCTTATAGTCTGCCACAGCATACTTGATTTCGGGGAAATTTTTCTTAAACCATTCCATTTCTTCAGGAACAACGGAGCATATACCAACGATTTCAGGCTTTGCTATATCTTCTTTAAGATGGCACCATCTTGCCGCCGCAGAAGCAAATTCACGTGCCATAAGACCACAGCCGATAAGACCGAATTTTATTGTTCTCATAAAAATACCTCTCTTTATTTAAAGCTTTTCAAGGGTTATTGCACGAAAAGTTTTTTCAGCAATAACCCTTGAGATTTTCATATTAATAACCGAAATGCTTCTCGGTTTCTGCTACTGCTTCTTCAATGATGTCAAGACCCTTTAATGCAGCCTCGTCATCCAAAATCATTGGAGGTGACATACGTAAGATGTGACCTGACGGAACCCAAGCAAGACCCTTTTCGAACGCCTTCTGATAAATCATTGTGCCGGCTTCTGCAAACGGTTCTTTTGTGTCGCGGTCTTTAACGATTTCAATAGCCTGCAAGCAACCGATAGCACGAACATCACCGATAATTGGGTGCGCAGCCATCATTTCCTGCATTCTCTTGAGCATTATTTCGCCGAGATGAGTTGATCTCTCATTTAACTTTTCTTCTTCAATAACCTTGATTGATTCAAGTGCAGCAACACAAGCCATCGGGTTGCCACCATAGCTTGAAGATGCAGAAATCTTCTCAATAGCAGGAGCCAAGTCCTTTGATACTGCCAATGCAGTTACAGGGAATCCGTTACCGAAGCCTTTACCCAAAGTTGTAATGTCAGCTGTAACATCCCAATGGTCCATAGCAAGCCATTTACCTGTTCTTGCCATACAGTTTAGAACTTCGTCTGCAAAGAGGAGTATTCCACGTTTGTCACAAAGCTCACGAAGCGCAGGAATAAAGTCGGCAGGAGGAATGATAGAACCTCCCCAGCCCTGAATCGGCTCTAATACGATTGCTGCAAGGTTGTTACCGCCTGCTGCACATTCGTTATCAATTATTCCTTCAATCATTCTGATATATGGTGATGAATCCTTCCAAGCTTCTTCAGGTGTTCTGCCGAAGAAGTCGCGATACGGATTCGGTCTTGGAGCGAGCATAAAGCCCGGAGCTCTCATATGTGTATCAGTACCAACTACTGCAAGCGAGTTTGCGCCGTATGTTTTACCGTGGAAGTCTCTGTAGAACGAGATAAATTCCTGCTTGCCTGTTGCAGCACGTGCACAACGAAGACCTGCTTCAACCGCAGTTGTGCCTGAATCGTAGAACTGGAAACCGCCGAATCTGCCACCTGTGATTTCGTGCATTTTTTCAACAAGCTCCATTTTAACCTTTGTTGTGAAGTCGTGACAGTTCATCAAAGACTGTGCCTGTTTAGCAACTGCCTCGCTGATTTTCGGATGGCAATGACCTAAGCCCGTTACATATATACCTGATGAAAAGTCGATGTATGTATTGCCGTCAACGTCTTTTAAAGTATAGCCATATCCCGAATCAAAAGTTACAGGGAAAAGTTTAACCTGACTTGAATAGCCCTTCATGTACTTTGAACATCTTTCGTGATATTCAACTGATTTAGGACCCGGAACAGTTTTTGAAACCATGTTTGGAACTGTGTTAAGATCAACACTTGCCCAGTTTTTACTCATATTAAAACCCCTTTTCTCAATATTTTAATTATATTATACACCTATTATACACCTACACTTTCAAAAAGTCAACCAATTTCTTTCGTTTTTCTTTCGTTTTTCTTTCGCTTGCCATTTAAAACAAACTTTAAGTCAACATTTTGTTAAGAGTTTTGCGGGAAAAATGCCGCATTAATCATGTTTTACACTCTCTTTTGGTTAAGAAGATTGTCATATTCCATATATTTTTCATATACTTTTTTATAGTCTGCGCCGCTCGGTGTATAGACTTTATCTGTTTTAATATTTTTACACGCCTCTTCAACGGAAGAAAAGCATCCGCATCCGACACCCGCTAAAATCGCAGAACCGAGGCACGCTGTTTCCTTATTTTTAAGCGTGATAATATTCATATTTGTCATATCAGCCTTAATAGAACACCAAAGGCTGCTCATTGCGCCTCCGCCCATTGCGCGTATTTCCCTGACAGGTACTTTTAAATAATCAAGATTGCTCTTTAAAACGCACGCTACCGCTTCCATTATACTGCGCACAAAATGCGCAGGCGTATGCTCCGGTGTAAGGCCTGTAAAGCTGCCTTTTGCATCAGGGTTATATTTCGGCATTGTAGAACCGCACAAATATGGCAAAAATACAACTCCGTCGCTTCCTATGTTAATCTTTTCAGCCATTTCGTCAAGCTCTTTAAAAGTCATATCTTTTAAAAATGCGTTTTTAAACCATTTAAGCGCCATCCCTGCCGTCGGACTCCACGAAAGCAGACAATAACCATCATCATAATTATAATGGCAAGGCACGATACTGTTTTCGTCATAGGCAGGAATTTCATCTGTAGGAACAAATATTGCCATTGTCGTTCCCGTCATTTCGCTTATTATTCCTTTTTCTACTACTCCTGCGCCTATTGCGCCTGCAATCTGGTCCATTGCTGAGGTTACTACCTTTATTCCGTTATAGTCGCCTACGTATTCACCGCTTTTTAAAAGCGTCGGAAGTTTTTCTTTGTCCACTCCTATAAAATCAAGGATTTCGTCCCACCACGTACCTTTTTTGATATCAAAATAAAGGCTTGATGACTGAAGTGTTTTTTCCGTTACGAACTTGCCCGTAAGCTTATATAGAAGATAGTCCTCTAAAAGAAAGATTTTCTTTGTTTTTGCCCACACATCAGGCTCGTTATTTTTCACCCACAAAAGCTTGCACGCAGGCCATGTTGCCGTAATTTCAGGCTGACCTGTAATTTCATACACCTTTTGCCTTCCAAAGTGCGCCTCTATAATTTCGGCTTCCTTTTTTGCTCGGTTATCAAGCCACACAATCGCGTCACGCACAGGATTGCCGTTTTCGTCTGCAAGTATTATTGTTTCACATTGTGTATCAATCGCAAGTGCGTCAGGCTTTGCTTCCGGGCCTATCTCGTTTAAAATATCCTCTAAAATTTCCCAGTATTTTACCGCCTCAAGCTCTACCAAATCCTCTTTGATATTTAAAGCGTAATCTTTTGAAAGGCACAAGGACTGCTCTAAATTTTCGTTAAACAACGCTGCCTTTACTGATGTTGTTCCATAATCAATTCCAAGAATTTTCATACGCACCTCTTTTAAAAAATGAACATATTTTGCTGTGTTTTACGTTTTTAGATTATAATTAAATCTAACCAAATATATTATATAGTAACTTTTGTTTTGCGTCAATGTGTTTTTACGTAAATCTTATTGTTTTTACAAAAACAAAAGCATAACAAAATATTGCAAAACGATATAATTCGTGGTACAATTAACACAAACACAATAGCTTGACATACGGAGGAGAAAATGGACCTTAATGAACGTAAGCAAAAAATCCTTGATTTTTTGAAAAAAAACGGCAGCGTAAACGTAACTGAATTAAGTAAATATTTTGATATATCGGAAGTAACCATAAGAACATATCTTACAGACCTTGAAAAGAAAGGTCTTCTTTCGCGTGTTCATGGCGGTGCCATCAGTTCATACAAGCCGTATTACAGTATGAATCTTAACCAACGTTTGAACACCAACCAGAAAGAAAAGAAAAAGATTGCAGAAGCGATTGCAAATATGGTTGAGGACAAAGACACTTTAATGCTCAATTCAGGCACTACAACTCTGCTTGTTTTTCGCAGCCTTCCTACAAGCTACAATTTAAACATAGTAACAAACTCGATTGCAATAGCATTAGAAGCGGCAGACGTACCAAACTTTAATGTTTGTCTGGTAGGTGGTTATATCAATTCCAAATACCAGTTCAGCTATGGCGATGACGCCGTAGAGCAGCTAAAGAAATACCATGCAGACAAGCTAATTCTCTCTGTTGACGGAATTGATGCGCAAAACGGTTTTACCACATACTACGACAAAGAAGCCGCTATCGACCGTGCTATGATTGAACAATCAAAGCTTTGCATAATAGCCGCTGATACTACTAAATTCGAACGTACAGCATTTGCAAAAATTTCACCGCTTGAAGTTGCGGATAAAATCGTTACCAACGCTTCCCTTGACGAAGAACTTTATAAATTTCTTACTGATCTTAACATAGATATACACAGGGCATAAAGCTTACCAAACCGATGTGTATATCTTAATGTCTGTATTGATATTTTAATTTCCATATCACTCTTGTTACGCACAAAATTTTGGGCTGTCTCACCTTATTGGTGTGACAGCCCATTTTTCAGTTCACTCTGTTCGTTAATTGTTTCTTTGTTTGTATTTTCTTTATCAAGTCGAAGCCTTACACCACAAACATATTTTTCGACAACAAAGAGACGGCACAAAGTATGCCGTCTCTTTAAACTATCTGTCCAAAATTAATTTTGTAAGCTCAACCGGGTCTACAATCTTGCCGTCTTTGTAAACGCGCATATTTGGGGAAGCGATTTCGTCAATCAAAATAACCTCGTCGTTGTTGTAGCCGAACTCGAACTTGATATCCCAAAGGTCAAGACCGATTGTCTTTAAGTCGTCAGCAACGATTTTAGTAATTTTCAAAGTCTGCTCCTTCATGCTCTTAAACATTTCCTCGCTCATTACGCCAAGAGCAGCCAAGCCCTCTGATGTAACCAACGGGTCGCCCTTTTCGTCGTTTTTGAAGGTGCACTCTACATAGCCACCCTCCAAAGGAGTACCGTCCTTTATATATTCACCGTATCTGCGAATAAAGCTGCCTGTTGCAACCAGTCTGCAAATAACCTCAAGGCCGTGTCCAAACACCTTACCGGGCAAAACTTCCATAGTAGCCTCGTCAACGTCAGCGCTAACGTAATGTGTCTTGATACCCGCCTTCTTCAAAAGGTCAAAATAGTACACAGAAGTTCTGAGGTTAGCCTTACCTATACCTTCAATTTTAAGACCGACAGAGTTCTCGCCCGGGTCAAAAACGCCGTCTTTACCGGTGCAGTCATCTTTAAATTTAAGAAGTACGTTACCGTTATCTAAACTGTAAACGTCTTTGGTCTTACCTTCGTAAATCTTTTTCATAAACAAATCTCTTCCTTTTCATTAGTCTTAAATTTAATATGCCAATTTTACTAGGAGTAAAAACGCTTGCTTGCAAGGGCGTTTTTACGACGCCGTCAATTGACACACGCGGCCAAAGGCCGCAAAAGCCGAAAGGCTTTGGGGATTTTATGAAATAAAATCCTATATGTATCAATTATATCACAAGTTTTTTTGGTTGGCAATATTTTTTCAACAAGGTAGTGCATTTTTTTAAAAATCAAAAAAAGAGGGCTGCCGTAAGGCTGCACCCTCTTTGTTTATCTCATATTAGCGCCGTCCATCATATCGTCTACGCCGTTTCGCATATCTTCACCTATAATACGCATGTCGGTAGTCATGTTGTTGGTTGTTCCGTCGGTTGCGCCGCCATTCGAATCATTCTGCACACCGCTGCCCGAGTCATTACCTCCGCAAGCAGTAAAGGCAGCCATACATGCAAAAACCATAGTAACAACTAAAAATCGTCTTAACATATAATCCTCCGTAAAATTTAATGGGCAGCGAAAAAAGCACTGCCCATTAAGTTATAAGATTTTTGTTATCTCATGCCGTTTTCGTAAGCTTCGATCATCTTTTTAACCATCTGACCGCCTACGCTACCTGCCTGACGGGAAGTCAAGTCGCCGTTGTAACCTTCTTTAAGGTTAACGCCTACTTCACTTGCCGCTTCCATCTTAAATCTGTTCATTGCCTGCTTAGCTTCAGGAACAACGTGTTTGTTATTTGCCATTGTAAATTACACTCCTTTGTTAATAATTGTACCTTTTTTTAAGTTACAACCATATTTTTTGCAAAGGGGGTTTTTATATACTGTTAATTTTTGGTTGGATGTCAGTTTCAATTTTTGAAATTGAAATTTCGTACGCAACGCGGGTTAAAACCTCGTCATCAAGCCTTTTTTGATACTCACGGCTTTGCATCCTGCCACTTACTGTTATTTTGTCCCCGACAGTAAGACGCTCGGCGAACTTGGCGTTTCTGCCCCACGCGATGCAGGGTATGTAGTCAGACTTGTTATGAGTCCTGTTTACCGCCAGCAGTATGTCGGTAATCTCACGTCCAAACGGAGTAGTCCTGTAAATCGGCTCCTTGCACAAAAAGCCGTTCAGTTCAATTTCGTTCATATATTTTTCATTGTCCGCCTTTTTTATAGATTTTGCAAAAAGAGTTAAAATAAGCCTGCTGCCCTGTTCCTGGTAATTGTTATATGACCTAAACTGACCCACTATATGCACGCGGTCGCCTATTTTGTAGTCCTCGTCGCACAAAATGCGTTCAGAAGCCGTAACCACTATTATATCTGCACTGTCCGAAAGGCGGGGAATCTTAATTGTGAATGAATAAAAACACTCCCCATAGCTTTCATGACTGTATGAAAATTCGCTCTGCAAGTCGCCGACTGCCTCGGCATAATTGTTTATAAGCAAGTTTTCCAATCCTGTTCACTCTCCCGTTCATGTCAATAAGTATATTTAATATTATTCACAAAAACGCGAGTTTAGAACATCAAAAGCAAGTGGGAAGTCAGTTTTAATGATTGATTATTAAAAGTTTTTTATCATATCCAAAACAACGCCTACCGAAATATCTGCCGCCTTGACCGCAAGCTCGGAAAAGCTGATGTTGGCGCTTTCGTCCGCGTTGTCGGACATAACCCTTAGGACACAAAATCTCTTGTTATTAATCACACATACCTGGCCGATGCTTGCGCCCTCCATCTCGGCCGCGACTGCTCCAAAGAGGGAAGTTATCCTCTCTTTTTGCTCTTTGGTCGCAACAAAAACGTCCCCCGATGCGATAGTCCCTCTGTGTATGCCGCTGTCGCAAAGCCTCTTTGCGCTTGCACACAAAGCGTCGGCTACGCGTTTATCGCAGGGCATCTTTACGCCCTCCACCTGAGGAACAAAGCCCGGCTCGTAGCCAAGAGGTGTAAGGTCAAAGTCGTGCTGACAAACGTCGTCTGCAACCACAACGTCCAAAACCTTCATTCCACTTTTCAAAGCGCCTGCAACGCCCGTGTTTATAATCACTTCCGGGTTGTACTGCAAAATCATACTTTGCGCGGTCATTGCGGAATTAACCTTGCCCTCACCGCACTTTGCAACCACAACGTCGTGGCCACAAAGACTGCCGTACCAAAATTCGTTCATACCGATTTTATCAATCTTGCAGTTTTCAATATGCTTTTTAATTCCGTCGACCTCTATGTCCATAGCTCCTATAATGCCTATTTTCATTTTTTCACTCCATCACACATTTATTCTGAAAAGAACAACGTCGCCGTCCTTCATGACATATTCCTTGCCCTCGGAACGAACAAGGCCCTTTTCCTTAGCCGCCACCATATTGCCGCACGCGATAAGGTCGTCGTACGAAACAACCTCGGCACGGATAAAGCCACGTTCAAAGTCGCTGTGTATCTTGCCTGCCGCCTGCGGCGCCTTGGTCCCGTTAACGATGGTCCACGCCCTTGTCTCAGGCTCGCCGCTTGTAAGGTAGCTTATAAGGCCCAAAAGCTTGTAGCTTGCTCTGACAAGCCTGTCAAGCCCCGACTCTTCAATACCGAGCGCCTCTAAATAGTCCGCCTTTTCTGCGTCGTCAAGCTGGGCTATTTCCTCCTCTATCCTTGCGGAAACGGGGATAATCTCGCAGCCCTTGGATGTAGCAAAGTCATAAAGCTTTTTGTAGTTTTCGTTTTGTTTATAGTCTCCTGAAAGCTCGTCCTCCGAAACGTTAGCCGCAAATATAACAGGCTTGGTCGTAATCAAGAACATATCGCGCATCCACTCTTGCTCTTCTTCGTTAAGCTCCATGGTTCTAACCGGATTTTCCGCCTCAAGATGCGCCTTAACGCGCTCGAAAAACGCAGCCTCTGCCAAAAACTTCTTGTCTCCGCCCTTTGCGCTTTTCTTCGCTCTGTCAATTCGCTTTTCAACAGACTCGATGTCTGCGAATATAAGCTCAAGCTCTATTGTCTCTACGTCGCGTATTGAGTCAACGCTTCCGTCGACGTGCACGATATTTTTGTCCTCAAAGCAACGCACAACGTGCACAATAGCGTCAACCTCGCGGATGTGGGACAAAAACTTGTTTCCCAATCCTTCGCCGCGGCTCGCGCCCTTAACAAGACCCGCTATATCAACAAACTCGATAATTGCAGGAACAACCTTTGCGGAATTGTTCATCTTCGCAAGCACGTCTAACCTCTCGTCAGGAACGCTTACAATACCAACGTTTGGCTCTATCGTACAAAACGGATAGTTCGCCGACTCGGCGCCCGCCTTTGTAATCGCGTTAAAAAGTGTGCTCTTGCCGACGTTTGGCAACCCAACTATACCAAGCTTCATAATTTATCATGTCTCCTTTATTAGTTCAAAATACAAAAATATGCAACAGATTTATACATTACTCGATTGTGATTGTATGTATTCTGTCGAATGTTTCGCCCGCGCCTATTTCGTTAATGCCCTTTTTCTTTGTAAAGTCATAGGACGTTCCCTCAAAGTCAGGGATTCCGCACCAAGGCTCGATGCATACATACTTCCCGTACTTGCCCGCCATAGTCCAGACAAAGACATAGTCAAAGCCGGGGAAGTCAATGCGCACTCTTCTGTTGCCGTCTTTATGCTTTAAGGTAATCGCTCTTGATTTTAAGTTTAAAAATGTTAGTGCATCCACCTTAAAATAGTCGTAGTTTAATGGAAGTTCGTCTATTCCGTCGCCCAAAATTTTAACGTCATCAGAAAGCAGATTGCCGTGAAGCTCGTTGTGGGTTAACACTTCCTTTTTATCAAAGCACAAAGAATATTCCTCAACACCCTCGGGGCATGCGTATCCTTCGTGAGCACCGATTGAAAAGAACATGTTTTTGTCAGATTTATTTGTTACAGAGTATTTAGTATCAAGTCCATTATCCTTTAACACATATGTAACCCTAAGCTCGTAATCAAACGGGAACACCTTTTTAGTCTCTTCGCTTGATTTTAGCAAAAATGTAGCAGATTCATCCGCAACAGACTCTACTTCAAATTCGCTCTTTAAAGCGTAGCCGTGCTTAGGGATAGTGTATTCCTTGCCTTCAAAGACGTACTTATCTTCTTTAAGCCCACCGCAAATCGGGAACAAGATAGGCGCCCTATCACCCCATACATCAGGATCTCCCTGCCATATATACTCTGTGCCATCCGCGCTCTTTAAAGACTGAAGCTCCGCACCCATAGTGCTGATTTGCGCGGTGAAACCACCATTTTTTATTGTTATTAGCTGACTCGACATTTGTCATCCTCCCAAATTATTATTAAGCTTTTAACTTCTTTTTACAAATATCACCGATGCAACACAACTCGCACATCAGCTTTCTGGCCTGGCAATACTTCCTTCCGTGCTCGACCATCTGGTGACAAAACAAGGTCTGGTACTCCTTTGGCACCTTTTTTACAAGGTCCTTTTCTATTTTAACCTGTTCCTTTTGTTTTGTAAGCCCCATACGTTGCGAAAGCCTCATACAGTGCGTGTCAACAACAATCCCCGGTATGCCGAAGATGTCTCCTCTTATAAGGTTTGCAATCTTTCTGCCAACTCCGGGCAAGGATGTAAGAGCGTCCATATCGGACGGCACTTCGCCACCGTACTTTTCTAAAATAATCTTGCATGAGTTTATGATGTTTTTCGCCTTGTTTTTGTAAAAACCGGTAGAACGTATATAGCCGATCAGCTCGTCTACATCCGCCTCTGCGTAGTCTTTGCAGGTCTTATAGCGCTTTGTAAGCTCCGCCATAACTATATTAACGCGCGCGTCCGTACACTGTGTGGCGAGCTGGGCGCCTATTAGAAGCTCTAACGAATCTTTATGATCAAGAGTGCAGTCCGCGTCCCCATACTCAACGCAAAAGCGCTCTTTTATTTTTTCTATATACTCTTTCATAGTCATATAAACCACCATATAAATTATACAACAATCAAAGTTTTGTGTCAATTACTATTGATTATCGTCGCTTTTTTTAGTATAATTAATTTATATTAAAAGACGGGGTTTGATAATATGAACACACCTTTGGCAGAGCGCCTCCGGCCAACGACACTTGACGACGTGGTGGGCCAGCGTCATCTTATCGGCGAAAACATGATACTTAAAAACTTAATAGACTCCGGCAATATACCGAACATGATTTTCTACGGTCCGTCGGGAACGGGCAAGACAACCGTCGCAAACATCGCCGCAAAGGCGTGTGACAGGCCGTTTTACAAGCTTAATGCGACTAACGCGTCTCTTGCCGACATCAAGGCGATAACCGCAGAGGTTGGTAAAAGCAGCTTTTCAAAAAGCGTGGTTTTGTACTTAGACGAGATACAAAACTTCAACAAAAAGCAACAGCAGTCTCTGCTTGAATTTATCGAAAAGGGCGACATCACCTTAATCGCCAGCACTACGGAAAACCCGTACTTTTACGTCTACAACGCTATTTTAAGCCGTTGCAGCGTGTTTGAGTTCAAGCCCGTTGAAGCAGACGATATATCCTTCGCATTAAACCGCGCTGTTAAAAAACTTTCGTCAGAATTTCCTGACAACGAGATATCAATAGCACGTGATGCCATAGAGCACATTTCACAAATGTCGGGCGGCGACGTAAGAAAGGCGCTTAACGCGCTTGAAGTCAGTATGTTTAGCGTAATGCCTGACGCTGACGGGGTTATAAAAATAACGCTTGATGTAGCAGAACAGGCGTCACAAAAGACCGCTCTTACATACGACAAGCTCGGCGACAACCACTACGACCTTTTAAGCGCGCTTCAAAAGAGTATCCGAGGAAGCGACCCTGACGCAGCGGTGCACTACGTCGCAAGGCTGGTGTGCGCGGGAGACATCATTTCCATTTGCCGTCGGCTTATGGTAATCGCATGCGAGGACGTAGGCCTTGCGTATCCGCAGGCTGTTTCTATTGTGAAGTCTTGTGTAGACTGTGCCTTGCAGCTGGGTCTTCCTGAGGCGAGGATTCCTCTTGCAGAGGCGGCTATACTGCTCGCTACGGCTCCAAAGTCTAATTCCGCATATCTTGCCATAGCGCAAGCGATAGGCGACATCGAAAGGGGCGAAACAGGAAGCGTTCCGCGCAACCTTCAAAACGTCCACTACGACGGAGAGGGCGACGTTGTACGCGGCCAGCACTACCTCTACCCCCACGACTATAAAAACCACTATGTAAAGCAACAATACTTGCCGGACAACCTTGTGGGCAAAACGTACTACACCCCGGGCGAGAATAAGTTTGAGCAAAATATAAAATCTTATTGGGACAATATTAAAAAATAAAAAAAGCGTAAGGAGGATTATCCTCCCTACGCTTTTTATTTATGTTTTCTTAACCTGAAAATGTAAAACCTTATTCCAATCGTAAGACAAAAGTCGTATATTAAAAACAACACCGCAGCAAAAGCCACCAAAAGCGAGAACGGCAATTCAATCGTAAAAAGCGCCTTAATAAAGAAGTACGAAATGCACGCCGCCACACCAAAAAAGACAAATTTTAAAAACCACCTCAGTCCGCTTCGTGTAAAGGTCCGCTCAATCAAGAGCTTAATAGCAGGATAATACCCCACCGCCGCCGCGTAAAAGGCAACAGAAACCTTGTTTGGCAACAGCATAAGCGAGACCGCAGAAATCACAAAGTAAACCAAAAGGCCGTATCTTTTTCCGTACTCTTCTGCACAAATATAGGTAAATAACGTGGAAAACAAAAAGAAAAACACCGTGTTAGTCGTCAAAACGGCGGTAACGAGCATCGACAAAATGCCAAGAGCCGCCATCATCGAACAAAAGGCAAGCTTTTTGCTCATAACAGTTCCCTTCCTTTCGTCAGCAGCAGGGGACCAAATCTCCGCCCATCATCTCGCAGCAGCAGTCTGCACAAAGCAGATTACCACAGCAAGAGCAGGGGTCTCCGCCACCCGCGTTATAGCCGTAGCCCGCGCCTCTTTGGTTGAACGCGCTCTGCCTCATCCGAAGACTGTTTAGCATGTTTACATACTCTGCGTTGCCCGGCTCCATATTAACCGCTGTTTGCAGGTGGTTTATGCCCTCAATCGTCCAGCCCCTGCTCATACAAACACAGCCCTTTAAATAGTGCCACTCTGCACTTTGGTCTGCTATTCTGTTAAGCTCGGCGTCCGCGTCGGCAAAGCGCCTTTGCGCGATTAAGTTCCTTACGTATGCAAACTTTGCGCCATAACCGCCCGAGCTGTAAGACGACGAGCTTTTGTGCCCACCGCCCGCGCCAGACCTTGTTATCATGTCGTACGCCTCGTTGATTTCCTGTAATTTTTCGTTAGCGAGGTCCGCAAGCGGGTTGTCCTTGTAGTTGTCGGGATGGTATTTTTTTACAAGCTCTCTGTACGCAGCCTTGACGGTGTCTGCGTCGGCGTTTTCAGGAACGCCTAAAACTTCATACGGATTCATTTTAAATCCTCCTAAATCTTTTCTAAATTATTCCTAAGACCAACATATATAATATTATCCAAAATTTCCTTGTTCTTTTTAATGTCCAAAAGGTTATACGCGTTTGACACTTCCGTAAGAGTGAGCAAAAGCGAGTATTTAACCTGTTCTTTTAGTGCGTCTTTGTCGCCCGACATTTTATAAAACGGGTTGTAGCATCCCTTTTTAATGTCGTCTTCAAGGTCTAAAAGCGCGTCTAAAACATATATATACCTGCCTATATTATACCCAAGCCATGCCATAGCCCTGTTTTTGCCGTCGATGTCGAACACGTCCTGCAAAAGACGGCCAAAGCAGTCAGCGACCTTGTCAGGATTGTCGCACCCTTCCGCCTCAAGCACGCGGAGGTCCTCCATACAGGCAGTTATTGACGAAAACTTGTCCTTCCTCTTCTTTGCCGCCCTTTTGTATGGATAAAGGTAAAAAACGCGCAAAAAGCTCTTTACACTCCTCTCGTCGTCCCAGTTGTCCTTAAGCTTTAAATAAGTGAGTATAACAGATATATCCGCCGCATATTCAATTCCAAAATCGTCCGTTACCGACGCTCTTTTCGCCATTGGGTGTACAAGACACCTTTTTGACTCAAACTTTGGCTTGTCATCACAAAGAGACGAGATTAAAATCGCTAAAAAAGTCATATCATAACTAAGCCCAAGCCTCGTAACAGCGTTATACTTTTTGCCAAGCTCTCTGCAAAGGCCGCAATAATAACCTCTAAAAGTATTATAATCGCACACCCGCAGTAAATCTTTATAAACATTAACATATCCAAACATAGTACAGTTATTCTAACATAAAAGAAACGCCTTTTCAATACGTTTTCACAAACCTTTACAAAAATTTAACTTTGCTGTATAATTATTATTAATGATTATTCGCGCGGAGGTATCAAAATGCAAAAGGTTGAAAGCTTTGAACTCGACCACACAAAGGTCAAGGCGCCGTTTGTGCGCAAATGTTGCGTTCAAAAGGGCCCAAAAGGCGATACTGTAACAAAATTTGACATAAGGTTTATGCAGCCAAACGTGGAGGAAATGCAAAGTGAGGGCATCCACACCTTAGAGCACCTTATGGCGACACACCTAAGGGAAAAGGCTGACTATATAATCGACATCTCTCCGATGGGATGCCGCACGGGATTTTATATGGTAACATGGGGTGAGCACGAGGTGGGCGAGATAATAGACGCCGTAACCTACGCTCTTAAAAAAGCATTAGAAGACGAAGTCATCCCCGCGATGAACGAGGTGCAGTGCGGAAATTACAAGCTCCACTCAATCGAGCTTGCAAAGCAGTACGCACAAGAAGTATTAAAGAAGGGTCTTTCTGACAAGGTTTTTGGATAATGAAAAATATTTACGGACTTACTTTAAAAAAGCTTGAAGATTACTTTTTATCCATTGGTCACAACCCCGCCAAAGCAAGAATTGTCTTTAAAGAGTTGTACCACCGGAAGATAACCGACTTTTCGCAAATAGACAAGTTTGGCCCCGCCGTTATAAAAAGGCTTAGTGATGATTTTTGCATGTCTTTGCCCACGCTCGCAGATATGTCCGAAAACAGCGACACATGCAAGTACCTTTTCACCCTCACAGACAACAGCCAGGTAGAAACAGTACTTATGAAGCACACCTACGGCAACGGCGTTTGTGTTTCCACACAGGTTGGGTGCAACATGGACTGTGCCTTTTGCGAAAGCGGAAAGCTTAAGAAAATCAGGAATTTAACCGCCGCGGAAATGGTTGGTCAGGTGCTTTATATAACCGATGTTTTAAAGGTGCCTGTTACTCACATCGTGCTTATGGGAATAGGCGAGCCTTTTGACAACTATGAAGAAGTTATAGACTTTATCGACATAATCACGGACACATTATCGGTTGCGATTGGTCCAAAGCATCTTACGGTATCCACCTGCGGAGTGGTTCCTAAAATACTCGAGTTTTCAAAGCGCCCGACTCTTAATGCGCTTACAGTTAGTCTGCACGCACCAAACGACGCTTTGCGAAACACACTTATGCCCATCAACAAAAAGTACCCGATTCGTGAGCTTGTCGATGCAGTCAGAGTATATACCGAAAGCGGAAACAAAAAGGCGACTTTTGCATACATAATGTTAGACGGCATAAACGACAGCGACGAGTGCGCATACGAGCTGGCGGCTTTGCTAAAAGGCATTAAATGCTATGTAAACCTTATTCCATACAACCGCACAAGCTCTTCCGATTTTAAACAAAGTTCTGAAGAAAGAATCGGCAAGTTCTTTGACATATTAAAGCAACAGGGAACAAACGTTACCGTAAGGCGCAAGTTCGGCGACGACCTAAACGCCGCCTGCGGACAGCTTAGCGCAAATTATAAAAAGGGGCAGTAGAAAAATACGCACCCCACACAAGGCGAAGAAAGAATAAAGAAACCTTGGCTTTCAATCAAAAGAAAAACAAAGTAAATATTAAGGTGGGAATTCGTAATACTACGAATTCCTGCTTTTTTATGCCTTGTGTTTTGAACAAACTTCGCCTCTCGACGTACCATCGTACGCCTTCGGGTAACCGAAAGCAAGGCGAAACCCTTGCTTTCGCTCCGTTTGTCCAATCTGCGCTATTTTTCGTCCGCCCACAAAAACAAACAGGCAGTATCAAAATAAAATTATTTTGATACTGCCTATTTTTAATTATTGTTGTCTTTTTGCCTCTATTTGTTCCTTAATCATCATATCCTTAACCTTCATAAGTCTGGTTATAGTGCTTCGCTCGTTTTCGTCGAGCTTCATGCTGATATAATGTATTGTCTCTTCGTATCGGGGAATCATAACGTGCTCTAACGCGTTAACCCTTCTTCTTGTCTTTTCGATTTCCGACGCCATAAGCTGACACGACTTTTCAATCTGTGCAAGCTTAATCATCCTGGGCAACACTTCTGACAAAGAAAGCACCGCGTCATCCATATCTCCCGTTGTATAGGCGTAACCGTAAGAATAGATGTCGTACGGATTGTTACTTTTATACTCGACGCTGTACTCAGGAATAACAACACTCATAACGTTAGTGTCTGTGTTTTCCAAAAGCATCTCCTGTTTGGGGAGCATAAAGGCCGTGTCTAAAATTTCGTCGGACACAATACTTCTTGCAAACGCCATCTTGTTGTTAGCGTTTGTTATCGCCTCTTCAACTTCAAGACGCAAGCTTTGATTTTCACGAATAAGGTCCAAAAATCGCCTCATAAGCTCGTCGCGTTTGTCCTTTAAAAGCTTGTGGCCTCTTCTTGCGGTGTTAAGCTTTCTCTTTAAGTTTGTAAGCTCCATTCTGGTCGGATTTACATTCAAAATTGCCATAATAACACCGCCCTATTTCTCGTCGTAGTATTTATCGAGATATTCGTCACTGATTCTTTTAAGCTCACTTCTTGGCAGAATTCTAAGAAGCTTCCAGCCAATGTCCAATGTTTCCTCAATGCTTCTGTTTTCGGTGTAGCCTTGCGACACATACTCTTTTTCAAAAGCGTCTGCGAACTTCGCATAAAGCTTGTCGATATCAGTAAGAGCAGCCTCGCCGAGAATAACCATAAGCTCTTTTGCATCCTTACCTCTTGCGTAAGCGGAGAAAAGCTGGTTCATCGTACCGCTGTGGTCAGCTCTGGTCTTTCCTTCGCCTATACCCTTATCTTTAAGTCGCGACAGCGAGGGCAAAACGTCAATCGGTGGTGTAACGCCCTTTTGGTAGAGCTCTCTTGACAAAATAATCTGTCCCTCTGTAATGTAACCTGTAAGGTCAGGGATAGGATGTGTCTTGTCGTCCTCAGGCATAGACAAGATAGGAATCATTGTAATTGAACCTGCCTTGTTGTTCTGTCTGCCTGCTCTTTCGTATATTGTAGCGAGGTCGGTGTACATGTAACCGGGGTAACCTCGTCTACCCGGAACTTCCTTACGGGCAGCCGACACTTCACGAAGGGCGTCTGCGTAGTTTGTAATATCAGTTAAAATTACAAGCACGTGCATATCCTTTTCAAACGCGAGATACTCTGCCGCAGTAAGCGCCATCTTAGGAGTAGCGATACGCTCGATAGCAGGGTCGTTTGCAAGGTTGATGAACAAAACTGTTCTGTCAAGAGCGCCTGTCTCTCTGAACGAATCTATAAAGAAGTTGGACTCTTCGAACGTGATACCCATAGCAGCAAACACAACCGCAAACTTCTCGTCCTTGCCTCTTACCTTAGCCTGTCTTGCAATCTGAGCCGCAAGCTGAGCGTGAGGTAAACCGCTTGCAGAGAAAATAGGAAGCTTTTGTCCTCTTACAAGGGTGTTAAGTCCGTCTATTGCGGAAACACCTGTCTGGATAAACTCCTGCGGATATCTTCTTGCAACAGGGTTCATCGGCTTACCGTTTACGTCAAGACGCATCTCGGGTATAATTTCAGGGCCGTCGTCAATCGGTCTTCCGAGTCCGTCAAAAACTCGTCCCAACATATCAGGAGAAACGGCCAGCTCCATCTGTCTGCCCAAAAACTTTACTTTACTCTCAGCAAGGTTAATACCCGTAGAGTTTTCAAAAAGCTGCACAAGGGCATCTGTCCCGTTAATTTCGAGCACACGGCATCTTCTCTTTTCGCCGTTTCCAAGCTCAATTTCGCCAAGCTCGTTGTATGCAACACCGCTGACATTTTTAATCAGCATAAGCGGTCCTGCTACTTCTTCAATAGTACGATATTCCTTTGGCATTAGACACCCTCCCCTCTTACAGTGGAATTAACCTCATCTTTTAAAGCTTTCATTACGCTTTCAAACTCTGCTTTTACGCTTTCTTCCTTAATGTATTTGAAGCGTCCGATTTTTTCTCTTACAGCAAGTGTAACAAGCTCTTCAATCGACGCCTTTTTGTCAAGCGCATCAAGGCACAAATCATAGTATTCCAAAATAAGCTTCATCATACAAAGCTGCTTGTCAAGGCTTGTGTATGTGTCAACCTCGTGGAACGCAAGCTGATGCAAGAAGTCTTCTCTTATCGAACGGGCTGTCTCCATTTTAAGTCTGTCGATAGCGGACAAAGCGTCCATACCGATAAGCTTTACAATTTCTTCAAGCTCTGCTTCTTCCTTTAAAAGACCCATCATACGAGCTCTTAAGTTCATCCAGTCTCTGTCTACGTTTTCCGCAAACCAGCCTTGCAAAAGGTCTGTGTAAAGCGAGTAGCTTGTCAGCCAGTTAATAGCAGGGAAGTGTCTTTTGTACGCAAGGTTAGCATCAAGCCCCCAGAAAACCTTGACAATACGAAGTGTAGCCTGAGAAACCGGCTCGGAAATATCACCACCGGGAGGGCTAACGGCACCTATTGCAGAAAGAGTACCCTCTCTTCCTTCCTGTCCAAGCGAAATAACTCTGCCCGCTCTTTCATAGAACTGAGCAAGACGGCTACCGAGGTAAGCAGGGTAACCTTCTTCACCCGGCATTTCCTCAAGTCGGCCGGACATTTCACGAAGGGCCTCTGCCCAACGGGATGTCGAGTCCGCCATAAGAGCTACGCTGTAACCCATATCTCTGAAATATTCAGCAATCGTAATACCTGTGTAAATTGAAGCTTCTCGTGCCGCAACAGGCATATCCGAAGTGTTAGCTATCAAAACTGTTCTTTCCATCAAAGACTTGCCTGTGTGCGGGTCTATAAGCTCGGGGAACTCGTTTAGAACGTCTGTCATTTCGTTTCCGCGCTCGCCACAGCCGATATAAACAACGATATCAGCCTCTGCCCACTTAGCAAGCTGGTGCTGTGTAACAGTCTTTCCGCTGCCGAAAGGCCCCGGAATCGCCGCAACACCGCCCTTTGCAATCGGGAACATTGTGTCAACTACACGCTGACCTGTAATAAGAGGCTTTTCAGGCGAAAGCTTTTTAGCATAAGGTCTGCCCTTTCTGACAGGCCACTTTTGCATAAGACCAAGCTCTTTAACGCCCTTGTCTGTTTCTACCTCACAAACAGTCTCGGTAATTGTATATTCTCCGTCGCTGATGCTTTTAACCTTACCTTTAACACCGTAAGGAACCATAATCTTGTGCAAAACAACGTCGTTTTCCTTAACAGTACCTATAATATCTCCTGCCTCAACGTTGTCTCCCGCGGAGGCAGTTGCCTTAAACTCCCACTTTTTGTCTCTGTTTAACGAATTTACCTCAACACCGCGGTCGATATTATTGCCATACATGTTCATAATATCGTAAAGCGGCCTTTGAATACCATCAAAGATACTGCCTATAAGTCCCGGCCCGAGTTCAACGCTCAGAGGCTCGTTGGTAGACTCAACAGTCTCACCTGTACCAAGCCCTGATGTTTCTTCGTAAACCTGAACACTGGCTCTGTCTCCGTGCATTTCAATTATTTCACCTATAAGTCTTTTGTCACTAACGCGCACAACGTCAAACATGTTTGCGTCGCGCATACCTTCGGCGATTACCAAAGGCCCGCTGACCTTGACTATTCTCCCTGTACTCATAGTAAACACATCGCCTTTCTCTCCACAAAATATTTTATACCTGTAACATTCTCCGCGTGGCAGACGGAAAAATCTAAATCTACTTTAATATATTCGAGCCTACGGCCTTTTCAACAGACTTGTTAAGGTCGCTCATTCCGGCACCTGTATTACCCTTGATTCCGGGTATCAGTATTATAGCCGGCACGCTTAAAAACCTGTATTTATCAATCTCGTCAGCTATCAGTGACGCGAGATATTCTGTAATGTAAATTATTCCGTACTGGCCCTTAGCAAGAGTGTTTAAAGTGTCCCTCGCAGTTTCAGCATCATCGGCGGGGAAAATATCCATCCCAAGCGCCGCAAAAGCATATATGCTGTCCTTGTCGCCCATTACTGCAACTCTATACATAAATCTCACCAAGCCTTTCGTTTAAAAGGTCCAAAGAAAGCCCGGCAGTTTTCACGCCCATTATAAGACGGATGTTTTTATACTCCGTTTCTTTGCTGTAATAATACGCAACAATAGGCTCAAGCCCAAGGATTATTGTTCTGCTGTCAGAAAGCGGAGAGTATATCGCCTCGTCACTCTTTCTTTCGAACTCACCAAGCGACGTTTCAAGACTGCCTTTTAAGGACGCAAACTTGGTGCTGCCCAGATAGTCTAAAACTGCCGCCTTGCCGTTTTTTACAGCAAGCTTTAACGCTTCTTCGTCTGTCACATCGCACTGCGCAAAGGCATATTCCAAGGAACTGTCCTCCACGCGGTTGTTGGCAAGACGATATGCAGTCTTTATGTTTGTAATTGCAACAATGTTCCGGACAATATTTGTGCAAAACTCGCTGTCCGCCCTGCGCACAAAATCAATCGTAGTCTGAAGAGACGCACGGTCAACAAACATTTCAAACAATCTGCCGTCCATAGAAGATGTCAAAAGAGCGTAAGCGTCCTTTGCAACATCCCTTATCCAAACCGGAAGTTCGTCAAAGTTTTTGCTGTTTAATGTATCGTATAAAAAGTCCCTGTCTATAATGCAGGGCTTTACACACGCCTTTGTGCCGTCTTCGCCTGCAACTATACCCTTTAAAATTGCTTTTAGATTGTGGAAATCGTTTTTCACAATCAAAAATTCAAACTTGTCAATTTCAGGCGCTATCTCACATATATAGTCCCAGACGGACTGCATGTAATCTGTACCTAAACTTAAAATCCCCTTATCGCGAAGAAGCCTGTTTGCCTCTTCAACAGTAGGCGCACTTATAAGCTGTTCAAAAAACGTCCTTTTAAGGATGTTGGTCTCTACTGCACGGAGATTTGCAACTGCGTAGGCATAACTTATGTTGCTCATACGCTTCCCCCAATCAGCTTGTATAGGTTATCCTTAATTTCGTACATTTTTTCATCTATAAGAGCATCAAAAGTGCAGTTTTGCTCCACTTCGCCATACTTAATAACAAGACCGCCGTCGATATTGTCGTCAGTAAAGTCAGAAAGCTTTACACTTTTACCTTCAAGCTTTTTGTTAACTTCGTCTACAAACCCCTTGGGCAACCTGTCGGCATCTTTCTTTGACAATATCAACTCGCCCGTACCGTCCATAGCATACTTTAAAATAAGGGATTTTAAATCTTCAAAGTATTCTTCGTCTGTGGTACTTTTAAGCTTATCCTTAACCTGTGCCAGAAGACTGTTTATAACAGCCGACTTCGCCGCAAGCTCTTGTCTTTTCAAATATGTCTCACAGTTGCTTTTAGAGCCTTCCGAAATACGAGCCGCCTTTTCATTCGCTTCTGCAACTATTTCCTTTGCTTCGGCATTGGCCTTTGTGATTATTTCATCCTTTAAGGCCTTGACCTTTTGTGCAGATTCGTCGTTAATGGCATTTATCCTGTCCAAAGCGTCCTGCTCTATTTTTTGTAAAATATTTTCTAATCCGCCCATAATTTTCCTCCCGTTTTCGGAGTGATTAAATGTTGTATATAATAAGAATAGAAATAAGCAATGCTAAGATAGCATATGTCTCAACCATAGCCGCAAGGATGATAGCCTTACCACTTTCGTCAGGCTTTTTAGCTACGATGCCAACACCAGCTATTGCAGTACGTCCCTGTGATATAGCAGAAAGCCATCCGCCAATAGCCATAGGAATACAAGCACCAAAGTACATAAGACCCTGTACTAATGTAAGGTCAGCAGGATTTCCGCCCAAAACGCCAATCTGGCTTAAAAGCAAAACTGCAACCAAAAGTCCGTAAAGACCCTGTGTACCCGGCAAAAGCTGCAAAATAAGAACCTTACTGAACTTAGACGGGTCCTCGCTAACTACGCCTGCAGCAGCCTCACCAACAAGGCCAACAGCCTTCGCGCTGGCAATACCTGTCAAAATAGCAGCAAAAACTGCTCCCAAAATAGCAAACAACAATCCTAAGTTACTCATAAATATTCTCCTTTTCAAATTTAATATATTTTGTTTTAGCACCAAAGGGGGCAAACTCTCTGCCTCCACCTTCGTAGAATTTAGAGAACAGCTCTACAAACTGTAGCCTGTCCGAGTGGACGTACGCACCAAGCAAGTTGATTGCAAAGTTCGCGGTATGTCCTATAATACCCACAACGATAAGCATAATCGCCTTTACAGTAACGTTTTCGGGCATAACTGCAATCAGGTTAATAACACTCGCAATAGAACCTGTCGCAAGTCCAAGAGCCAAAAGCCTTGAATACGAAAGTATGTCGCCCAAATACCCTGTCGCCACATTGTACACTCCGTAAAGACCGCCAAAGAAACGTGCAAAAATATTTCTGCTGCTTCTTCCCGCCGTCAGTATGACAAGTGCAACACCGACAATCGCCATATACTTACCTACCGTTGTGAAAGCAGCCGGCACATCCGTAAGGATGGTAGCCGCCAAAGGCGCGATGCCTAAAATTGTAAGATAAGTCGGAATCGACTCGCTGAACGCGTCAAACTTCTTGCCCTCTTTCCATAGCATCCATGCGTTAACGCCAACGCCTAAGAACAAGTGCCCGATACCAATCACAAAGCTAAACAACAATAGCTTTATAGGGTCGTCAAGCGGCTCAAACCAAAGCGCCGTGCTGCCGATGTCCTTGCCAAAAAAGTTGATAGCTATAATCTGAGGCAGGTCGCCAAACCAGCTGCCGAACATTGCGCCCCAGAACAGCGTCGAAATACCTGCATAAAAAAACATTTTAAGCATTTTCCTAAGCGAGCCTTCTACCGTAAACTTTTTCAGCACAATTGCCGTTCCCACAACCATCAAAAGTCCGTACCCCGCGTCTGATAGCATCATTCCAAACAGTAGGTAGTAGAAAAACGCCATAACAGCACTCGGGTCAACGTCCCTCTTAGAAGGAAGCGCGTACATTTTAGTAATCGATTCAAGCGGCTCGGAAAACGTACCGTTTTTCAAAAGCACGGGGACGTCGTCGTCCTCGTCCGGCGGATACGTTGAAATTGCCACCTCGTATTTGGACTCAAATTCAGAAATCAGCCCTTCCGAATATATCTTTGGAACATATCCGTTTATAACAACTACGTTTTGTGTCATACCAAGCTTGCTGATAGTTTCGTATTTATCCCTTCGCATCAAAAGATAGTCTATTAAAAACTCTATATCATCTATAGATTCCGAAGCGGTTTGAATCTTCGCCTTAAAATCTTCGATGCTTTTTAATTTTGCCTTGTTTTGCTCTTGTAAAAGCTCAATCTCTTCGGCAGGAATCCGATTGCTCGTACCCGAAAGCTTTACAAAGCCAACCTCTCGAAGAGCCGACTTAACCGACTGTTCAGCATCACGATGGAAGATAACCAGCACGCCGCTCTGGTCCTTTTGCGAATAGATAACCTCTGTATGAACGGGCAGGCTTTCGTTACCATCCAAAATACGTGCATGTAAATCTGCCGCATCCACCTTGCCCGATATAGTACCGACAAACGCTCTTGTCGTCTTCGTTCCGTTAAAATCCGTGGGAACATCAAGAGATATCCAGCGTTTTAAAATATCGCACGCCGTCTCGTTTTTGTAAATTTCGTTTTTCAAGGCGGCAATCTTCTTTTCCCACTCTAATACGTCGTAACAAAGAGCAAGAGTTTTGTCCGTCTTTCCCTGCAACTCTCCAAACTTGTCAGTCGAAATCTGCTTTCTGCCGTTTAAAAAGCCAAGTAGCGGGCCCTTTTTGCCACCAAGACGTTTTAAACGGTCCAAGGCCGAAGTCGCCACAGAAATACTACGCTCGACCTGGGCAACACTCGTGCTTGTACTGAGAGTTCCAATCTCTTCTACCTCGTTGTTGTAAATTTCTACAACTCCACGTCTTTGTAAACGGTGAATTATGCTTTGACTATCCTTTAAAAGAGCAATAATCTCTATTTTTTCCATTTCAAGCTTTGCCATATATCACCCCTCCACTCACGGAAGAAATTAAAAAACAATTTTCCTTACTACATCCACAGCCTCTTTGCTGTACTTTTCAGCACTATCTGTAACTTCTTCACATGCTTTTTTTGCAACCTCTTTTGCTTCAGACAAAGCTTCTTCCGCCGCTTTCTCTGCCGCGTCAACAATACGGGCTGCTTCTTTGTCTGCATCAGACAAAATCGTATCTCTCTCTGCCTCTGCCATAGTCCGTGCGTTTTCGAGGTCGGTTTTTGCAGCCAAATTAGCTTCCTCTATTCTCGTTTCGCACTCTTTTTCTTTTTTAACAATTTGGTTTACGGCTTGTGTTACCAAGAATATCCCTCCTACAAACTATCTCATAAACACAGTAAAAGGAGCCAAAATACCTTGACCTGTCAGCTCCGTTTTATCATTATTAACTTAAAATATCTTGCAAAAACTATCAGGTAAATTCTAACACAAATAACAATTTCTGTCAACATATAATGACGTTTGTTATTAAAAGTTTACAATACAATATTAATATTACCACAAAGAACAAATTTTACTATTTTATTTAATCATAAAACAAAACAAACCCACATAATCATATACAAACAGATTGTGTGAGTGGAGGAAAGAAAATGACCAATAGCAGCATATATCAGGATATACAAGCACGAACAGGCGGAGACATATACATAGGTGTAGTCGGGCCTGTGCGCACAGGAAAAAGTACATTTATAAAGCGCTTTATGGATAAGCTCGTTATTCCAAACATCGAAAACGAATATAAGCGCGAGCGTGCAACAGACGAGCTCCCTCAGAGTGCACAGGGCAAGACGATTATGACCACCGAGCCAAAGTTCGTGCCCAACGAAGCGGTGGAAATATCAGTAGACGGTAACGCAAAGCTTAAGGTTAGGCTAATCGACTGCGTAGGCTACATAGTCCCCGAAGCTATGGGATACATCGAAGGCGACGCGCCAAGGATGGTTATGACGCCTTGGTTTGAGGGAGAAATCCCGTTTGGCGACGCAGCGGAAATCGGCACCAAAAAGGTAATAACCGACCATTCGACAATCGGTCTTGTTATAACCACCGACGGAAGCGTAACGGACATAGAACGCCCGTCTTACGAGGATGCCGAGTCCCGTGTTATAAAGGAGCTTCAGGCAATTAACAAGCCTTTTATCGTTTTGCTAAACACCACCCATCCAAACGCCGAGTCAACCAAGGCTCTCAAAGCCGAAATGGAACACAAGTACAGCGCCACTGTACTCCCCGTTAATTGTGCCGAGCTTTCAGTTTCCGACATAAACGAAATAATCGAAAACGTGCTTTTCGAATTCCCCGTTTCCGAAATAAATATCAATATGCCAAAATGGATAGGAAAACTGGATGGCGAGCATTGGCTTAAAAAGTCAATTACCGACTCCATCAAGCTTTCCATAAATAATGTAAGGAAAATCAGCGACTATAAGTCTATAATAGCCCAAATCACCACATGTGAGCACGTCGAGCGGGCCTTACCTTCAAACATCGAACTCGGCACAGGCAAAATGGATATTGACGTAGTAGTAAGCGACGGACTTTTCTACAAGCTGCTCAGCGAGTGGAGCGGGCTTGAAATCAACAACGACGACGAGCTTATGTCCTTCGTGTGCGAAATGTCTAAAATCAAAAAAGACTACGAGCGCTACGCCCCTGCTATTGAGTCTGTACGCTCAACAGGTTACGGCATAATTTCTCCGTCAATTAACGAGCTTTCCCTTGAAGAGCCGCAAATCGTGCGCCAGGGCAGCAGGTACGGAGTGCGCTTAAAAGCATCCGCACCAAGCATCCACCTTATCCGTGCAGATATAGAAACCGAGGTAAGCCCCGTAGTCGGCACAGAAAAGCAGTCCGAGGACCTGGTCAAATATCTGCTTGAAGAGTTTGACGACGACCCGACTAAAATCTGGCAGAGCAACATCTTCGGCAAATCTCTAAACGAGCTTGTCAACGAAGGTCTGCACACCAAGCTTGACAAAATGCCAGAGGACGCTCGCCAAAAGCTTCGCGAAACTTTGTCTAAAATAATCAACGAAGGCAACGGCGGCCTGATTTGCATAATTTTATAAAATTTAAAGCAGGACTTGGCTAATAACCAAGTCCTGCTTTTTGTTTTTAATCTTTGCCAATTTTTGCGTTTTAATATGTGTTATCATTTACTCGAAAGGGGGTTATCAAAATGATAACAAATGATTATTCAACAAATACTCAAGAAAGGAGGAACAAAAATCAAGCTGTCTCATACGACCAAAAAACTATGGACAAATTTTACAATATGTCCTATAATGAAGTTAAAGACAATAATTTGTTCAACAGTAAAAAAATTACTTCTGTGGAACAAAGTTCAAACCCGTTTGCAGATTGGAAAACGTTTAACAAGCCAATCCTATCTCTTGCAGGCGACGGCGCAATACAAAGTGTTGAAAAAGGTCTTGCAGAATCACAAAAGTTTATAAATGAAGCTTATGAAGGCGCAAATTCAGCAAAGATTATGGACGCTTCCGTAAAATGGTCGCTTGCCAACGACGCTCATAACCAAGAGCTTTCTAACCGTGCGAGGGACGAAATGATTGGCCATATGTCAAAAGAAAATAAAGGAATTTATCTTAAAGATACATTGCCTCTTACAACGTACATAAACGCCAAGGACGATTACGATTACAAAGCAGGAACATATTCCACTGACAAGTATCTGAAGGCAGAGCCTGACGAAAAGGTAATTAACATCCAAAGTTTACTTAATGACCTGGGATATACCGACAAATATGGCAACCCGTTAAAGGTAGACGGCAAGCTTGGTGCAAGAACCTTGCAGGCTTACAGCAATTTAAAAAACAACACCAATTCAATAGAATCTACAAAAACAACCAAATCTGCCAACAACAAAAACAATGAATTCAATTTAGATAATTTTATTTCTGATACTATCAACAATATTAAGGACAATATTGAAGACAACATTACAAACATATACAACAAAATTAAAAATCTGCCTATTGAAATTATTAACAAACTACCCACAAAGTATGGCACCGTCTATGCCGCATACGAGAACGGAGTCCCTATTGATAAAATATTTGAGGCCAACAAATACGGTTCAGAATCAACATCCAGAGCATATCAATACGCGTTAAACCATAATCCACAATATATTATGGATGATAACAAAAAAGAATTAGTTACTTGGCATAATACTGCCGATGCGTTTAGACATTTTACTTGGAATTATCAAATGGCAAATAATTTAGGATATTCAACTGCTCTAAAAATATCATCAGCAAATGAAATTAGCTATTTAAGAAAAAACGACCTCGTATGGCCATCTACAAATGGAACAAAAAATGAAAGAGATGCCTTTATGCCACTTGGTATGTTAATGGACACTTGGAATAACCTAAAAGGCGTAAACCAATGGTATAACACAAAAGATGGTGACTACGAAAAAGCCTTTGAATATCTGTTAAAGCGTAATGATATTGTAACCAATTTAGACGACGCTTACAAAAAATGGGGATTTACTGATGGCGACAAGGAAACAATAATAGTCGGAGGAGAAGCCCTTGAAGGAATTTATGTTACTTTTGATTACAGCAACGGATATATAACCAATATCAGAAAGCGAGATTCTTAATACATTTCCTTAAATAACATATGCTAAATCAAGGAGGCAAAATGAAAAAACTATCGCTATTGTGGCTTTTTACACATATTCTATTGGGCATCTACCTATATTATTTGATTTTTGATACCATATGGATAACAGGTAGTAATATTATATTTTGCTTGTTAAACATTTTTTTTAAAACAATATTCAAGCCGTTACTTTTTGATAACGCAAAATTTATTTTAGTTTTTATTAAAATTATTCCAATACTTTCAATACTTTTGGTGAAAACCTTAAAAATCAAACCGTCAAAGCATTACATTTTAAAGGTCATTATAATATGGATTTTGGGATTATTAATTACTTTTTGGGGGTTCCTTATGCCTGGTGCTATTGAAGATAAATATTCACCCGAATATATTTATGGATTATCAACGTATTTGGCAAATCTCTAAACGAGCTTGTAAACGAAGGCTTACATACCAAGCTTGATAAAATGCCCGAGGACGCACGCCAAAAACTGCGTGAAACTTTGTCTAAAATAATCAACGAAGGCAACGGCGGCCTCATTTGCATAATTTTGTAATAATAAACAAAAAACAGAGAGCTATATTTAGCTCTCTGTTTTTGATTATTACAAATAAAATAGCATATCAGCATAAGTCGGGTAAGGCCAGTAGTCTGCCCCTACAATAACCTCTGCCTCGTCTACGACCACCCTCAGCTTTTCCATCACGGGCAAAACTTCGTCCCTCAAACCGTCCGAAATCTTCTGCGGGTCAGAAATCGACTTAACCTTATTAAGATTTTCTTCAAGCTCGTTTGTAAAGTCATATATCTTTACAAGCAAGTCAGAAGTCCTCTTAGCGAGGTCAAGCTCTACATCACAGCTGATTTGCTTAGACACAGCACGCTTGTTAGCAACCGTTACACACATATCGTTAGAAAACTCGGATATAGCCGCAATAAGGTCGTTTCTTACCATTGCAATCATAGTCCTTGCCTCGATATTTACAGTCTTGTTGTAGTTTTCAACAAGAATCTCGTACCTTGACACCATCTCTTCCCTTGTGTAGATGCCGTGCTTTGCAAAAAGCTCAACATTCTTCTCATCAAGATAGTGCGGCAGTGCGTCGGGCGTAGTCTTGTAGTTAGAAAGCCCTCTTCTCTTGGCTTCCTCCACCCACTCGTCTGTATAGTTGTTACCGCTGAATATGATGCGCTTGTGGTTTTTCACCACGTCACGCACAATCTCTTTCGGTTTCATTCCGCCTTCCAAAAGCTCGACAAACTGCGAAAGCTGCTCCGCAACAATAGTGTTTAGCATAATGTTGGGGCAAGCGACAGAGTCGTTAGAACCAAGCATTCTGAACTCAAACTTGTTGCCTGTAAAGGCAAAAGGCGACGTCCTGTTTCTGTCGGTGTTGTCCCTTTTAAACTCGGGGATAACCTTCGCGCCAAGCTCCATATTATCAACAGACTTTTTAGAGTACTCCTCTTCCTTTTCTATTGCCTCTAAAATAGCTTCAAGCTCGTCTCCCAAGAATATCGAAAGGATAGCAGGCGGAGCCTCGTTGCCGCCAAGACGACGGTCATTTCCCGCGCTGGCAACCGAAATACGCATCAAATCCTGATACTCGTCAACACCCTTAATAACCGCAGCCAAAAGCAACAGAAATCTGTCGTTGTTCTCCGGAGAATCTGTTGGGTTTAGCAAGTTCTCACCCTTGTCGGTAGAAACAGACCAGTTGTTGTGCTTACCGCTGCCGTTTATATACTCAAATGGCTTTTCGTGCAAAAGGCAAGCCAACTCGTGCTTATCAGCAAGCTTTTTCATAAGCTCCATGATAATCTGGTTGTGGTCTGTTGCAATATTTGTTGTTGCAAATATAGGCGCAAGCTCGTGCTGAGCGGGAGCTGCCTCGTTGTGCTCCGTTTTAGCAAGCACACCAAGCTTCCAAAGCTCCTGGTCAAGCTCGTGCATAAACGCAGAAACCTTAGTCTTAATAGCGCCAAAGTAGTGGTCGTCCATTTCCTGCCCCTTTGGCGGAGGCGCGCCAAACAGCGTCCTTCCGGTAAAAACAAGGTCCTTTCTCGCGCCGTACATTTCCTTTTCGATAAGGAAATATTCCTGCTCGGGTCCAACAGTTGTAGTAACTGCCTTTGTCTCTTCGTCCCCAAGAGCACGCAAAAGCCTTAGCATCTGCTTGTTAATAGCCGCCATCGAACGAAGCAACGGCGTCTTTTTATCAAGAGCCTGCCCACCGTATGAGCAAAACGCGGTAGGTATGCAAAGAGTCTTGTCTTTAATAAAAGCGAATGAAGTCGGGTCCCACGCAGTGTATCCCCTTGCCTCAAACGTAGCACGCAACCCGCCCGAAGGGAAGCTCGAAGCATCAGGCTCGCCCTTTATAAGCTCCTTGCCGGAAAACTCCATAATTACCTTGCCGTCAGGCGCGGGGGAAATAAAGCTGTCGTGCTTTTCCGCAGTAATACCGGTCATCGGCTGGAACCAATGGGTAAAGTGAGTAGCGCCTTTTTCAATAGCCCACTCCTTCATTTCGTTAGCAACAACCGAAGCGACCTCAGGGTCTAACGGCTTGCCGATTTCTATTGTCTTTTTAACCAACTTAAAAACATTTTCAGGAAGCCTTTCCTTCATAACAGTCTCGTTAAAAACAAGACTTCCAAACATTTCAGGTATGTTCATAAGAACCCCCCTAACATATTTCTGTTTAAAAAAGGCGCTACAGACAACCGCGTAGCGCCTTTTTACAACTTTTGCCTTACCTATAATTATACATTAGACATTATAATTATGTCAATAAAAACTAATCAGATATTGTTGTTTTTAATATCCTTCAACCTGTACGACAGCGTCATAAGCGTGTCCGAAAGATGCACGTTTTCTACGCACACATCATCAGGCACATCAATATCGATGTAACAAAAGTTCATAAAACCCTTGATTCCGCACGACACCAGCCTTTGAGCCACTTCGTTGGCCGCACTTTTCACAACAGAAAGAACCGCGATATCCACCTTGTTTTGTGCGACAAATTCCTCAAGCTTGTCCATGTGCATAATTTTATGTCCGCCAATTTCCTGGCCGACAAGCTCAGGCTTTACGTCAAAAACACCGATAATTTTAAACCCTCTTTTTTCAAACGACTTGTAGTTAATCAAGGCATGGCCCAAGTGTCCAGCACCGATAATTAAGATGTTGTTTCCGTCGTGAAGTCCCAAAATATCTCCAATCGCCGAGTATAAAACCTCTACATTATACCCATAGCCCTGCTGGCCGAATCCGCCAAAGCAGTTAAGGTCCTGCCTGATTTGTGACGCTGTAACGCCCATCTTCTTGCCAAGAGCCTGTGAGGAAATACGGTTGATTCCATCATCAAGTAAATCTCTTAAATATCTGTAATATCTGGGAAGCCTTTTTATGACTTCAAACGACACCTTTTTGCTTGTTTCTTCCATTTAACTGCACCTCTTATTTATAGTACTCAAACTCCGCATCAGCCATACGGACAATGTCGCCGTCATTAATTCCATTAGCCTCCAAAAGGTCAATAATTCCCTTTTTACGAAGCGTCCTCTGGAAGAAATTAAGGCTCTCATAATCGTCAAAATTCGTAGAGTTTATAATATATTCGGCCTGCTCGCCGATTACGTTGTAAACGCCGTCCTCGTCAACAAACACCTCGAACTTGTCGCTAAGCTCAATAACGTCAGCGTCCACCTCTTCCACCTCAAATTCAGGCACAGGAATCGACTGCAATCTTTCGTACGCATAGCGCAAAAGCTCGTCAATCCCCTTGTTTGTAGCGGCAGAAATCGGGAACACCTTGTACCCTCTTTGCTCCATAACGGCCACAAAATCCGAAAGCCCTTCGGTAGAAATGTCGGTCTTGTTAGCGGCGATAATCTGCTCCTTTTGTGCCAGCGGAGCGCTGTATTTTTCAAGCTCGCTGTTTATAAGGTCAAAGTCGGCTACAGGGTCTCTGCCCTCACTGCCCGAAACATCTACAACGTGTATCAAAAGCCTCGTTCTCTCGACGTGGCGCAAAAATTCGTGCCCAAGTCCGACGCCCTCGTTAGCGCCCTCGATTATACCGGGAATGTCCGCCATAATAAAGCTCTGGTCAAACATTTTAACAACACCAAGGTTCGGGATAAGCGTCGTAAAGTGATAGTTTGCAATCTTCGGCCTCGCGTCGCTGACTACCGACAAAAGCGTAGACTTACCAACGTTAGGAAATCCCAAAAGTCCAACGTCCGCAAGCAATTTAAGCTCTAAAACAATCTCTCTTTCCTGACCGGGCTTGCCGCTCTTTGCAAAGTTTGGTGTCTGCCTTGTAGCAGTCGAAAAGCGCGCGTTTCCCCAGCCGCCGTTACCGCCTCTTGCGGCCACGAACTCCGCGTCCGCCTCGTTTAAGTCTGCAATTATTTTATTTGTCGCAGCATCCTTTACCAAGGTTCCAAGAGGCACGAAAATAACCAGGTCTTCTCCGGATTTCCCCTTCATACGAAGGCCTGAACCGTCCTGTCCGTTTTTAGCAACATATTTCTTTTTGTATCTGAAATCCATAAGGGTAGCAAGGTTTGTATCCACTTTTAAGATGACACTTCCGCCCCTGCCGCCGTCGCCGCCGTCAGGACCGCCTGCTGCAACGTACTTTTCCCTGTGAAAAGCCACTGCACCGTTTCCGCCGTGTCCGCCCTTAACAGTTATATTTGCTATATCGACAAACATCTTAATCCTCCGATAAATAAAATAATAAAACTACAAAAAATGTAAATACCCATTAAATAAAATCAGGGACTGTTATTTTTATAACAGTCCCAAAAAAAGTTTTACTGAGCCATTGTGTAAACACTAACTTGCTTACGGTCCTTACCCTTACGCTCGAACTTAACCTTACCATCTACAAGAGCGAATAATGTATCGTCCTTGCCCTTAGCAACGTTAATACCCGGGTGGATTTTAGTTCCTCTCTGGCGAACAAGAATGTTACCTGCCAAAACCGGCTGACCGTCAGCTCTTTTCACACCAAGTCTTTTGGACTCAGAATCTCTGCCGTTTTTAGTACTGCCGACACCTTTCTTATGAGCCATTTATTTTCACCTCGCAAAATTTAAATAAAAAATCGATTAACCGTTAATCTTAGAAATTTCAACCTTTGTATACGGCTGTCTGTGACCCTGCTTTTTGTGGTAACCTTTTTTAGGCTTGTACTTATAAACAACAATCTTCTTAGACTTATCGTTCTTTATAACCTTACCGCTTACAGAAGCACCGTCAACAACAGGAGCACCAACTTTAACGTCCTTGCCCTCGCCGACCAATAATACTTTGTCAAACGTAACAGCAGCGCCGGCCTTAACATCGAGCTTTTCGATGTAGATAACATCGCCCTTAGTAACCTTGTACTGCTTACCGCCTGTTTCAATTACTGCGTACACCAAAACGCACCTCCTTAATCAAAAACTCGCCTAACTGGTATGCCGTAAAGACATTTTCCAACCATTTTCGTGCGGATACCGTATTATATTATCATACTTTTTTCCATTTGTCAACTATTTATACAAATATTTTTGAATAATATTCCTGGCTATCGGTGCGCAGTTTCCTCCGCCCGAGCCTCCGCTTTTTTCCATCATAACAACTACTGCGATTTCGGGGTCGTACGCGGGCGCAAATCCAACAAACCATGTGTGCTCCTTGCCTGTTTCAAGCGCGGTCATTTCGTTTTCTGCCGTACCTGTTTTTCCTGCTACTGTAACCCCTCTTATCGAGGCGTTTGAGGCCGTACCGTTTTTAACCGTCTCGACCATCATATCGACTACTTTTTTTGTGCTTCCGGCCTTTGCGGCACTGTATAGCTTAGACGGCTTTGTCACGCTGATTTCCCTGCCGTTTTCGTCTAATATTCTGCTTACCAGCCTCGGCTTTATAACGTTGCCGTCGTTTGCGATGCCGCTTGTTACCATAAGCATCTGCATCGGTGTTGACAGTATGTCTCCCTGCCCCATTCCAAGCGCGGCTGATTTTTCTGCGCTCTGTTCGTTTTCGGGGAATAAGCTTTTGTTGTAAGGAATGTCAAAGTCAAACTCCTTGTTAAAGCCAAAGCGCTCTGCGACAGAGCGCAGCTTTTCTCCGCCAAGCTTTGCACCCAGCGTGCAAAAAACCACATTACTCGAAACAGCAAAGCCTCTCGTAATATCAATATCGCCGTACACTCTGGACTTTTGGTTTTCAAAAACCGCGCCGCCGATTTCTACCTTTCCCTCGTCAGTAAACGTCATTTCCTCATAGCCGTTGTCAATCGCGCTAAGTGCGGTAAGCATCTTAAAGGTCGAGCCGGGCGCATAAAGCCCGGAAGTAGCCCTTGCAACAAAGGGCGCCTCATCACTTATCGCCAAATCGTTCCAGTTTTCTATCAAAGCCTTATCGTTAGGGTCAAAGTCCGGCTTGCTTACCATGGCAATAATCTCGCCCGTTTTCGGGTTCATCGCGATAACACATCCGTTGTTTGCACCAAGCGCGCTATATGCAAGGCTCTGTATTTTGTGGTCAATCGTAAGCTCAAGGTCAAAGCCTTTTTTCGCCCTGACGCTTCCGATTATGTTTGTAAACTCCGTTCTGCCGAGCAAGGCGTCGTTGTATGTACGCTCGAGGTTGATTCTTCCGTATGTTCTTGAATTGTAGCCGATAACGTGGGCATACATTTTCCCGTAAGGGTAAACACGCTCACCCTCCTCGGTCTTTGCAAGCACGACTCCGTTTTTGTCGTAAACATTGCCTCTTACCGTACCGTTTTCGTCGTCCCACTGACGCTGGTTATAGGGGCTTGATACAAGCTTGTCGCTCTGGAAAAGCTCAATATAAGTAAGGTAACCGATAAGGGACAAAAACATTACAGAAAGCAATATTAAAATTTTGACAATCTTTTTGTTAGTCATCTATCTGTTCTCCTTTGCGGAAATAGCCTGCAAAATACCCAGCGACACAAAGCTTGACAAAAGCGAGCTTCCCCCGTAGCTTATAAACGGCAGGGTAATTCCCGTCATAGGAATCATCTTTATAACGCCGCCAATAATTATAAACGTCTGAAAGCCAAACATAATCGTAATGCCCGTAGCGATGCATTTATCAAAGCCGTCGTGCAGTTTAAGCGCAATCTTAATGCCTCTGTATGTAAAAATAAAGAACATCATAATAACTGCAATTCCGCCAAACAGCCCCATCTCCTCGCAGATGGCTGAAAATATAAAGTCAGAATGTACCTCAGGTATATAGTCAGGCCTTCCCTGTCCAATCCCGGTTCCAAAGAACCCACCGGAAGCTATCGCAAAAAGCGACTGTCCAATCTGGTAGCCCTTGCCCGTTATATCTTCCCAGGGATTTAACCACATCTGTACCCTGACTTTTATATGGTTCATCACCATATATCCAACCCAGCTGGCCAAAAAGGTCAGTGCAATGTTTAAAACAAGTATCTTAACGTCTCCCTCAAACATATATTCCATCGCGATATACGTAAAGAAGAACAAAAGCATAATTCCCCATTCGCGCTGCAGGACCAAAAAGCCAAGGTAAGAATAAACACAAAGCATAACTGCGTATCTTTCCTTTATTCTTCCAAAAAGCGTCCTCTCTCTCGAAGAATAGTAACAAGCTAAAAAGAATATAAAAAACAGCTTTATAATCTCTGACGGCTGAATGTTAAAGTTGCCGATTACAATCCAGTTTCTCGCACCGTTTATAACTGTGCCGAAAACCAGCGTAACCGCGAACAGCAAAATCCCCACAAAGTAGTAAAACCATTTCAGCCTGTTTAAGTTTTTAACATACCTGAATATAACGTATGCAACATAAAAGGCAACCAAAGACACAAGATACCACAAAATCTGCCTTAACCCTCTGTCGTAGTTAATCCTGCATATCATAACCACGCCCATCGTAAGCAGCAGGTACACAATCGGGAAAAGGTATATATCTCCCATTCTGAAAAAGTGAATAGTTGTGTAAGTAATAACGGAAATTCCCAAAAGTGCAAGCCCCGTGTAAAGAACCGTCACATCCTTAGCCCCCATATACACAAACAGCAGCCAAAAGGCAATAACGTTTATAAGCACAAGCAAAAACATAGGGTTTTTAAATGAAATCTTCTTCATCACAGCACCACCATAAATTCAAGCTGTCCCAGCCTGATTCTGTCACCGTTGTCCAAAATCATCTCCGTGTTTTTAAGGGGCTTGCCGTTTATATAAGTCCCGTTTGTGCTGCCCATATCGCGGATATGCCACTCCTCGTCCTCGTACCAGAGCTTGGTGTGGTGGGCAGAAAGGTAAAAGTCGTCTATATGTATGGTACACTCCTTGTCTCTGCCTATCGTAATCATTTCGGTAGTCATCGGGTAGAACTCTTTCACTTCAAAGTAGAGTGTCTGCACATCGTTTAAAAGTTCAAGATAAGCACAGTTTTTCGGCGCCATCCTGTTTTTACGCATATTCATATTCTTTATGTCGAGATAAATCATACGAATTATGGCGAAAATAAACACATATATAATTGTTATAAAAATGTATCTTAGCAATGCATTTAAAATCGCGAACAAATTTTGCATAACTCCCTCCTACGTCAAAAAGCCCGAAAAAGCTTCGCTGTTTCGGGCCGAATTTTATTCATAGCTGTTGTACACACTCTCGTTTACAACAATTTTCAGTTTTGATTTCCACTCGTTTAAAACGTCAGAAAACTCTGTCGAACGGACCCGGAACGAAATAGTGTCTTTCGCCTTTTGGTACATCTGCTCGTCATTTTCGTATCTTTTTATAATATGGAACCCATACTCCGACTCAACAATGTCGCTGACCTCGCCTTTACCAAGCATAAAGCAGGCGTTTTCAAACTCGGGTACCATACCGTTTCCCTCTGTGCCGTCCTGCGCGAGCGAAAAGCCCTCGCCAACGTAATAAAAGGCATCCTGGTCCTCTGTGTACTCGGCAACAAGTGCGTCAAAGTTGCTGTTCGAACGCGCTATTTCAAGAAGCTTTTCAGCCTCAGCACGTACCCTGTCCACCTCTTGTTGCGGGAGTTTTTCTCCCGTTTGCGGATTAATGGTAAAGAGCAAAATATGCTTAACCTTTACGATGTTGTTGTCGTAAAAGTATTTTGCCATTTCGTCCGACTGTTCAGTGTATTTTTCAACAAGATGGTTTCTGTAATAAACAGCCTCCATCATATAGTCGAACTGAGATACGCTGATTCCGTAGCTTTTAATCTCGTCCTCAAAGGCACTCTCGCTTCCAAAGTAGCTTATCCACTGGTTTTTGAGCTGTCCCATAGACTTTATATCCTCTGCGGTAAGCACAATTTTGTCTTCCATAGCCTTTTGGGTTACAACGTAGTCCTCAATCACAGACTGCAAGGCGCGCTCCTTTGCATATTCAAGGGCTGTCTTGCCCTCATACTGGGTAGACTCCCAGGAATCCTCGCCAAGCTCGCTTGAAAGAGTGCTTTTTAACTGGTTAAAGTAATAGTCAAAATATCCCTTGTCAATGTTCTTGCCGTCCACCGAAGCAATATTGTTTCCGCCGCATGACGACAAGGAGACAACTGCAACAAGACAAACAAAAAGCGATATTATTCTCTTAAACATAATCACACCTCCTAAAAGAAGTCTAATGTCAACAATTTAGTTCTGATTACGTTTATTATACACTATTTTTCACAGTCTTTCAACTTTTTAAAGGCATGTAACACAATCTTAATATTTTCTGCAAGCGCCTTTTCGTCGCCTCTTATGGTAATGTAGGGCGATTCTGTTGGTGAAAACAGAATCTTGTTGTCAAACATTGAAATAAGCTCCAACACCAAAGCAAGATCCAGCTTTTTGTCTTTGTCAAAGACCAAAAGGGCGTTTTTCTCCTTTTGCTTAACCTCAGAAAAACCACACTCCGACGCGAGCGCACGCAAAAGCGCAATTTTAAGCAGGTTTTCAACGGGCCCCGGAAGAGTTCCGTAGCGGTCCTCTATCTCCTCGTAGACGTCGTTGTAGTCCTCCTCGGAGTACACCATAGAAATCTTTTTGTACATCTCGATTCGGTAATTTTCGCCCTTTATATAGTCCTTTGGTATATACGCGCCGGTGTTTAGAGAAACAGTTGTTTCCGAACGTTTCTCGTGCGCTTCCCCCTTAATTTCCAAAACAGCTTCTTCCAGAAGGTTGCAGTACATATCGTACCCGACGCTGTCCATAAATCCGTGCTGCTGTGCGCCGATTACATTTCCCGCGCCCCTTATTTCCAGGTCACGAAGCGCAATTTTAAACCCGCTTCCAAACTCGGTAAAGTCTCTTATAGCCCTAAGCCTCTTTGCCGCCACCTCGGAGAGCACCTTGTCAGGCCTGTAAAGGAGCAAGGCGTAAGCGAGTCTGTCTGAACGGCCCACACGACCCCTTAGCTGATAAAGCTGGGAAAGGCCCATCCTGTCGGCGTCGTCGACGATAATGGTATTCACATTTGGTATGTCAAGTCCCGTCTCGATAATCGTTGTGCATACCAATACGTCAATTTCCTTGTCCAGAACCTGTTGCATAATTTTTTCAAGCTCGCGCTCGGACATCTTTCCGTGTGCGAAAGCTACGCGAAGATGAGGTGAAAACGCCCTTATCTTTTGCGCAGTAGACTCGATATTGTCGGTGCGGTTGTGCAGGTAATACACCTGCCCTCCGCGCGCCACCTCGCGCAGTATCGACTCTTTTACAACGTCCGTCTGGTACTCCATAACATAAGTTGTTACGGGGTATCTGTCTCTTGGCGGGTTTTCCAAAACGCTCATGTCTCTGATTCCCACCATACTCATATGGAGCGTCCTCGGTATAGGCGTAGCCGAAAGTGTCAGCACGTCCACGTTGTTTTTAAGCTCCTTTAAAACTTCCTTGTGTGCAACGCCAAAGCGCTGTTCTTCGTCAATTATCAAAAGCCCAAGCTTTTTAAACTTTAAGTCCTTTTGTAATATCCTGTGCGTACCGATTACTATATCAATCTCACCACGGTTTATCTTTTTAACCGTTTCCTCCTGCTGCTTTTTGGTTCTGAATCTCGATAACACCGCAACATTTATCCCAAAGTCTTCCATTCTGTCTTTAAAGGTTTTGTAATGCTGGTTTGCCAAAATCGTAGTAGGAACAAGGTACGCAACCTGGTACCCGTCATAAGTCGCCTTAAAAGCGGCTCTTAGCGCCACTTCCGTCTTGCCGTATCCTACGTCGCCGCAAAGCAGCCTGTCCATAGGCACGCCCCTTTCCATGTCGGCGTACACTTCCTTTAAGGCTTCAATCTGGTCGTCCGTTTCTTCGTAAGGGAACGTAGAGTCAAAGCTCTGGTGCATATCTCCCTGAGGCGAGAAGTGTATCCCCTCCACCTTCTGCCTTCCGGCATATAGGTTTATAAGCTGTCGGGCCATATCGGCACAGTTGTTTTTAACCCTTTGCTTTGTCTGTGCCCACTGTGTTCCTCCCAGCTTGTTAAGCCGAAGAGTTGCCCCCTCCTTGCCGACGTACTTGTAAAGCACATCCAGCTGGTTTGCAGGCACATACAAAAAGTCGTCCCCGCTAAAACGAATCTGCAAATAATCCGCAGTCGCGCCGTTGACAGTCATGGTCTTGATACCGTCAAACGCACCGATTCCGTGGTTTTGGTGCACAACGTAGTCCCCGACACTCAGGTCGGTAAAGCTCTTTATCCTCTCCTGGTTGCTGCTTACGCGGCGCCTTGTTTGCTTTTTAACCGAGCCAAAAATCTCTCGGTCGCTTATAACCGCAGTCTTTATAAGCGGATATTCAAAGCCGCCCGCAAGCTCGCCCGTCATAACGGTTACTCCTCCACAGGCAGTAAAGCTCTCCGAATACTCCGCCACTATACCAACGTCGCTTAACGACTCAACTATATTTTTCGCCTTAATTTCAGAGCCCGCCAATATTGAAACAGCGTACCCCTGCTTTTTGTACCTTTTTACACAGTCGTAGAAAAAGTCCATCTTCCCGTGGAAATTCGCCTGCTCCTTGGAGGTGAATTTAAGGTTCTTTACAGCGTTGTAATCAGGACAAGACGTCATAATATCAAACATCCCGACAAGAGCGGACTTAGTTGCCTTGTCCAAAGCCTCCTGCCAGTCTAAAAACCATTCCCCTCCGCCGCCTTTTGGTATTATGCCCTTTTCCAAGAATATTTCAACAGACTCGCATATTCTGGTCTCCATGCCTTTAACGGCCATACTAATCGCCAAAGGCTCAAAAAGGATGTATATAGTATCCTCCCTCGCGTAGTCCATAATAGTCGGTATCTTGTTTCCGTATAAAAGCGGGATGTATTTATCCATAGACGGAAAGACTCCGCTGTTGCAAAAGCGCTCTATGTCTTTGTTAATGTGCGTCTTGTCTGCCGCGGCAAGACGCGCGTCCTCCAGCTTTTCTATAAACTCGCTTTTCTTTTTAGCGTCCAAAATATATTCCGTCGCAGGTATCGCCGAGGCCGTCCCTACTCTGTCCAACGTCCTTTGGGTTGATATGTCAAAGGTTCTTACGGTATCAACCTCGGTGTCAAAAAGCTCCACCCTGTACGGAACGCTCGAGTCAAACGGGTAAAAGTCTATAATCCCGCCTCGCACACAGTACTGCCCCTTGCCCTCCACCGCTTCCTCGCGGACATATCCTAAGGTAGCAAAGGCGGACTCAAAGTCCTCGGGCGCGTCCTCCCCTTCGGTAAAGGTCAGTCCGGACTTTTTAAAATCGTCTGCACAAGGGCTTGTTCCAAGCAAGGCGGAGACAGTCGTAACGACTGCAAAGTCGTCGTTTTTAATCATATAATTTAGCGTGTCAATTCTTGACGAGGTAATGTCGTTAGCAGAAGAGTCTACGTCATAAAACATAAGCTCCCTTTCAAGATACATCTTGCTGTCGGGTTTAAAAAAGCTCATATCCTCGTAAAGTCTTCGCGCCGTAACCCCGTCAGCCGCTACTAAAACGAGCGAACGTCCGAGTTTTTTTGCAAGACTAAAAGCGAGGTGAGAAGCCGCCGACTCCGTCACTCCGCTTATGTTAAGAGGCGATATTTTGTTTTTCAAATCATTTGTTATTTCGCAAAATTCGTCAGATTTTAAAAGCAATTTTTCAAAGCCTTTATTTTCCATTTAAACACTCCGATTTGAAATATTTTTAGTAGCAACTGCGTTAAGCTCAGGCCCGCAGAAATTTCCCTTTTTGTACTCAAAGTACCCTCTCGCCGCAATCATAGCGGCGTTGTCTGTGCAAAGAACAAGTGGCGGGTAGTGTAGCTTAATGCCGCTTTCCTTTGCGTATTTTTCACAAAGCTCTCTTAGCTTTTTGTTAGCCGCAACTCCTCCTGCGAGGCATACGTCGTCCACCCCTTCAGCGTGCGCAACCTCAAAAAGCCTTGATGCTAAAACATCGCACACACAGTTTTGAAAAGATGCCGCAATGTCCGCTGTCGGCACTTCTTCTCCCCTTTGCTGCAATTTATGAATCATATTAATAACGTTAGTCTTTACACCGCTGAAACTAAAATCCAAAGAGTTTTCAAAGGAAACTTTCGGGAACGAAAATGCGTTTTCGTCTCCGCCCTCTGCCGCCTTTTGAACCACAGGTCCGCCGGGGTAGCCGAGTCCTAAAACTCTTGCGATTTTGTCAAACGCCTCTCCCGCGGCGTCGTCGCGTGTTTTGGCCACAACACTGTATGTGTCATAGTCCTCGACCTTCGCTATGGTGGAATGTCCTCCCGATGCCACGAGGCATATAAACGGAGGCTCAAGCTCGGGCGAGGATATATAGTTTGCGCTGATGTGTCCCTCGATATGATGGACTGCGATTAAAGGCTTTTTAAGCGCAAGTGCCAGCGACTTTGCGTAATTCACTCCAACGAGCAAAGCTCCTATAAGACCGGGCGCATATGTAACCGCGATAGCGTCGATGTCGTCGAAAGTAACCTTCGCTTCTTCCAACGCCTCGTCCACAACGGACGAAACACACTCAATATGCATTCTTGAAGCAACCTCGGGCACAACACCGCCAAAAAGCTTGTGCTTTTCTATTTGTGTTGCAATAACGTTTGACAAAACGTTGAACTTATCTTCATATTCAACCACCGCGGCCGAAGTTTCGTCACACGAGCTTTCAATCGCTAGCAATCTTACCATCTTTTTCGTCCTCTCTGTCGTTAAAAAATTTAGTCATCAGTATAGCGTCGTCGGTTGGGTTTTTGTAATAATTTTTACGAACTCCCACCGTTTCAAACCCAAGCTTCTTATAAAGCGATATAGCAGCCAAATTAGCTTTTCTCACCTCTAAGGTTATGCATTCAAGCCCCTTTTTAACACACAAGTCGCAAAGAGTACTCACAAGGGCTGTTGCGACGTTTTGTCTCCGATATTCTTTCGTTACTGCGACGTTTGTAATCTGCCCGTCGTATACCGACACCCACATACCCGCATATCCTATAACCTTGCCTTCGTCCACCGCAGCACAGTAGCAGGTGTTTGGGTTTTTGATGTCGTCTGACAGCATCTTCTCGCTCCAAGGTGTTGAAAAGCACTCTTCCTCCAACCTTGCAAGGCTGCCTGCGTATTCTTCACTTAGTGTTATTATCTTATAAATATTAACCACCTCAAAAATGCTTCGTCCTGCCGCGACTAATCGGTGACAACCTTATACCCTGCCGCCTTATAAAGCCTGTTGCTTACGGCGAGGTTAATCCCTTTGTCGTCAATATCCTCAGCAAAGATTATCTCCACCCCTTCGTCGTCAAACGCGCGAAGGTGCGAAAACAGCGTGTTTGCGTACTCTTTCGGGCTTTCCCCCATCTGCTTTACAACGCAGTTTTCGGGGAGCGAATAAGAGTTGTGACAAAGGATTCCCACCTTTGTAAAGTCTTTCGACTTTACATTTACGTATTTTTGAAAATCTCCTCTTACGACGTAAACTTCCGCCTTTGGAGCGTAGTGCTTGTATTTTACTCCCGGCGACCTTGGTGTTTCGCCGTCTTTAAACTCATAGTTTTTTATAACCTCGCCCAGCACTTCACAAAGCTGCTCGTATGTTACTCCGCCCGGTCTTAAAAGACGTGGGATATCGTCCGTTACGTCCACAACGGTAGACTCAAGCCCTACCTCACAGCTACCTCCGTCCACTATTGCGTCTATTTTACCGTTCATGTCGTCGTAGACATGCTTTGCAGTAGTCGGGCTTGGCTTACCTGATGTGTTGGCAGACGGCGCCGCAATCGGCAAAGCGCACATTTCAAAAAGCCTCCTTGCATCAGGCTGGCTCGGCATCCTGACCGCAACGGTATCAAGTCCCGCGCTTACCTCGGCAGGTATTTTGTCCGACTTTCTCATCACGATAGTAAGCGGCCCGGGCCAGAAAGCGTCCATAAGCCTTTTTGCTTTTTCGCTTACGCTCTCTACAATGTCATCAAGCTGCTCTGCATTTGCAATATGTACTATTAAAGGGTTGTCGGCAGGTCTTCCCTTGGCCTTAAAAATATTAAGCACAGCCTCGCGGTCGTACGCGTTAGCGCCAAGTCCATATACAGTCTCTGTCGGAATCGCAACAAGCCCGCCATTCCGAAATATCTCGGAAGCACGGGCTAAATCCTCATTGCCGGTCCCCAACAACAAAGTTTCCATTATTCTTCATCACCTTTTAGCTTTTCAGCCTGATAATAAGTCGTAAGCGCGTCGATTACTTCGTCTAAGTCCCCGTTTAAAATCGCATCGAGCTTGTAAAGTGTAAGCCCGATTCTGTGGTCGCTTACGCGCCTTTCAGGGAAGTTGTAGGTCCTTATACGCTCACTTCTGTCGCCTGTACCAACCTGGCTTTTGCGTTGCTCGGCGATTTCGTCGTGCTGTTGGCTTTGCAACAGGTCGTAAAGTCTGGAGCGCAAAATCTTCATGCCTTTTTCCTTGTTTTTAAGCTGAGACTTTTCGTCCTGGCAGGAAACAACAAGCCCTGTCGGAATGTGTGTTATGCGCACAGCAGAGTCGGTGGTGTTAACGCACTGTCCACCCGGACCTCCTGCACGGAATACGTCTATTCTTAAATCATTCTGGTTGATTTCAACCTCGACTTCCTCAACTTCGGGAAGCACTGCAACCGTAACGGTAGAGGTATGTATTCTTCCACCGCTTTCGGTAGATGGTATTCTCTGTACACGGTGCACGCCGCTTTCCCATTTAAGACGGCTGTATGCACCCTGTCCGCTGATACCAAACGACACTTCCTTAATTCCGCCAAGCTCGGTATCACTCATGCTTAAAATCTCGGTTTTCCATCTTCTTGATTCAGCGTACATAGAGTACATTCTTAACAAATCCGAAGCAAAGAGTGCCGCCTCGTCGCCGCCTGCTCCGCCTCTGATTTCGATGATAACGTTCTTTTCGTCGTTAGGGTCCTTTGGAATTAACAAAATCTTAAGCTCTTCTTCGCACTGGGCGATTTTTTCCTTAGCTTCGTCAAACTCCATCTGCACCATCTCACGAAAGTCTTTGTCTAAGTTTTCGTCAAGCATCTCTCGTGCTTCCTCGGCGTCTTGCTTTGCCTTTTTATACTCGTTATATTTTTCAACAATCGGTGTAAGGTCCGAATGTTCCTTGCAAAGCTTGGTAAACCTCGCCTGGTCCGCAATAACCTCAGGGTTGCTTATGTCTGTGGCAAGTTCCTCATATCTTTGCTGTAAAAATGATAGTTTATCAAACATCTTCTACCTTCTCCGTTCTATTTAAGATTCAGCTGACCAAGCGACGATTTTTTCAAATAATCGTTAATAAAGCCGTCAAGGTCCCCGTCCATAACCGCGTTAATGTTACCTGCTTCAAAGCCTGTTCTGTGGTCTTTTACAAGGTTATATGGGTGGAAAACGTAAGAACGAATCTGGCTTCCCCATGCGATATCTTTGTGTTCACCCTTTAAGTCCTCAATCTTGTCCTTTTGCTCACGCTCTTTAATTTCAAAGAGCTTCGCCTTTAACATCTTCATCGCCATCTCACGGTTTTTGTGCTGCGAGCGCTCCTGCTGACACGAAACAACAACGCCCGTCGGTATGTGTGTTATGCGGATAGCACTGTCAGTCTTGTTGATGTGCTGACCGCCCGCACCGCTGGAACGGTATGTGTCAACTCTTAAATCCTCAGGGTTTATGTCGATTTGTATATCTTCATCAATCTCGGGCATAACGTCGCACGAAGCAAACGATGTATGCCTTCTGCCCGAGGCGTCAAAAGGCGAAATACGCACAAGCCTGTGTATTCCTCTTTCGCACTTAGCGTACCCAAAGGCGTTAACCCCGCTTATCATAAGGGTAACGCTTTTAACCCCCGCTTCGTCGCCCTCTAAATAGTCCAAAATCTCGACCTTAAAGCCACGCCTTTCGGCCCATCTTGTGTACATACGAAGGAGCATCTCCGCCCAGTCCTGTGCCTCTGTTCCGCCAGCGCCGGGGTGGATTGTCATTATCGCGTTGTTTTTGTCATATGGCTCAGAAAGGAGCGTTTCAAGGCGCATCTCCTCCAATGCGTTTGTAAGCTCAACATAGCCCTCTTTAACCTCGTCCAAAACAGAAAGGTCCTCCATTTCGTTACCGAGCGAAACCAGTGTAACCGTGTCTTCCCACATAGAATAGAGGTTTTTATACCTGGAAACTTTGTCAGAAAGCTGCTTAGACTTTTGCAGAACCTTTTGGGCGGTTTCCATATCGTTGTAAAAGTCAGGTGCGCCGGAAATCTTTTCAAGCTCTGCTATTTCAGACTCAATGCCTGAAATGTCAAAGTGCATCCCTCAAATCTGTAATGTCTTTTTCAAGTCCGTCCAACGAAAGACGGTATTCTTCGAACTCTAACATTTTATCACCCTTTCGAAAAGAAAAATATTTGATATTAATTACTGTCCGCAGCAGTGCTTGTACTTTTTACCGCTGCCGCACGGACACGGATCGTTTCTGCCAACCTTTTTGTCCTTTTTAACCGGTGCTTTTTTCAAAGTCCCGTCCCCTCCATGCGAAGCCGCAACAGGCTTTGCAACCTCCTCGCGCTTCATTTCGGAGTCTGTCTTTACACGATATAGCATTTTAACAGTTTCTTCTTTAATGGCAGCGACCATCTCGTCGAACATATCCATACCCTCGATTTTGTACTCAACAACAGGGTCGTGCTGTCCGTACGCACGAAGGCCGATTCCGTTCTTTAACTGCTCCATAGCATCTATGTGGTCCATCCAGCGGTTGTCAACAGCTCTTAGGAGCACAACTCTTTCAACCTCGCGCATCCTCATCTCGCCGTTTTCGCTTACGCCGAACGCCTCTTCACGCTCTTTGTAATATTCGGTAACAGCCTTTAAAGTCGCCTCTTTTAAGTCTATTGCGTCAAAGCTTAGCTTTTCGTCCCCGAACTCAGGTGCGATTCCAAAGCTGTCCATCATCATAGGCTCATAGTTTTCCCACGCCCACTCGTCAGCAAACTGGCTGTCGCCCGCCACAGCCGACACAATCGAATCCACAACACCATCTATCATGCTCATAATGTTGGCGCGTATATTCTCTCCGCTCAGCACCTTCTGGCGCTCGCCGTAGATAATTTCTCTTTGCGAGTTCATTACGTCGTCGTAGTTTAGGACGTGCTTTCTTATGTCAAAGTTTCTTCCCTCTATCTTTTTCTGTGCGTTTTCAATAGTATTGGAAAGTATCTTTGCGTCTATCGGGTCGTCCTCCGAAAGACCGAGCCTGTCAACCATAACGCTCAATCTGTCAGAGCCAAAAAGCCTCATAAGGTCGTCTTCGAGCGAAAGGTAAAACTTAGAGGCGCCAACGTCTCCTTGTCTTCCGCTTCGTCCTCTTAGCTGGTTGTCGATACGTCTGCTCTCGTGGCGCTCTGTACCGATTATAAAAAGACCGCCCGCCTCGACCACTTTTTCACGCTCTGCGTCCGTTTCCTTTTTAAATTCACTGTAAAGCTCGTTGTACGTTTTTCTCGCTTCTGATATTTCTTCGTTGTCGGTGTCCGCGTGCCCCGTTGCCTCGTTTATAATCGACTCGGAATATTCCATTTTTCGCATCTTGTCCTTGGCCATAAACTCAGCGTTACCGCCAAGCATAATGTCGGTACCACGTCCCGCCATATTAGTCGCGATTGTTACCGCACCAAGCTTGCCCGCCTGCGCTACAATCTCCGCTTCTTGCTCGTGGAACTTGGCGTTTAAGACGTTGTGCTTTATTCCCTTTTTCTTAAGCAGCTTGGAAAGCTCCTCGGACTTGTCTATCGTAATAGTGCCGACCAGTACAGGCTGTCCCTTTTCGTGGCACTCTACAATCTGGTTTATAACAGCGTTTAGCTTACCCCTCGTGTTTTTGTAAACAACGTCGTGGTAGTCCTCACGCATAAGCGGCTTGTTGGTAGGTATAACTACTACGTCAAGGCCGTATATCTCACGAAACTCCTGTTCCTCGGTTTCAGCTGTACCCGTCATACCGGCGAGCTTTTCATAAAGCCTGAAATAGTTCTGGAAGGTTATAGTCGCAAGCGTCTTGCTCTCGCGTTCAACCTTAACTCGTTCCTTCGCCTCAATCGCCTGATGCAAGCCGTCGCTGTAACGTCTGCCGGGCATCATACGTCCCGTAAATTCGTCTACGATAATAACCTGACCGTCTTTTACAACGTAGTTCTGGTCTCGGTGCATCGTGCCGTGCGCCTTGATAGCCTGGTTAATGTGATGATGAAGCGTCATGTGTTCGGGGTCTGTAAGGTTGTCAATCTTAAAGGCAGCCTCCGCCTTTTTAACACCTCGTAGAGTCAGCGTTGCTGTGCGCGCCTTTTCGTCCACAATGTAGTCAGCGTCGATGTCGTCGTCGATTTTCTTGTCGTCCGACTCTTTTATTTTAAACATTTTAAGCCCCAAGGCAAAGCTGTTTGCAATCTCATAAAGCTGTGTCGACTGAGCTCCCATGCCGGAAATTATAAGCGGAGTTCTCGCCTCGTCGATTAATATACTGTCCACCTCGTCGACAATGGCGTAGTTCGGAAGTCTCTGTACCTTCCGGTCTTCGTAAATAACCATGTTGTCCCTTAGGTAGTCAAAGCCAAGCTCGTTGTTTGTAACGTATGTGATGTCTGCGGCGTATGCCTCGCGCCTTTGGTCGTTGTCCATGTCGTGCACAATCAGCCCGACACTAAGTCCCAAAAAGCTGTGAACCTTTCCCATCCATTCACTGTCACGCTTTGCAAGGTAGTCGTTAACCGTAACGATGTGTACACCTTTTTTCGTAAGCGCGTTTAAATATGCAGGCAAAGTAGCCACCAAGGTCTTACCTTCACCGGTCTTCATTTCAGATATTCTGCCCTGGTGCAAAATGATACCGCCTATTACCTGCACCTTAAAGTGCTTCATACCAAGCACTCTCCACGCAGCCTCCCTGACAGTAGCAAAAGCCTCAGGCAAAATGTCGTCAAGAGTCTCTCCGTCTTGCAGCCTTTTTATAAACTCGGGCGTTTTAGCCTTTAACTGTTCATCAGTAAGCTTTGAGTATTCATCCTCCAAAGCCATTACCTTTTCTACCGTTGGCATTATCAGCTTAATCTCTCTGTCACTGTGTGTTCCAAAGATTTTATCTAAAAATCCCATATGATTTCCCCGTTTCGTAAATTATATTCTATATATTTTACCACATTTCAAGAAAAATTACAACCTTTATTGCCCTAACTTTAATTTTTTTATAAAAAAATAAAAACTAAGTAAAAAAATGACGATATTAGGTATTGACATTGTGCTTTCGTTAAAGTATAATATAATGAGTGTTATGTATGATTTTATTCAATTAACACGCCGCATCCATACCGGTAGCGGAGGGAGGGAAGTTTTGTGTCAGAAATCAGAGTTAAAGAAAATGAATCTCTCGACAGCGCACTTCGCAGATTCAAAAGACAATGCTCAAAAGCAGGCGTTTTGTCCGAAATCCGCAAGAGAGAACATTACGAAAAGCCTAGCGTTAAGCGCAAAAAGAAGTCAGAGGCTGCTAGAAAGCGCAAATTCTAATCTAAAAGGTATTGAATTATATGTCTATTAAAGATAAGCTTATGGACGACCTTAAAGCCGCTATGAAAGACAAGGACACCGTTCGTAAAAACGCTGTTCAAATGGTCAGAGCGTCTGTTTTACAGGTCGAAAAGGACAACAAAGTAACACTCGATGACGAAGGTGTTTTAGAGGTTGTCGCAAAGGAAGTTAAAAAACGCAAAGATGTTCTTCCTGAATATGAAAAGAGTGGCCGAGAGGACTTAATTTCAGACCTTAAAAGAGAAATTGAAGTTCTTATGGCGTACTTGCCTCAGCAAATGACTGAGGAAGAAATCGAAGCTTTGGTTATCGCTTCAATCAGTGAAGCTGGAGCTACATCTATGAAAGATATCGGTAAAGTGATGGCGGTCATTATGCCAAAGACAAAGGGCAGAGCAGACGGTAAGACTATCAACCTCTTTGTCAAAAAGCATTTATCTTAATAATTTAACCCTCGTTTTTTTAAAAACGAGGGTTTTTATTTATTTCATATCAGCGAAATTGCAACACACCCATATATTTCTCCAATCTGCGTGTTTTCCATACACAGAAAATGCCTGTATACATATAAACAGATGACGAATGAGCAAAAGTATGCTATAATATAGTCAGTAATTGGAACTTTTTGCTATTTTTACAGGAGGTAATTTAGATGGTGGATATTACTTGCTTGATGAATGACTTTTTACAGAAATTAAATCATAACTTTGGAAGCCGTGTGTGGTTTGTTGGCTTGCAAGGCAGTTATGGTCGTGGTGAAGCAACACAAACAAGCGACATTGATATTGTTGTAATTCTGGATGAATTGTCTGCTATGGATATTCCAGCCTATAACAAAATGTTGGATACCCTTTCACACAGAGAACTGATTTGTGGCTTTCTCTCCGGTAAAGATGATATTATAAATTGGGAGCCATCTGACCTGTTCCAATTTTACTACGACACCACGCCAATCAAAGGTAGCCTTGACGAGTTGCTGGCAGTTATCGACGAAAGTGCTGTGAACAGTGCAATCAAAATCGGTGTCTGTAATATATACCACGGATGTGTTCACAATATGATTCATGAAAAAAGCGAAGATATTTTGCGTGGGCTGTATAAATCAGCATCTTTCGTAGTACAGGCAATTGCTTTTAGGCAAACAGGAAATTATATCAGCCATCAAAAAGAGTTGCTCAAAGTGGTATCTGCCGATGAACGGATGATTGTTGAAACATTCTTAAATTTAAAAAATGGCGAAACAGTGGATTTTAATTTGATGTCCGAAACATTATTTGCTTGGGCAAAAAAATGGATATCCGAAAACAATTAAACTAATTCCAATTCCTCAAACTAAATATCTGTATAGGAGTAAGGTGTATTTCAACCTTGCTCCTTTTTAATTTCATAGTGCATTCATAAAAACGAATATAAAGATTTATGCGTACCAATACTCATCTCGCAAAAAGACTATAAATATATAAAGAAAAAGAAGACTGTTTAAAAACAGTCTTCTTCGTTTGTTCCGGCAACGTCCTATTCTCCCGGGCAGTCTCCCGCCAAGTACCTTCAGCGCTGAAGAGCTTAACTTCTGTGTTCGGAATGGGTACAG
>JAZREA010000008.1:0-57850 GCA_045660545.1 Clostridia bacterium | reverse complement strand
TGAACCTGAAAACTGGTCAAAGACAAAAAAAATTCTTTTTGCAAAAGACTATGTAAGACATCAGCTGACAGGTGATTATGTAACTGATTACATAGAGGCAGAAGGTTCAATGATGTTTGATATTAATACTATGCAATGGAGTAAAGAGCTTTGCGGAATACTTGGTATTGATACAAAAATGATGCCCCAAATTGTAAAGCCAACAGATATTGTGGGCAAAATTACAAAGCAGGCAAGTGAGCTTACAGGACTTTGTGAGGGAACTCCTGTCCTTTGCGGAACAACCGATACAGTTATGGAGGTTTTTGCATCAGGTGCAGTTTCAAAAGGTCAGATGACTCTAAAACTTGCAACTGCAGGAAGAATTTGCGTTATAACAGATAAACCATATCCTGACATTAACCTAATTAATTATTCACATATCATAGATGGACTGTTCTATCCGGGAACTGCGACAAAATCATGTGCAGCATCATATCGTTGGTTCAGAGATACCTTTGGAGAAGATTATAGAGAGCTTGACAAACAGGCAGAAAGTGTATCAATAGGAGCTGATGGACTTGTTTTTCATCCATACTTAAATGGTGAATTAACACCTTATGCAAACCCAAATCTTTGTGCTGATTTTGTCGGAGTGAGAGCATCACACACAAAGGCGCATTTTACAAGAGCAGTTTTAGAAGGTGTTGCAATGAGTATGCTTGATTGTAAGGAAACACTTGATAATATGAATATTCCTCATAATGACAGTGCAGTAATCATCGGTGGTGGAGGTAAAAGTCCACTTTGGAGACAGATGATTTCAGACGCACTTGGAATTGAACTTATAGAGATGAAGTATGCAGATTCATCATTCGGAAGTGCAATATTAGCCGGTATTGCAGTTGGTGTTTTTGAAAATGCTCAAAAAGCCATAGATAAGTGTAATGAAGTTGTTTCAAAAACAATTCCGAATAGCGAAAATACTACAAAATACAAAGAAGTGTTTAAAAAATATAAAGCAATACAAAAGGCATTGGAACCAATTTATAACGGAGAGTATCTATGAAAATATTAGTATGTGTAAAAATTATAAAAGGTGAAATAAATCCTTTTGATGAGTCAGCATTAGAATGTGCTTTGCAGTTATCTAGTGATGTGACTGTTATATCAATGGGCCCCAAAAGCTGTGCAAAGGTGTTAAAACCTCTCACAAGACTTGGGGCAAAAGTTATTTTGATAAGTGATAATGCGTATGCCGGTTCTGATACACTTGCAACATCATATATTTTATCAACAGCAATAAAACAGATGGAGTATGATTTAATTCTTTGCGGAAGACAGAGTGTTGACGGCGATACGGCTCAGGTTGGACCTATGCTTTCACAAAAACTCTCAATTCCAGTAATTACAAATGCAATGAAAATAACTTGCAAAGATAACACTGTTTTTGCAGATACTAGAGCAGGTGAAGAAAGTGCAAAATTGCCTGTGTTGGTTACTGTTGAAAGAGGCTATGTTCTAAGATTTCCAAGTATATTTTCTAAAATTGATGATGTTGAAATTATAGACAATGAAAAACTTGGATGTGACATTTCAAAATGCGGTATTGCAGGCTCACCTACAAGAGTTTTGAAAAGCTTTGAAAATGAAAGCGGAAAAAGAAAATGTAAGTTTATATCAAAAGATGAGCTTATTCCTCTTGTTGAAAAGCTTATGAAACAAGAAAGGTGCGAAGAAAAGAAAAATACAGATAGAGCAAAATTTAAAAGTGTTTGGGCTGTTGGTGAGGAAGTCATTGAAAAGGCAAAGGAAATTGCTGATGAAGTTATTTTTGTTGAAAAATCAACACCTGAAGAAATTGCAAAAAAAGCAATTGAAGAGAAGCCTGATGTAATTTTATGGAATGCTGATTTATGGGGAAGAAAGAATGCTCCAATAGTTGCAGCAATGCTTGATACAGGGTTGTGTGCTGATTGCACTATGCTCGAAGCTAATGGTGAAAATTTGATAATGTACCGACCAGCACAGGGCGGAAATATTACAGCAAAAATTAAATGTTTAACAAAGCCTCAAATGGCAACTGTTAGAACAAAATCAGAAAGTTCGGACATAATTATTTCAGGAGGTAAGGGAATTGCCAATAACATAGAAATGCTTGAAGAACTTGCAAGAAAACTTAATGCCCAAATTGGTGCGTCAAGAGGTCTTGTTGATATGAACAAGATGTCTTATGATAAACAAATAGGATTAACAGGAAAAACGGTTAGCCCGAAAATCTATATTGCAATAGGCATTTCGGGAGCAATACACCACACCTGTGCAATAGAAGGAAGTACAACTATTATTGCAATCAATCCTGATAAAGATGCAAGAATTTTCGAATATGCTGATTTTGGAGTTATAGAAATGTTTTAATCTTAACTAAATATCCCGAGTTAGGAGAAAATGCTTTTTACTTTTTAAGAATGTAGGTACAAGTCTTATGGTTGATTTAATTAAAGCTGGAATTATGTAATTTTTTATATACGTATTCTAATAGTATAAAAACGTATTGATTTAGTCTTATTATATTATTGATAAAAACACAACTATCAACGATAGCTGTGTTTTTTAGTGGTGCGCCCTGGGAGACTTGAACTCCCAAGCCATTGCTGGCACATGGACCTGAACCATGCGCGTCTGCCAATTCCGCCAAGGGCGCATATATTAAATTTTAAGTTATTAGCATTTACACAAGCCGTTTTTGTTTACTCCCTTAAAAAGGGTTCACGGACTTGAACCTGCATGAAATTGCTTTCACATGGACCTGAACCATGCGCGTCTGCCAATTCCGCCATACCTGCATATTAAATTATAACCTCGCAACTTTTACACGAGAGAGTCATCCCTAAGGAAAAGTAAAACCGTTTAAGTTTTGTCGCAGTACTGCATCGGTACCGGTTTTCTGCGGTCAGAGCCGGTACCGAAAGTATATCATAACTTACATAAGTTGTAAACTTCTGTTTTTCACTTATCGCGACAGTTCAAACCACTGTTCCTTTTCTAAGTCCAGTGTAAGCTTCCAGCTGTCGTTGTTAGGCGCAGTAATTATATGTTCACCTCTCTTGGTGCTCGTCATCTTCCATCCACTGATGTCTTGTGCACCGGACATAGCAAAAGCATATACCATAACATGTGAAGTCCCCAAGGGTGTAATATAATCATAAACCTCGGCTGTGCCCTCTCTGCCCTGACCGATGTGGTCGGCGCTGTAGTGATATCTGTCATGCACATATCCCCATCGTCTTTCCATTCCGATCCCCGGCTCCTGGGGGAAGGTGTGGAACTTCACGCTTTGCCCATTTCTGCTGAACTCCATATCCAGCGGGAATTTACCAAGCTCCACGTCTACGCCGTTGTCTGCAAGGCGCGTACGGAACGGAGTATCCGTATTGACAAGCAAAGCACCATCACGGTTGTTCACACTAAAATGTGTAACCATCTTCATAGGAATGTCCGTTTCAACACGGTCAATCATAAACATAACATCAGGGAATGCGGTTATCCATACTCGCTCTGCGCGCTTGAAATGCTCGCCGTAGGCGGCAGCGCAATCAGAGGCCAGAATCTTAAATCCGTCCACTTCCGGATACTTTACCAGACGGTTCATCGGAGTAGTACGCGCTTTAACCAGTCCAATCTGGGTATATCTATTGTTATCCGCGTCAAAAAAGTCCCAAATGTTATGATGCTCGGTGCTCCTAACCTCGTCTCGAATCGCCAGACGGTAGCAGCAATGCCCCGGGTCAGTAAAGAATCTTTCTTTATTATAGGCCAGTATAAAACTGTTTTGGTCATAGTGTCTGTGGCCGGCAACGTTTAAAGTTTCGTAACCAACCTGTGCGCCCAAAACCACGTGGTTGTCGTCCCAGCTGTCGCGGATGGCCGCAGCGCCCAGCTTAAATACATTATATGTGGGCATATTCGCCTGCGACGGTGTCATCGGTTCTGCTGCGTCAGGCAGGTGAATCAATGTACGGTAAGAAAAATGGTTATAAAGGCCAAATGTAGCCAGGTCGTCCGGACCGTCTTCCGGCACGCAGTAGGTAGTGTCAAGAAGCCACCTTGCAAGCCCCGCATTCACCTTGTTGGCACTCTTTGCAGAAACCAGCGCCAACAAATCTGCCGTAGGGCGAAATACCGCTGCACTGTCACCAAAGTTCAGTGTGCGGGCATAAAAGATATCTCCATGCTCGCCACCCAGCGGCTTCATATACATAAAGCTGGCAGCATACCAGGGCATGAGGTTTGCGATAAATTCCAAAGGAATTTCTTCAGCCAGTGAGCTGTCGTATCTGACAAGAACTTCCCAGGCGTGTGCAAGTAACAACGAAGCGTAGTTGGAGTACTGTACAGTTTCGCCGTATCCGTCTTCGTTATAAAGGGATTGGCAAAACTTAAATTTAGCCACCGCCTCTTTAACTGCCTCTCGGTCATTACAAAATACAGCGGCAACAGCAAATCCACAGGTGTTGGCACAGTAATGATTATTAAAGTGGTCAACAATATTATAGAATCTGCGGAAAGGAATCATACCTTTGACCCTTACGTTTTCAACGATCTCCTCCCGTTCCTCTTTTGTGAACAGATCAGGACAAAGATCATAAGCTTCAAAAATTGCGCTCACAATATGTGCGGTTTCCAAGCGTGCACGGGGCTCGCCCGGAGGGCCAATTCTGGCACAAAACCAGTCACCTATCCAATCGTCTGCATCTTTGTGAATCGCTTCCATTGTGCGGTCGTGAATCCATTTGCCCAATTCTGCGTTAGGTTCAATAGCATATACAGAGGCAGCATCACGAATGCGTTCCCATATCACATATCCCCAAAGCTGTTTTTTAAGAGGCTGTGCCAGTACCGGTTCTGCCGTGTTAGCATATGTACGTGCTTTTAACGCTCTCCACATCCGACCAATTTGGGTGTCTGCATCAAGTTCGGCGCGAATACGGGCAAGTTCGTCATCTGTCATAAGAATCGACATTGTGTTTCCCTCCGCTTATTTGTCAGGTTTCATGAATTGAGGTTGCTTTTAAAGATATAAACCCTCAAACTCTAACAATAATTTTAGCACAAACAAAAGCAATATTCAAGCCATATTTCAAATTTTGTCTGTCGTATTCACAAAAAAATGTGGCGATAACAAATACCGCCACACAATTTTATTTCTTTTTCTTTTTAAAGTTGCTTTCCGTACCATCTATAAGTCGCTTGATGTTCGCACGATGCATATAAATTGCCAAAACACCCAGCATAAGCATAAGTATCACTTGCCCAAGGTCAACCCCGGGTACACCAATAATGTACATAACCAACGTGCAAACCATAACCATAACAGCGCCCATAATTGACCCTAACGAAACATATCCCGTCAATAAAAAGGCAACTAAGAAGGCGCCCAAAACAAAAAGGGCGGAAATCCAGTTCACACTAAGTATTGCGGCAAAGGAGGAAACAATCCCCTTTCCACCTTTAAAATTGTGATAAACAGGGAAATTATGCCCCAAAACAACACCAAAAGCAGCGGCATACCTCGCGTAGCTCCAAAGCTCGTAATCCGGCCATATCTTGCCGATAAAGCCTGCAACCACAATAGCCACAACAGCTTTTAGGGCATCACAAGCAAAGGTTAAAATAGCAGCCGTCTTCCCCGCCGCACGCAGCGTGTTTGTAAAGCCCGCGTTTCCGCTTCCGTGTTCTCTTACGTCAGTTTTAGCAAAAATCCTGGTGAAAAAAATAGAAAAGTTCAGACTACCCAATAAATATCCAACAATAAAAGCCAAAAGCATAATCAATCATATCCTTTCGATAACATCAAAAACCACTTTAATTCTTTTCACTTCTCTCACGAACAATAAACCTAACAGGCGTTCCCTCGAAGCCAAAGGTGTTTCTCAGCTGATTTTCCAAATACCTGATGTATGAAAAATGCGCCAGCCTCTTGTCGTTAACAAAGAGCACAAACGTCGGCGGCTTAACCGAGGCCTGAGTCATGTAGTAAATTTTAAGTCTTCTTCCCTTGTCAGAAGGCGGTTGTACTCTTGATGTAGCGTCGTTTATAACGTCGTTTAGCATACCTGTCGATATCCTCATCGAGTTCTGGTTTGCCACGTATTTCGCCATCTCAAAAATCTTTTCAACCCTCTGCCCCGTCTTTGCGGAGATGAATAAAATCGGGGCATAAAGCATAAACGGCAACCCGTCCTGTACATCAAGCCTGAAATTATTCATGGTCTTCGTCTCTTTTTCGATAAGGTCCCACTTGTTAACTGCAATTATCGACGCTTTCCCCTGGTCGTGTGCGTATCCGGCAATTTTCGTATCCTGCTCGGTTACACCTTCTGTTGCGTCAACCATAATCAGCACTACGTCCGCTCTGTCTACGGCGTTTAGCGCCCTGATTACGCTGAATCTTTCGACATCCTCCTCTATCTTGCCACGCTTTCTCATCCCTGCGGTGTCAATAATAAGGAACTTGTCGCCGTCTTTTTCATATCTTGTATCAATCGAGTCTCTCGTCGTTCCCGCAATCGGGCTGACAATAACTCTGTTTTCTCCCAAAATCTTGTTTATAAGCGAAGATTTCCCCGCGTTAGGCTTTCCGACAACCGCTATTTTAATAACGTCCTCGTCTTCCTGCTCGCCGTCGTCCTCGGGCAGATGCTCCATAACCGCGTCCAAAAGGTCGCCCACACCGCTTCCGTGAATTCCGGAAACAGGAATCGGGTCCCCAAGCGCGAGATTGTAAAAGTCGTACATCTGCAAAGGCGCGTCCCCCGGGGAATCGCACTTGTTACAAGCAATAACAACAGGCTTTGACGCACGCATCAGCATGTTAGCAACTTCCTTGTCTGTCGCAGTCATGCCCTCTTTAACGTCTACAACAAGCACAATAACGTCCGCCGTGTCAATCGCCACTTGCGACTGGTTTCTCATTTCGGTTAAAATACGGTCGTTTGAAACAGGCTCAATACCGCCCGTATCAATCAGATTAAAGGCCCTGCCGTTCCACTCGGCTTCTGCGTATAGCCTGTCGCGTGTAACGCCCGGCGTATCCTCAACAATCGCGATACGCTTACCTATAATTTTATTAAAAAGAGTCGATTTTCCAACATTTGGCCTTCCGACTATTGCAACAACTGGTTTTGCCATGCCCTACACCTCTTCTTTATAAGCCGATTTTTGCAGCAAGGTCGCGCCCGTCGTTTTCCACGACCACAACCTTCACTCCAAGCTCGCGCTCAACGTCCTCTATCGTTTTGTCGTCTAAAAATATGCCGTCATGATTTAACATCACGCGCGGAATCAAAAGCTCTTCTCCAATAGGGCGACCGCGTAGCTGGTCTATCAAATCACCTGCGGTTATAAGCCCCGCCACAGTAATAGTCTCGCCGAAAAATCTGTTTTTTATAGCGACCACATCAACCATATCAGTTACCGAGCTTACAAGCTCTCTTATAAAAGCCTCCGCACTCACTCCGGTAGCTATCGTTTTTTTCGCCTTCGGGGGCTTAAAGTTCGCCTTTTCAAGCTCAAACTCTTCTTTAAACGAGGCCAAAAGCCCCACCCCGTTTTCTATTTGTAAAAACCCCTCATATTCTTCCGATTCGGGAATGTCCCTGCCCGCCTTAATGTAAAACTCGTCAGAAGGGTAAACAAATCTGCTTCCAAAAGACGAAAGACACCTCTTTTGATGACTCTCTACAAGGTCTATAAGCTCCTCTGCTCCTATTTTATCAAATCTTTTTAAATCAGGCAAGTTTTCTCGGTATTTTGTCAGCCCGACCGGAACAACAGACAAGCTCTGCACGTTTGGATAAAGCTTCGAAAGCTCCAAAATCGTAGCGTCAAGGTCCTCTTTGTCGTTTATTCCCGGGCAACACACAACCTGACAGTCCATAGTAATATTAGCTTTTGCAAATTTTTTAATCAACGGCATAACGTCTGCGTTTTTATGGCCCAAAAGCTTGCTTCTCACCTCGGGGTTTACGGAATGTACCGAAACATTAATCCTCGGCAGCCTCATCCTGATTATCCTGTCTACGTCGTCGTCAGAAAGGTTTGTAAGAGTTATATAATTCCCCATAAGCGTGGAAAGCCTGTAATCATCGTCCTTAAAGTAGAGAGTTTTCCTCATACAGTTACGTGGCAGCTGGTCAACAAAGCAAAACATACACTTGTTGCGACAAGCCCTCGGCTTGTCCAAAAGCCCGCTTTCAAACTCAACGCCCAGCTCTTCGTAGTCCTCGTTTATAATCTCGATTATTTCCGTCGTGCCGTCTTTTTTTAGCACTTCAAGCACATATTCGTCCGAAGCCGTCAAAAATTTAAAGTCCAAAATATCTTTAAGCGGCTGCTCGTCAACAGACACGAAAATATCTCCGCTTTGTATGCCGATTTCGTCAGCAATACTGTCTTTTACAACACTTTTCACTATCGCGTCCATCAACCCAAGCCCCCTTTACAATGCACTAAAATTAAAAGGTGTGTGCGCAAACAAGCACACACACCTTAGCATTACGCTTCTTTCTTAACAACTTCTTTTCCCTTATAGAAACCGCAATTACCACATACTCTGTGAGGTAATTTAAATTCCTGACAATTAGGACATTTAACCATACCGGGAAGAGCTAACTTCCAGTGTGCACGTCTGCTATCTCTTCTTGCGTTAGAAACTTTTCTCTTTGGTACTGCCATTTGCTACACCTCCTCAAAATCAATCAGGTTCGTTACCACAATCCAATAACTGGGCCAAAACGCTAAGACGTTCGTCAAAACGCTCGTGGCTGCAGTTACACTCGGTAATATTCAAATCTGCTCCACAAATGTCGCAAATACCCTTGCAGTCTTCTTTGCAGAGAAATCTAATAGGTAATTCAACCACAATATTGTTTTTTACAATGCTGTCAATATCCAAAACCGTCCCGTCGAGCACAACCTCGTCTTTTCCGACTTCCTCGCTTATATCGATAAAAATCGTCCTTTTAACGTCCTTTGTGCACCTCGCGCAACGTCCCGAAACACAAGCGTTTGCAGTGGCCTTAACCTCAATTCTTCCGTTGTTGTCAAAGACCACACCGGACAGCTTCCACTGTATCGAATAATCTTCGGTTTCAAAGGCCGCCTCACAATCAAGCGGGATTTCTTTTACAGTTTTGTTTATAATGGATAACAAATCAACATTCATAGTAAACATTATATCTAACTATTGCCGTTTTGTCAATAGTTATTTTGTTTTTGGAGCAATATTTTGCCAATTATTGTCTTTTTCAAGACCTGCTTTTTATTTCAAAAGCTCCATTGTATCCATAGCTATCATAAGTTCCTCGTTAGTAGGAATAACAAGAGTTCTTACCTTTGCGCCGTCTGCACTTATGTCGATTTCGCATCCACGTACAGAGTTCTTTTCGTCGTCGATAGCAATGCCCATAAATTCAAGACCGTCAGTCATTCTCTTGCGGTATGCACCGTTGTTTTCGCCAATACCTGCTGTAAATACGATAGCGTCAAGACCTTCCATAGCAACAGCGTATGTTCCGATATATTTCTTTACGTTGTAAACAAACATATCCTCAGCAAGCTCTGCCTTTTCGTTGCCGTTTTCAGTAGCAGCAGAAAGGTCGCGGAAGTCCGAGCTAACCTCCGACACACCCAAAACGCCCGACTCCTTGTTCAAAATCGAGTTCATCTTGTCGATGTCGATGTTTTCTTTGTTCATAATATACTGTAAAATAGCAGGGTCTATATCACCACTTCTGGTACCCATCGGCACACCTGCCAAAGGAGTAAAGCCCATAGTAGTATCAACAGACTTGCCGTTTTTAACAGCCGCTATACTTGAACCGTTTCCAAGGTGCAATGTGATAATTTTAATCTCCTCAGGCTTTTTGCCGAGCATAGCTGCCGCACGCTGAGAAACATATCTGTGTGAAGTTCCGTGGAAGCCGTATCTTCTAACCTTGTAGTTTTCGTAGTACTTGTAAGGAATAGCGTACATAAATGCTTCCTTCGGCATAGTCTGGTGGAACGCTGTATCGAACACAGCTACCTGCGGAACACCGGGCATAGCCTTTTCGCAGGCGTCAATACCGATAAGGTTCGCAGGGTTGTGAAGAGGTGCCAAGTCGTTGCACTCTTCAATAGCCTTTTTAACCTCGTCTGTAATCAATACAGAGCCGCTGAACATCTCGCCGCCGTGAACAACTCTGTGTCCTACTGCGGAAATTTCCTTCATGTCGCCGATAACGCCATATTCCTTGTCAACCAAGGCGTCAACAACCATACCAATAGCGTCAGCGTGGTCCTTCATAGGCTTTTCGATAACGATCTTGTCCTTGTCCCCGGGAGTATGGTTAAGTCTGGAGCCGTCAATCCCAATTCTCTCGCAAAGACCTTTTGCCATAACCTTTTCGCTGTCCATATCAATAAGCTGATATTTAAGCGAAGAGCTTCCTGCGTTTATAACTAAAATTTTCATGTCAAAAATCCTTCCTTTTAAAAATTATTTGTTTGCCTGAGCTTGTACACAGGTAATTGCAACAACGCCGACAATATCCTCTGCCGAGCATCCTCTGGAAAGGTCGTTTATAGGCATCGCGATACCCTGTGTAACAGGTCCGTATGCTTCAGCCTTTGCAAGTCTTTGAACAAGCTTGTAACCAATGTTACCTGCGTCTAAATCAGGGAACACCAAAACGTTAGCCTTACCTGCAACAGGGCTGTTGGGAGCCTTTGACATACCGATTTCAGGAACAATCGCAGCGTCGAGCTGAAGTTCGCCGTCAACCGCAAGGTCTGGGTTTTGTTCCTTACAGATTCTTGTTGCCTCAACCACCTTGTCAACGTCCGCGTGCTTAGCGCTTCCCATAGTCGAGTGCGAAAGCATAGCAACCATAGCCTTCTCCTGAGCCAAAAGTTCAAATGACTCAGCCGAACAAGCAGCAATAGCCGCAAGCTTTTCAGGGTCAGGGTTCTGTTCAAGACCGCTGTCCGCGAAGATAAATGTTCCGTTAGCACCGTACTCGCAGTCCGGCACAACCATAACGAAAAAGGCCGAAACAAGCTTAACGCCCGGCTTTGTCTTTATAATCTGCAAGCTTGGACGGAGCGTGTTTGCAGTCGAATGACAAGCACCGGAAACAACACCGTCAGCGTCTCCTGCCTTAACCATAAGACATGCGTAGTACATATAGTCTCCAAGAGCAGTCTTCTTAGCCTCTTCATAAGTAAGCCCCTTGTTCTTTCTGAGCTCTACAAAGAGGTTTATATACTCCTCAGTCTTTTCATAAGTAAATGGATTTATAATTGTAGCCTTGGATATGTCAAGTCCCTTGCTGTTAGCCTCAACCTCCTCGGGTGTACCGATGATAACAAGGTTTGCAATATCCTCTTTCAAGATAATCTCAGCAGCCTCAAAGGTTCTGCGGTCCATAGATTCGGGCAGAACAACAGTCATCTTGTTCTCTTTCGCCCTTTGCTTAATAACGTCTAAAAATGCCATATATAATAACCCCCTAAAAATATTCCTATCTAACTTAATATTATACATAATTTTCCACGGTTTGTAAATATAAATTGAATTTTTTTTATAATGTGTTATAATATATACAAATAGTTGGAAATAAAAGGGGTGAATAAGGTGAAAACGACGGGAATTATAGCCGAATACAATCCGTTTCATAACGGACACAAATATCATATCGAAAAGGCACGTGAGCTTTGCGGCGCAGATGCGGTTGTCGTTGTTATGTCGGGCAACTTTACACAGCGTGGAGAGCCCGCCGCTATCGACAAATTTGCCCGTGCAAGAGCTGCCCTCTCAGGCGGTGCAGACCTTGTTGTAGAGCTGCCTGTCGTGTTTGCCTGTCAGTCTGCACAGCGCTTTGCCGCAGGTGGTGTTGCACTTTTGGAAGCTATCGGCTGCGACTTTTTGTCCTTTGGTGCCGAGACCGACGATGTGAAAAGCTTGCAAAAAGCTGCGGATTTTTTTAACAAAAATGACACGGTTTTTACACAAAAGTTAACAGATTTGCTAAAAGAGGGCGTAAGCTATCCGCGCGCAGTTTCGGAAGCTTCGGGGGTGGACATTCTGGATACGCCCAACAACACCCTCGCGATAGAGTACTTAAAGGCCAACCGCACGATGACCCCGGTAGCAATAAAGCGTCACGGCTCGCTCCACGACCAAATCGGAAGCGCCCTCGACATCCGCGCTAAAATTTATAGTGGAGAAGCGTACGACCACCTTGTCCCAAACACAACCGCCGAAGTACTTTGCACCTCACCCATAGCGGACCTTAAAGCTTTTGAAAATCTTGTTCTCTATAAGCTCCGTACGTCTGCAAAGGGAACAATCGCCTCCGCGCCCGACGTTACCGAAGGGCTTGAAAACAGAATATACGACGCGGTGCTTAAAAGCTCGTCCTTAGAAGAGCTGTATAACAACATCAAAACCAAGCGTTATACTTTGGCGAGAATCCGCCGCATACTTACAAACATTGTGCTGGGCATAACCAAGGACGACGTTAACTTGCCACCCCAGTATATAAGGGTATTGGGAATGAACGAAAAGGGCAGGGAAATTTTGGCAAAGGCACGAAAAGAATCGTCCCTGCCGCTAATAACCAAGACGGCGGACGCAAAGATGTGCAGGATGCTTGAATGTGATATATTGGCGTCGGACGTGTACTCAGTTATAACCCACACCCCCGCCTCAAAGGACTTTAAACAAACACCTATAATAATATAAAAAAAGAGCAGTAGAAAAAACTACTGCTCTTTTTTGTTTGTCTTTTTATAGTCGGTGCATTTTTCTACACCCGTTTCTTGTCTGGGGTGGACGAAAAATAGTGCAGATTGGACAAACTAAGCCCGCAGGGGTTACCCGAAGGCGTACAAAGGTACGCCGAGAGGCGAAGTTTGTTCAAAACACAAGGCATTAAAAAAAACAGAAATTCGTCGAAAGACGAATTTCCACTTTAATTATAATTCCACTTTTAACTTTATAAATCCAACCGCATCTCTGTTTAATTTACTTTGCCTTGTGTGGTCTGTGCATTTTTCTACACCCATTTACCGTTCTTCTCTAAAGTATGCTAAACCAAGCGATGCAGGAGGCTGATTCTCCTTTTTATTTCTGACGCTTGTAATAACGAGTACCAGAATAGTTACCGCATAAGGAAGCATTTCAAAAAGCTTCTTTATGCTGACCGTGATGTTTGGTATATAAGTAGGTATAACGTACAAAAATCCGAAGAGTATCGAGCCTAAAATACTAAGGCTCGGCCTCCAGATTGAGAAGATAACCAGTGCAATCGAAAGCCATCCGCGGTCGCCAAAGCCGTTATTGGACCAGACGCCGTTTGCATAGTCCATAACATAATAAAGTCCGCCAAGTCCTGCAATCCCACTACCGATACAGGTAAACAAATACTTGTACTTAGTGACGTTTATTCCTGCCGCATCTGCGGTCTCAGGGCTTTCGCCGACAGAGCGAAGGTGCAGCCCCACCCTCGTCTTGTTTAGAATATGCGAGCAAACCAAAGCAACAATAATCGCAACATAAACCAAAAATCCGTAGGATAAAAACACCTCGCCGAACCACCCAAGCTTGTGTGCGAAAGGTAGCTGAGTTTTGAAAATCATACTCGTAGCCGAAAGCGAAATCGAAGGCACGTCCGTACCCACGAGCTTAATCAGCGAGCCGCCAAAGAAGTTACCGATACCGATACCAAAAGTAGTAAGCGCAAGGCCCGTTACGTTTTGGTTAGCACGAAGGGTAACTGTCAAAAAGCAGTAGATAAACCCCATCAGAACAGAGCCAATCAAGCAGCTAAGAAGCGGTATCAACAAAGCCCAAAACGGATTAATAACCGCAGCACTTTGCTCGTACAAAAACGCACCCGCAACCCCGCTTATAGCGCCAACATACATAATTCCGGGGATACCAAGGTTTAAGTTCCCCGACTTTTCTGTAAGTATCTCGCCTGTCGAGCCAAACAACAAAGGAGTACCCTGCATAACAGCTCTTTGAATAATTGTAGCTATCATAAAATCTCCTCCTTAGCGTTTTTGCTCATCTGAACCTTGTAGTTAATGAAAAATTCCGAGCCGATTATAAAGAATATAATTATACCCGTAATAATGTCGGAGAACGACGAATTAAGCCTGTACACTTCCGAAATCTTAGACGCGCCCTTTTCCAAAAACACAATCAAAAGCGACGTAAACACCATATAAACAGGGTCAAACTTCGCAAGCCAGGACACCATAATAGCGGTAAATCCTCTTCCGCCTGCGCTGTCGCACTTTAACGAATGGTCTATTCCGGAAACTATCAGAAAACCCGCAAGTCCGCATATAGCGCCCGAAATCGCCATAGTTCTTAAAATTATTTTCTTTACATTAATACCAATGTATCTTGCGGTGTTTTCGCTCTCGCCGACAACGGCAATCTCGTAGCCCTGCTTGCTGTATTTAAGATAAACATACATTATAACCGTAAGAAGAACTACTATAAGAATGCTGAGCAAATACTTTTGCCCGAACATAACGGGCAGCTGGCCAAATTCCAGAGTCCTCGGCGTTCCCGAGCCCTTGGGCACCGACCATTCAAGCGTAAAGTACGCCACAAGCTGAATCGCAATATAGTTCATCATAAGGGTAAACAAAGTCTCGTTGGAATTAAACCTCGCTTTAAATATAGCGGGAATAATACCCCATACCGCGCCCGCAAGCACGCTTACAACAAGCATAAGAGGTATCAAAATCGCGGGAGAGAGCTTCTCGCCGAAAAATATCATAAAAGTCGCCGTCGCAAGTCCGCCAACCAGCACCTGTCCCTCCGCGCCGATGTTCCAGAACTTCATCTTAAACGCAGGAGTAACAGCCAAAGATATACAAAGCAATATCGCGGTGTTTTGTAATAAGTTCCACACCAGCCTCGGCGTTCCTACCGCGCCGTCTACCATAGTAACATACACCATAAGCGGATTTAGCTTTGTAAGCGCAAAGGTCAATATTCCGCTGACAATCAAAGCCAAAATTATTGACATAGCGCGAATGGCCCACGCCTTGTACCAGACTATGTCGTCTCTCTTTGATATATGAAAGGGAGAAGCCGTGAAAAATCCGTAAGCCTTGTTAGTAATCTTATTCACAATCTTCCCTCCCTGTTTCGTTTTTATCTTCCGCCTTTTGGGACTTTGTCATCAAAAGGCCGATTTCTTCCTTCGTAGCCTTTCTTCCGTCTACAACGCCTGTTACTCTGCCGCTGCCGATTACTAAAATCCTGTCGCAAAGCTCAAGCAAAACGTCTAAGTCCTCTCCTATAAAGATTATAGCAACGCCATTTTCCTTTTGCTCGTTTAAAAGGTTATATATTGTATACGAAGAATTTATATCCAAACCTCGTGCAGGATACGCCGCCATCAGCACAGTAGGTGCCACGGCGATTTCTCTGCCAACGAGGACTTTTTGCACATTTCCTCCCGATAATTTTCTTACCGGTGTATTTGCAGACGGGGTTGCCACCTTAAGCCTTTCGATAACATCTTCTGCCAGGCTCTTTGGGCCTTTTTTCTGCAAAAGAATCGACTTGCCTTTTTTATAGCTTCTAAGCATCATGTTGTCGACGATGTCCATATTGCCGACAAGTCCCATTCCCAGTCTGTCTTCCGGCACAAAAGCAAGACGCACACCCATCTCTCTTATCTGTATAGGTGTCTTGTCTTTTAGGTTGACCTTTTCGCCGGTTTTTGGGTCAAAGTAGTAAATTGCGCCTTCCGTAACGTGTTGCAGCCCTGCGATAGCTTCTAAAAGTTCCCTTTGTCCGCTGCCCGCGATACCCGCAACGCCTAAAATTTCTCCCGAACGCACGTCAAAGGTCACATCATCAAGCACCTTAACGCCCATACGGTTTATACAGCTTAGGTTTTGTACCAATATTCTGTCGGTACAGTTTTTCGGCTCGCTTCTGCCAATGTTTAAAACCACTTTTTTGCCGACCATCATCTCGGTCAGCTCTTCTTCGGATGTTTCGCTCGTATTAACAGAGCCGACATATTCGCCCTTGCGAAGTACGGACACTCTGTCGGAAATAGACAAAACCTCGTGAAGCTTGTGAGTAATTATAATAACAGCCTTTCCGCTTTCTCTCATTTTTCTGAGCACGTCAAAAAGCTTCAACGTTTCCTGCGGAGTAAGAACCGCCGTAGGCTCGTCCAAAATTAATATGTCAGCACCTCTGAAAAGCGCCTTTACGATTTCGACAGTTTGTTTTTCAGAAACCGACATTTCATAAATCTTTTTATCAAGGTCTATTTCAAAGCCATATTTTGTGCTTATTTCCTCAATTTTTTTAGCATATTCTGCCACGTCAAAGCCCTTTTCGTCCGAAAGGCCCAGGACAATGTTCTCGGTAGCCGTAAAGACATCAACAAGCTTAAAGTGCTGATGTATCATGCCGATTTTGTATTTATACGCGTCCTTTGGCGACGAAATCGTAACAGGCTCACCGTCTATGAATATCTGTCCGCCATCAGGATAATATATGCCCGAAACCATATTCATAAGCGTGGTCTTTCCGCTTCCGTTTTCGCCAAGAATAGACAGTATTTCCCCCTGGTTAACAGAAATGGAAACGTTCTTGTTCGCCACAACGTTGCCAAAAGTTTTAGTAATATTTCTAAGTTCTAAAGCTACCTTTTGTTCCATAAGATATTCTCCATTTTAATCAGATTCTTTGAATAAAATAAACTTATAATTTAATGGGCGGAGATTTACTCCGCCCATATAGAGAATTAAAACATGCTGTTAAGTAATGTGATACCGTCAATCTGAAGGTCGAAGTAAGGAGCTGAACGGAATTCAGACTCGTGGAAGTAACCGTCAGAAACAACCTCTGTATCAGGTGTGTAAGCGTCGTCTGTATCAACATCAGCCAAGTAAGAATCAAGCTTCTTGCCTTCAACTGTGAAGTTGTTGATGTCAAATACGTGTACTTCGCCTGCGATAAGCTTAGCCTTAGCGGCTTCGATAGCTTCCTTTGTACCCTTAGCAGCAACAGCCTCGTTGATGTCAGTAAGAGCAACAGAACCAGCTTCAAAGCCTTCGCACCAGTCGTGAGCGATCTTTCCGCCGTCCTTAACTGTGTTGATTATATAAGTAAAGTACGGAGCCCAGTCGATTCTTGAAGAAACGATGAATGTGTTAGGGCAAGCGCTCTGTGTGCTGCCGTTGTAAGAAACGTTAGGAACACCTGCGTTTTCACAAGCAGTAGGAGCACCCATAGAGTCAGCATGCTGGCTTATAAGTACGCAGTTGTTGCTAAGAAGCTTTGTAGCAGCTTCTTTTTCCAAAGCTTCGTCGTACCAGCTGCCTGTAAACTGTACTTCCATAGTAACAGAAGGACAAACAGACTTAGCACCAAGGTAGAAAGATGTATAGCCCGAGATAACCTCAGCGTATGTATAAGCACCTACATAACCCATCTTTGCTTCGTCAGCAGTAATCTTACCGCTTTCAATCATTTCGTTAAGCTTCATACCAGCAGCAATACCTGCAAGATATCTGCCCTCGTAGATAGAAGCAAATGCGTTGTGGAAGTTGTCAACGTTTTCTGTGTGAGCAGTTGTACCTGTTGCATGGCAGAACTGAACCTCAGGGAATTCCTTTGCAGCCTTCAACATATAAGGCTCGTGACCAAAGCTGTTTGCGAACACGATGTCGCAACCCTGGTCAGCAAGGTCTGCCGCAGATTCATAACATTCGTTACCTTCAGGAACGTTTGTCTTGAAAACAACCTGGTCAGCTTTAAGACCCAAAGCTTCTGTAGCAGCCTTTGCAGCGTCTAAGAAGTTTTTGTCATAAGTAGAGTTTTCGTCGTGCAAGAAAATGAAACCGATTTTAAAATCGTCGCTTACAGCCTTGTCGCCGCAACCTGCAAGCATTGTTACTGTTCCTACGAGCATAGCAAGAACAATAAGTAGTGAAAGAACTTTTTTCATCTTAAACATCCTCCCGCCTTTCGGCTTTGTTAAAATTTATGTAAATAAATTACATACACTTTCAGTCGCGAAAACTAAGCGAGCCGTTTTGCATACTTTCCACTATCGCCAGAGATTCAACCCTGACACCTTCGCCTCTTAGCTCGTCTCCGCCGCCCTGGAAGCCCTTTTCAATCGCGATTGCGCAGCCGCAAACCGTCGCACCCGCCTGTCCGACTATGTCGATAAGACCCCTAAGAGCGTTGCCTTTTGCCAAAAAGTCGTCTATGATAAGCACTCTGTCGCCCTCTAAAATGTAGTCCTGGCTTACAATAACGTCGTACACATTTTTGCGCGTGTAGGAAGCAACAGATGCAGAATACACATTTTCAGGCACGTTTATTGACTTGTTCTTTTTCGCAAAAACCAAAGGAACACCCATCACCTGCGCCGCAGCAAAAGCTATCGGGATGCCGGAGGTTTCAATCGTGAGCAGCCTTGTGATGTTTTCACCCTCAAAGAGCCTCGCAATCTCCTTGCCCATCTCCATTATAAAGCCAACGTCAAGCTGGTGATTTAAAAAGCAGTCAACTTTTAGTATATCGCCCGGAAGGACCTTGCCTTCGTTTAAAATCTTTTCCTCTAACGCTAATATAATAAATCACCCTCCCGAACAAAAGCCAAGCGCTTATAAAAGTCAATATTTCTACAAAAATACTATATCATACCGCTATATAAAAGTCAAACAAATTAAAACATTTTATGTCATTTTTGTTAATATTCTACCAAAACTCCCCCTTCATTTTGACAAAATAAAACAGTGAATTTCAAAGCTCTTTTCCCGCTTTAAAATCCACTGCTTTTGTTTTAAATATTAAATAAAATATGCCCTTGTATATGCGCGTCTGCCGTATTCGTCCACAATCGTAAAGCGGACATATTCCGTACCCTCTACAATCTTAAATTCCGCATCGTTAATGTACTCTCCCTCCGGAGCTGACTTCATTCCTCTCGGTCTGAAGTTTGTCTTCATTCCAATAAACTTAGCGTCAGAACAGCTGATATGCGCTACCCCGTCCTCGATATAAAGGTCGTAAATCTCAGGACCCTGCGAAGCATACATATTACCGTTTTCAATAGCGTCAAAAATCGCCTTGTGTGTAAGCTCCTCCGCCTTAATCATCGTAAACGGCCAGGGCCTTACGTCAGTTTTACTGTCGTATACAAATGGCTTGTGGTTGTCATCAGATGCAGTAAGGAAAACCTTATGCCCCATCTCTAACAATTCGTCATACTCGTGGATGTTGTGCTCGTCGTTGGCGTCAAATTCCTTCTGGTTGATAATCTCGAACAGCTTCCAGCCCTTTAACTGGCCGTAGAACTCCGGCCTTATCATAGAATATCTCGGATGGTTTATAGCGACAATGCAGTCGTTAGCCAAAGCCTCGTCAATAACCTTCTGGATGCCCTCAACAGAAAATTCACGCTCAGCAAGTTCCCCTCTGTACTTTACAGTCTGTATACGGGACTTATCCCCGTGGTTAACATACTTGGGGTTAAAGCAAACGTGTGTATCGTTTTTCTGGTCTCTTGGGTAGATGTTAAGTTCTATTGTCTTTGTGTGCCACCAAGCCTGAATGTCGGTAAACACCTCTTCGCCGTACTCGCAGATGCAGTACTCGTAGCCCGTAATCATTACAAAGTCCTTTTCATCAAGGTCAGAATGTTCAACCAGATACTCGTGGTCGGTAAGAGCGAGCACGCTGTAACCTTTGGACTTATAATATTCCTTCATCTCTTCCGGAGTAGCCCTACCGTCAGAAATAGTAGAATGAGAATGTAAATCCGCCTTATAAAACTTACCTTCTTTAGGTAACAAATATTTTCTCATTAAAATCCCCCACCTTTTTGTTTAATTATAATCAAATATACAAGAAGCCGACAGGCAAAATCCCGCAAGTTCCTTGTCTTTTATGTTAGCACACATTTTACACAAAGTCAACATTTACCATAAAAATCAGTGGCAGCTTAACACCCAAAAAGTAAAACCCTACGGAACGTTTAGTCCCATAGGGTTTCGCATTAAATTAGTCTTCCATAGAAGTGGCTGCGTCATATATAGCGCAAACTTCTTCGGACGGTTTTTTGTCCAGAAGTGTAACCACAACAGCCAAAACTGTACCAACGATAAATCCCGGTATAATCTCGTAAATTCCTGTGTGGCTCATAAACAAAAGCCATAAAACGTCTACAACTGCGCCGCCTATAACGCCCGCAACAGCACCTTTGTAAGTAAAGCGCTTCCAGAAGAGTGAAAGGATAATAACCGGTCCAAACGAAGAGCCAAAGCCTGCCCACGCGTTTTCAACCATGTTCATAATAGCCTGTGCGCCGCTACCCTTGCTGCTTGCGATGAAGTATGCAACAACCGAAACGATAAGAACTATAATTCTGCCGACCCACAAAGTTTCCTTGTCGGAAGCGTTCTTTCTGAAAATCGGCTTGTAAATGTCGCTTGTAAACGAAGAAGAAGCAACCAAAAGCTGAGAGTCAGCAGTCGACATCGAAGCCGCAACAATCGCCGACATAAGCAGTCCGGCAACAAATCCTGGGAACAGCTTTCTTGCAAGCACGATGAACACCATAGACTGTTTGCCCTGAGTAAGAAGCTCCTCTGCAACTATCATTCTGCCAAAGTAAGACATTACAATAACAGCCGCCAACGCAACAACAACCCATATGGTACCGATAATCGCACTCTTTTTAACAACCTTGGAATCCTTAATGGACATAAAGCGAACCAAAATGTGCGGCATACCAAAGTAGCCAAGTCCCCAGCCAAGACCGGACAATATTTCCTTCCAGTCAGCCGAGAAGAAGTTGGACGTAAAGGCACAGTCAACAACAGCACCGTTAGCGTCTGTGTACGAGAAAACCTGAGTAAGAGCGCTTGTGTCAAGGTCCATAGTAAACACAATTACAATCGGAACAGCAAGCAAAGCCACAAGCATCAACATACCCTGGAAAAAGTCAGTCCAGCAAACCGCATTAAACCCGCCCAGGAAGGTGTAAATCAAAATAATAGCTGCGAAAATAAGCATAGCTGTCTGTTCGCTAAGTCCTTCAAAAATCGTTCTGAAAACAGATGTTCCCGCAACAAAGCTTGAAGCAACATAAACAGTAAAGAACACCAGGAAAATAACAGCAGATACAATCTGTAAAACAGGGCTCTTAGTAGCAAACCTGTTAGAAAGATACTGCGGAACAGTAATAGAGTCGTTAGCTGCAACAGAGAAGTTTCTGAGTCTCTTAGCAACAAAAATCCAGTTAAGAGCAGTACCAAGAGCAAGACCTATACCAATCCACGCCTGGCCAAAGCCAAAGGCAATGATACTTCCCGGCAAACCCATAAGCAACCATGCGCTCATATCAGATGCCTGAGCAGAAAGAGCAGCAACCCAGGGACCCATAGAACGTCCGCCCAGGAAATATTCTTTTTCGCCTGCGCCCTTTGAGCGAGCGAAGAAGTAAACGCCTATCGCAAGTACTACAACAAAGTATAGTACAAATGCCAAAATTTCCGAATTAAACATTATAATTATCCTCCTTAAATTCAAACACAGGTTATTTTATCACACTTTTTTATAGAACGCAATACAGAACAAAGTATAGAATAAATTCTATACTTTGTTTTTATAAATATTAAGTTTTCCTTTTATTTCCAACGTTTTTTGATTAGACCAAACACAATAACAAAAAATATTTATTTTTTAAAATTTGACAAAAACGACGGCAACCACTCTTCCGAATACCTATGTAACGAATAATTTCCGTCCGAAAGGCACCAGTCGTAAAGAAACGCCCTTTCGCTGAGCGCATAGAGCTTAACCATGTCGTTAACCGACTTTTCCTGCGTAAATTCGCCGTCTTGCTGTGCGGCGGAAATAATCTTTCTTAAAAGCTTGTAGTAAGTTCTGTTGTGGTCCAAAAGGTGCTTTTCACCCTTAGTTACAAGCTGTGAGGATAAAAGCTTTGCAAGCAGGTCCAAAGATATGCTGTTTTCGACCATGGTAAACAGCTCTTTGTTTAAGAATATAAGCTTTTCTATCGCCGAGCCTTTGTCGTCCAGCTTTTCGGTAAGCTCCTCATATTTTTCGTCAAACATATAAGAAAGCGACGACAAAAGGGCATCCTTACCCGTAAAGTAGTGATAAAAAGACCCCTTGGAAGTCTGCGACTCATCTATAATCTCCTCTATTGTGGTGTCGTCATAGCCCTGTTCGTAAAACAGCTTCCACGCCGCCACAATAATTCTGCCCTTCGTGTTCCTGAATGCTTTTTTAGCCATACTATTACCCTCCGTAATTACGTTTTACGACTGTTACTCATATTTTATCATATTTTGTCAGATTAGGCAACTTTTTTCACATAGCCAAATCAAAAAAGGACGATCCGAACAAACCCGAATCGTCCTTAATCGTATTTTTACACCGTTACACTCCTACGGCCTTAACCCCATACCGCCCTCAAGCGTAATGGTTTCTCCGTTCATATATTTAAAGTCGGGAGACACAATCTGCACGCACACTCTGCCGATTTCAAGCTCGGTGTCGCCGTAATATCCCGCCGGCGGCATCTTAACGTTTTGTTTAAATGCTTCCGGATATTCTTTTTCAAACCTTTCAAGCTGCGAAGTCCACGCCAAAGGGCAAATAACGTTTACATTAATTCCGTCCCTTGCCCACTCCGTAGCCGCAACACGTGTTAGTCCTCTGATTCCTTCTTTTGCCGCTGCGTAAGCGCCTTGCCCGTAGTTGCCGAAAAGCCCCGCTCCCGAAGCAAAGTTAATCACGCTTCCCTTGGACTTTACAAGGTATGGATAACAAGCCTTCATGTAATAAAAAGTAGCATACAGCCCGGAATATATCGCAAGGTCAAACTGCTCGGTCGTGTTCTCGCTGATAGGAACGCCGGAAGCAGACGCCTGTGCGGTGTTGATAAGCACGTCAATACCGCCAAATTCCCTGACCGTCTCTTCGACAACCATCTTCGCAATAGCTTCGTTGTCAGCACCTGCGGAGATGTCAGCCTGAATAACTAAAACCTTAATTCCATACTTGCCTTCAAGGTCCTCCTTTGCCTGTTCGAGCTTTTTTACATTACGTCCGGTGATTACAAGGTTTGCGCCTTCCTTGGCATAGGCGTTTGCGATTCCGTAACCAATCGAGCCGCTCCTGCCATCAGTCAAAACATTATATCCCGCACCCGTCAAAATCGCCGTTTTTCCCTTTAAAAAACCCATCTGCTGTCCCCACCTTTAATCTTTAATATTTACCATAATATACTACAATAACATTGTATGACCTGCATTTCAAAAAGTCAAGCAACCTGCCGTTGCCGTATGTGTAAACCGCCATGTAATCATATTATCCCAAACAGCATAAACCCAACCGTGTTTATGGCAAAGTTCGCAAACATGTGCACAAACCACGAGGGATAAATTGTCGAGCTTTTTTCGTTAAGGTAGTTAAATATAAGCCCGCCTGCGAAAAGACCCGCCATAACAAGCAAAAACAGCCCAATACCAAACCATCCCACCATCATGGCGATATGGTATACCGCAAACACTGTTGCGCTGAATATGTACGCCACCTTTCTCCCCGCTATGCGCCTTAGGTTTAAAAAGGCAAACCCGCGAAAGAAAAACTCTTCCAAAAGTGAATTGACAAAAGATATGTACAGCGAAACAAACACAAAGTTATCTCTCGTAACACCGGTGTTTTTAGTAAGCGCGCCCGTAATCGACGAAAAGTCAAAAACATCCTTTAAAAGAAAGTATCCTCCCAAAATCAAAGCATACACCGACACGCCAAGCAAAAGCGCAGGCACAATTCCCTTTTTATCCGGCACAAACATATCCCTTACCGAAACATCCTTGTCGCAAAAAGAATATACGGCAGGGAGCATTAAAAACAAGACGAGCTTTACAATCGACTTAACCACATAACCGGCCATTAATATTCCATCCACAGCCGCCATTATGATACAAAAAGCCACTATAAGCAAAAACATAACCACGGTCTTTTTCGCGTTAATTACCTTATTATATTCTTTGTGTTGCAAATTATGCACCTTCTTTTTATCAAAACCACGCGGCAAAAATCATTCGATAACGCTTTTGTCCTTTGTTGCTTTTTTGTATTTGTTTCTGTCGTGGATAATCATACCGACAACCGTAAACACAAGCAAAGTTCCGTGTGTCAACAGCGCGCTGTAAGTACCGGCAAGAACGTCGTACAAGCACCAAAGCAGCATGCTAATAATAGTCCAGAAACGATATCCCGCGCCGTTTTTCTGTAGAATACACAAGAGGAACACAAACGAAGCAACGATAACAAGAAGTCCAAGGGCCGTCAATTTGCCTTCTACAATAAGATTCACGGCCACAATAGCAACCGCATAGCATGCGATCAGCCATTTTGGAAGCGGCTTTTGCTTTGACTCATAAAAATAGTTTATAAGCGTTTGCACCGCGCCACGATAAAGCGCCGCCGCACCCACAAGACCGCTACCGTCTAAAAGGTAGCTTGTTCCGACTAAAAGGTTGGCACAAAACACTAAAAACAACGTAGTTTTCATCCTCTCCCCCTTAATAAGAGAAGCCGAAATCATACAAGCCAACCCCGACAAACTTAAAACATAAGCTAATACTAACATAAAATCATCCCCATCTTATAATCATACATTTCTTGTAAAGACCTTGATTTTCACTCAACACTTTTAACGTTGCAGCCGACACAAGAGCAAATTCAAATGCCGAATTATCGTTCTCTTTTGCCCGGTCAGTCAGCCAAAAAGCCTTCCCAATACACCTCAACAATTTTGTAATCGCCGTCTGCCTTGCCGAGCACAAAGTACCTTTTTACATCTGCGTCGCCAACCTGCGGAGCCAGGCTGAGGCTTTTTTCGTTGTGGCGGATAGTCTTTTCAACTTCCACAATCGCAAATTCTTTCATATTCAGGTCGTCCAACAGCTTAACAATCGCCTGCTTGTTGTTGTTCGTAATTTCATCAAGGTCATCTTTGCCAACAAGCTCTATTTCGTCAATTATGATTTTGCTGTAATATATTCCGTCCTTAAAGTTGTTTTCATAAGCTTCTGTCGCCGCATAAAGAGACGTGTCTGCAATATTGGCTTTTGCCTCTTCAAACGAGCCGGACGTCAGGTTGCGGTAATATTCGTATATCATAAGCTCAAGATTGTTTTCAATACTGTCGTCTAAAACCAGCGTCCTGTCGCCGTCAACAAACGGATTTTGAATATGAATGTCGAGTATCGGGAGCTTTCTCTCGTCGACATAGTTTTCTATAAAGTATTTTTCAACATCATACGTTTTTTTGACATTTTCTCCGTTCTGTGGCACAAGCCCACTTTCAACGCCGTCTTTTGTTCCGATGTTCATACTGCACGCCGTAAGCAACAAACAGCATAGCATCAAAATTAATGATGCAACTTTTTTCATATGCTCTTCTCCTTTTAATGGCTTTTACCGTTATTTGGCCAAAGCAAGTTCGATTTTTCTGTACAAATTCTCCACATAATGTTCAAACCCATCATCGTTTGGGTGCAGTCTTAAATCAGCATAATATTTTTCGTCCTTGGGGACAAAGTCAAAGCCCGAAATTACCGTGATGTTTTCAATGTCCGCCACAGCCTCTATTATGTCCTTTTCAACGTTCTTAAAATCGCCAAATTCTCTGTATTCGCACATGTCCTTTCTCCATATCGGAGTTATTGCAAATATTTTGGTGTTCGGATAATTCCTTGATATATTCCTGTAAAACTCCTTGCATTTACGCTTAAAAGTTTCTTCGTCCGTGCCATTCCAGTCGTTTGTGCCGTAAGCAACGGTTATGTAATCAGGCACGAAGTCGTCTTTTGGCTTGGCAAGCTCAGGAAAAAACATCTCTCCGCCTATTGCTTTGTTAAATTCCTCGGCTCCCAGCATTTCCGCAAGTCTTGCGGCATAGCGGTTAGAAGGGCGTAGCGCATCGTACCCCTGCGTTATGGAGTCGCCAAACGCCAAAAGCTTCTTCTTTGGCTTTACACCCTCGACAAACGCATTGTCGTCAACAGAAACTTCCTCAATCAGAGTCTTGACCGACCACGGCAAATGAACACACACTGTCTTTTCGCCATCGCCAAGCTCAAAATTTTTACAAAACTCTCCCAACAAGAACTCCTGTCGTGTATAACCCCGCTCCAGCTCTACATTAGAGAAATTATCAATATACCCTATCAGACGTCCGTTCACAAAAACATCTGCCGAAAAATACTTTCTTGAAGTAGAAAGGGATGTCTTTAATTTTATAAACAAATTTTTACTGTCTGTTTTAAAACAAAATTTAACACCCGCAGTCGACTGCGATTTGTTGTAAAAGTCCTGGCTTGTTGTCTGGTACAGTTTTGACTGTTCCGCAGTAAACCTGCTTAATAAAAACATACCGTTTTCCTGTTGAAAATCAACCGCCCCCGTTGTAATTTCCTTTATTTGTTCAAAGTTCAATTTCATAACATCGCCTCCTAAATCTATCTTCCGTCTAAAAGTTATCAATCCGTCCTGATATTAACAAGCACAAGCTCAGGCCTGTTGTAAATCCTCGGGAGCCAGGTGTTTTCACGCGAAAGCCCACGACTTACAATCATCTTTTTGCCGTCAATATCATATACTCCGCCGGCATATTCAGGCAAAAATCCCTGGTCCGGCGCGTAAAACCCGTTTAAAATAAAAGGTATTCTAAACTGGCCTCCGTGCGCGTGCCCCGACACAATAACGTCAAAACCATATTTGGAATAATCGTCAATACGCTCGGGATGATGGCTCAGTAATATATTAAGCGTGCCAGAATCCAATGTTTTCCCCGCTTTATCCAATTGCTCCTCCCAACGAGTATACGTAGGGTCATATCTGTCAACTTCCGGGTCGTCGATTCCGCAAATGTTTACCACGCTGTCCCCAACCTTAATACTGTCGCTTTCTCCCCGAAGTACCTTAACCCCCCTGGAATTAAGATAGTCAAAAAATTCATACATCCTGCCGCTCCACCATTCGTGGTTGCCGCTTACATAGTACGCTTTATATTTGCCGGCAAGCCGGTCAATCAATATTTGCGCATTTTCCTCATCCAATATATCATCAAAAATATCTCCGCCAAGCAGCACCGCGTCAGGCTTATACTCGTCTATTTTGTCAAAAAGCTCGCTCTGGTTCTGCCCATAATAACACGAATGCAGGTCTGTAACAAGCGCTATCTTAACCGTGTTTTGAACTTTGCTGCTTTTTACATCGTATGTAACTGTTTTTAAATCCCTGCTAAAAGCGGTAACAGCTACAAAAACAAGTATTAATATCAAACTCAAAATCAGTATAGTCTTTTTACTCATATTAACCCCTAACAATCACTAACGAACAATATCCGCAATTTTGCCAAGGTTGTCAATTTCGTACGTAACGGGAATATCCAGCGTGTTGTCCTTGTGCAACGGATTAAACCAGCAGGTATCTATTCCTGCAAGGAAGCCTCCCTGCATATCGCTCGTAAGAGAGTCTCCTATTAAGAGAACCTCCTTTTTATCAGTTACAGCAAGCTCTTTAAAAACGCAATCAAAATATTCCTTGTTCGGCTTTTCTGCGCCAACGTTTTCCGATATAAAAATGGCGTCAAAAACGCGGTCAAGCCCCGAAAGATGCAGCTTCTTTTCCTGCGCAACCTTTGTTCCGTTAGTAACCGCGGCAAGAGTGTATTTCCCTTTTTGAGCAAGGAGCATTTCCTCTGCATTATCGATAAACTCAATGTGGTCGCCAAGCGTTATCTGATACTCGCGGTTAAAGTCCTCCGCTATATTTACGTCCGCCCCTATCAGCTCAAAAAACTCACGGAATCTGCCGATTAAAATCTCGGGCTTTGTAAGCTCTCCTCTTTCAAGCATCTGCCAGTATTTTACATTTATTTTCGAATACAGCTTAATCATTTCGTCACTACATTCGCCAATATTGTATTTTTTAAACAAAAACCGTATCGCGTACGCTTCCGAAGCGAGAAAGTTCAGCACAGTTCCGTCAATATCCCACAATAAATACTTATACATTTAAAAATCCCTCGTTATCTTAAAACTTCGTTCTTTGCAATCTGCTCAATGACGGAAACAATTTTTCCGGCGTACTCGGGCGTGGTAATCTTTGTGGCCCTTCCGCCCAGCCATTCTACCATTTCCGCAATCTCCTTTGTTGCCCAGCACACTCCGTCCGAGTCAATTTCTGTTGTTTCTTTGCCATCGTATATGCTAAGCTTGTTTGTAACCTTAGCCTGCCCCTTTTCGAAATAATATACCGTCTCCTGAAAAGGGACCACAGCACCGCCGCTGTAATTCATTGTTGCGCTTACACCGTTTTCAAACTCAATCAGCACCTGCGCACCTTCCTCAATGCTGTGTTCGTTTATATAGTTTGACAAAACGGCGTTAACCTTTTTAACATCACTGTCCATTACATAAAAAATTCTGTCCAGTGTGTGTGCGCCGTAGTTCATAATCATACCGCCGCCGGACAGTTTCTTGTCCAAAAACCACTCCGGCCTGCGCGCAAAATAATTCGTGTTTCTTGTGTCTGTTATCCTGATCAGTCTGCCCAGCTGATTAGTCTGTGCTATTTCTCTCACCTTTTCGATGGTGTTAAAATACTGCTGCACGTGGCCGATTCCAAGCTTTGTGTTGTGCTCCTTTGCAGCCAAAACCATCTTGTCGCACTCTTTAACGTTCATAGCCATAGGCTTTTCGCACAGCACGTTAACACCGTTTGACAAAAAGAACACCGACACTTCGCAGTGCAGAAAATGCGGCAGATTTAATATAACAACATCGGGCTTTTGCCCCTCGTCTTTTAAAAAGTCCTTGTAGTCGGCAAAGGCTTTTGCCCCGTGTGGCTTTGCAAGCGCCTCTGCCTTTTGCAAAACGACGTCCGCCACCATAACAAGCTCTGTGTCGGGATTTGCCAAAATAGCGTCCGCGTGCTGCTTCGAGTTAATGCCCGCACCAACTATTCCAATTTTTATCATATGCTGCGTCCTCCCATTAACTCCTTTTCACAAGGCGCATAATAATCGGAATCAAAACCAGCTGTATAACAATTCCCGGTATCGCGTCGGTTATTCCTCCCGCGATAAACATCGGTATAGTAAAGGCCTTTCCCGCGATTCCCATAAGTACCGCCTTTGAAATCCCCCACACAATTCTTCCGCAAACCATCGCCGTCGCCAAAGATATGTAAATAGATCTCACCTTGTTTTTAGCAAGCTTCGAGTACAAAGCGCCAACAACCGCGCCGTATGTAGCAAGCTCAAAGGACATCCACACAGCGTTTGGATACATCGGCGGCATACCAAAGCACACCGAGCGAAGATAAGGAAGTATCAGACCAACTGCCAGCCCATATTTACCGCCACAAACCATTCCGCAAAGCAGCACAACAAAGTGCATCGGTAGTAAGCTGTCTCCAATCTCTTTAATCTGAGAAGTCAAAAGCGGCAAAACCATACCAAGCGCTAAAAACATCGCCGCCAAAACCAGCTTTTTAATCTTACTTTCCATAATCTTTTTCTCCTTGCGTTATAAAATCTCGTCCCTGTTCAAAAATTTTAAAAACCGCTCAGGGATATCCGTCTGAAATTCCATATACTCTTTCGTAACAGGGTGAACAAACCCGACAATTCTCGCATGCAAAAGCTGGCCGCTTAGGTTGTACTTTTCCTTTTTCACCCCGTACGTTTTGTCGCCAAGCACAGGGTGGCCGATGCTTGCCATATGCACTCTTATCTGGTGCGTTCTGCCGGTTTCCAGCCTGCATTCAACGAGCGAATATTCGCCAAACCTCTTTAAAACGCGGTAGTGTGTAACCGCCGTTTTGGAGTTTTTGTCCGTAATGCACATCTTTTTTCTGTCAGTAGGGTGGCGCCCGATAGGCGCGTCAACCGTCCCCTCGTCCTGCCTGAAATTTCCGTGCACAAGCGCGATATACTTTCTGGTCAGCGAATGTTCCTTAATCTGCGCCGCAAGGCCGTTGTGCGTAAGGTCGTCCTTTGCGACCAGCAAAAGGCCGCTCGTGTCCTTGTCGATTCTGTGTACAATCCCAGGACGTATAACGCCGTTTATCCCCGAGAGCGAGTCCTTGCAGTGGTGCAAAAGCGCGTTAACAAGCGTCCCCTCGTAGTTTCCCGCGGCGGGGTGCACGACCATGTCCTGCGGCTTGTTTACGACCAAAAGATGCTCGTCCTCGTAGACGATGTCCAGCGGTATGTCCTCGGCCTCCACATCGATAGTTTTAGCCTCGGGTATCATCGCCACAACCGCCTGACCCACCTTCAGCTTAAAGTTAGGCTTTACTGTTGCGCCGTCGACAGTAACGCATCCGTCCTCAATCAGCTTTTGCAGATGCGACCTCGTCACATCCTCCATCGCCTGGGCCAAAAACTTGTCTATTCTGATGTTTTCGTCAGCCACAAACTCAAATTTTTCCACCGTTCCCATCCTTTTTGTCAAAGAATAAAATATAAACACAAAGCAAAACCGCCCCCACAACAATAAAGCAGTCCGCTACGTTAAAAATCGGGTAGTCAATCAGGCAAAAGTCGAAATAATCTATAACAAACCCGTACATTATCCTGTCGAACACGTTACCGACCGCGCCGCCGACAATCATCCCGAGGCAAACCGCCAAAATGCCTTTTTTGATTTTAAGCACCACGGCCAAAGCGGCAATAACCGCCAAAATCACGGCACAAAGGGCAATCAAAAGCGCCTTGTTCCCCGCGAGAAGCCCAAAGGCCATTCCCGTGTTGCCGTAGTACGTCAGATGAAAGACGTCCTCAATAACAGGCACCGAAACCCCAAAGGCGTCAGCCAGCGGGTAGCTAAGGCCGAAAGCATATTTTAATATTAAAATTTTCGAAATCCTGTCAAATAGAAAGGCCAAAACAGCCGAAATAAGAATAATCATAACCCCACCCAAACAAAAAACGGCAAAGGTTGCCCTCTGCCGTTAAATTTACGTTATTCGCAGTCGCCGTCACACATCGAGCAGTCGCCGTCACAGCTTAAATCAAGCTCAATTTCCTGATTGCAGTAAGGACAGTTAAGGTCTTCCTCGCTCTCCAAGTCCTCGTAGGATATAAAGAACTCCTCGTTGCAAGTCGGACACTTAATAGTAAATTGCTCGTCCTCGTCGCACTCTTCCATGTAGTAGCCCTCGTCCTCTTCGCCGTAGACCTCGTCTTCGAGCTCAAACACCTTGTCATAAAGCTCGTCCTGAGCGTCCTCGTGGGCTTCAAGCTCGTCGGAAATGCTTCCAAGCACGCTGATAATCTCGCCCAAAAGCTTACCCTCAGGGGTTTCGCTGTTAATTTTAAGCCCTTCAGCCAGACCTTGCAAATAAGCAACCTTTTCTGAAATCAATGACATATTAATCCTCCTAAAGATTAAACTCTTTCCATGTATTCGCCTGTACGTGTGTCGATTCTGATAACGTCGCCCTGGTTGATGAAGATCGGCACGTTGATAGTAGCGCCAGTTTCAAGTGTGCAAGGCTTTGTAACGTTAGTAGCTGTGTCGCCCTTAACGCCCGGCTCAGTCTCAACAACTTCAAGCTCTACGAATGTAGGCGGCTCAACGTCGAAGACATTACCCTTGTAGGAAATGAGCCTTACGATGTCGTTTTCCTTAACGAATTTAAGAGCGTCGCCAAGCTGTGAAGAGTTAAGCGGAATCATATCAAAAGTTTCCTGGTCCATAAAGTAGTACAAATCTCCGTCGGAGTAAGAGTACTGCATATCCTTACGCTCGATGTGAGCCTTAGGCATTTTATCAGTAGGTCTGAAAGTAGTTTCAACGTTCGAGCCGTTGATAACGTCTTTAAGCTTAGTTCTTACAAAAGCCGCGCCCTTACCGGGTTTAACGTGCTGGAACTCAACTACCTGATAAACCTTTCCGTCCATTTCAAAAGTTACGCCGTTTCTAAAATCACTTGCTGATATCATAAAAATTACCTCCATACTGTATTACGATACTATTGTACCCTATTTTGTCATAAAATTCAAGTGTTTTTTACAATATTATCAAATCTTTGGGCGATGTTGTGAGGTTTTCGTATCCGGAGTCGGTAATAAAAATCAAATCCTCAATCCTTACGCCGAATTCGCCCTCGATGTATATACCGGGCTCGACAGTTACGACGTTTCCGGGCCTTAACACCTTGTCCGAGCGGTAGGATAGGTTAGGCTGCTCGTGGATTTGTAGTCCAACCCCGTGACCGAGCGAATGGTTGAAGTTTTTCTCAAATCCTTCTTTTGCTATAATCTCCCTTGCAATAGCGTCAATCTCCTTGCAGCTTTTGCCTGGCGCGATGTCGTAAATTGCGCTTTTTTGTGCCAAAAGTACAGTGTCATATACCTTTTTCATCTTCTCGCTCGGTGTGCCGACGGCGACAGTCCTCGTCATGTCGCTGCAATATCCGTTGTAGATACATCCGTAGTCCATCAGCACAAATTCGCCCGCCTTAACTTCGCGGTCCGTAACGTCCGCGTGTGGTAGCGCCGCCCTCTCGCCTGCGGCGACGATTGTGTCAAAGGAAGTCCCCGCAGCGCCTCGCTTTTTCATGTAATATTCAAGCTCGATGGCGATTTGCCTTTCCGTAACCCCCGGCTTTATAAAGGGCAGGATGTGTAAAAAGGCGGCGTCTGCAATAGCCTGCGCCCTTTTGATGCTTTTAAGCTCCTCAGCCGTTTTGACAGCACGATAGTCTAAGATAAGGTCGGAAACACCGACAAACTCTGAAGCGCTAAAAGCTGTGCGCATCCTTTCGTACAGCCTGTACGAAACGGCGGCGTCTTCAAAGCCGATTTTGCTAAGACCGCCTTTTTGTGCCTCGTCAAAGGGGGAGGTCTTGTACTCGACCACTCTGTCTGTGGTAGACTGTGCCTTTGCCTGCACAGTGTACCTGCCGTCAACGAAGAGAACACTTTCGCCCCTCGTTATTAACAGCACACCCTCTCCGCCAGTAAAGGCGGAAAAGTAGCGCAAATTTTCTGCGCTTGTAATGATTAAAGCGTCAAGGCCTTTTGACTTTAAAACATCATTTATCATATATCTTCTCCAAAGCCTTAACGCCTAAAACATAGCTCTTTTCCATGTGGCCGTAGATTCTTTCGGCACAAACGTCCGAAATAACCGATATTTTTCTGAAATCCTCTCTGTTCATAACGTCCGTAAGATGCACCTCGATAACAGGAATCTGCGCAATCGGTATAGCGTCCCTGATAGCGTAGCTGTAATGAGTAAATGCCCCTGCGTTAAACACAATCCCGTCGTAAACTCCTCTGGCTTGTTGTATCTTGTCGATTAACGCGCCCTCGTAGTTTGACTGGTAAAAATCGACTTCAATCCCCTTTTCCTCGCAGTATTCGCGTGTTTCGCGGTTGATGTCTTCCAAGGTCTTTGCGCCGTACTTTTCAGGCTCGCGTATCCCAAGCATGTTAAGGTTAGGCCCGTTTAAAATTAGAATCTTCATTTTCTGTTTAAACACTCCTCGTAAATTCTTTTCATTTCTAAAGCGTCCGCTCCTTGCGTTCCTGCGGATTCGCAGATAATGGTTGGCGAAAGGCCGCGCGCTACAATCGCCTCCGCAAGAGGTGCAAACTCAGGCCCGTACTCACGGTCTTCAAACGTGAGGTGCTTCTTTTCCCCCGCCTTTGTGTACTCTATCTTGCTAAAATGGGCGTGGAATTTTTCTGCCCTGTCTCTTCCAATCTTTTTTTCCATATATTTTAGTATGTTTATATAGTCCTCCGCCGTCTTTAACGCCCCTTGCTCTCGCGCGTTGACGTGGCCGAAGTCGATAGTCGGCAGCAGCCTCTCGTCCATAGTGCAAAGGAACATTACTTCTTCCACAGTTCCCATCTGGTTTTGCTTGCCCATTGTTTCGAGGCATATAGCAACGTCGGCGCACCCCGCGTTTTCAAGCTCCGAAAGCGCCCTCTTTATAGTGTCGGACGAAATCTCCATAGCCCTCTTTCTTGTTATGTCCTTTGCGGCACCCATGTGCACGACGATTCTCCCTGCTCCCATGTTCTTCGCCGCAGTAGCGGCTTGTAGGATGTAGGTAATCGTCCTGTCTATCTTCTCGTCCTCGACGCTCGATATGTTAGTAAAGTACGGCGCGTGTACGCTTAGCGAAACTTTGTTCGCCCTCGCCTCTTCGCCGAGCTTGTTTGCGGCCTCTTCGCTTATCTTCACGCCACGTCCGCACTGATATTCGTAGGCATCAAGCCCCTTTTGCCTTATCCACGCGGGCATCTCGATTGACGACTTGCCCCCGCCGTCGTAAAATTCCTCGGGGTTCCCCGCCGTTCCAAACTTTATCATCTCTTCACTCTTTTCTCTTTTCACTTTTCTCTATTCACTCTTCACTTTTCTCTCTTCATTTTACCAAATCTCTTGATAAATGTAAACACTTTTTCTTTCTACCCTCGTCCCGCGCCTACACAAAATTTGTGCATAAAGAAAACCGCCCGGTGTAGAACACCAAGCGGTTTAATATACTATATACTATTTATTGTAATTAAAGCTCTGCACTTGATACTGCAAGAGGAGCAAAGCTACTCAAATCGGTTAAAACATAGAAAGTAACATTTGCAAAGTCGATTGTGTTAGGAATCTTAACCTTAGACCTAAACGTCTTTCCTGCGTCTGTTGCTTGTGCAGCAACCGACAAGGATGCGCTGTATGATGATGTTACAAAGCCATTAGCGTCCTTAATAACTGCTAAAACAGTACCGGCTACAGTATTTCCTGTTGTGTTAACGCAAGTAAGAATTACGTCGTTATAATTTGTATCAGTGTTAGGTTTAGAAGCAAATTTTGTTACTGCAAATTCAGGATAATATCCGTCAGGAGCATATGCTTTCATAGTAAAGCCCTTGGTAAACGCTACCTCTCCTTCAATAGCAGTGTTAATGAATCTTGAAGCGTTGTTAAAATAGAATGTATCAAGGGAATCAAAGCTTCTTGCACTTCTGAATTCACAAACCTTAACTCCGTTTACATAACCGCTGAGCATAGGCTTCTTTACAGTAACGCCGTCCCAGTCGCTGAAGTCTGCAACAAAGTCAAATGTGTTCCAGCCGTCAAACCTTACTGGTGTGGAAGCGTAATAATCGTCATCGTCGCCTGTCGCATTACCATCTGTGCCAACAGTGATGTTGATACCACGTGTACCACTACCACCTGCTGTTATAGCCTTCAAGAGAAACTCAGTGCCCTTAAGAGTTGATGGGTAGTAAACCTGATATGATAATACTGCTACTCTAAATGACTTGTCAAGACCCCATGTCTCAGGCACGTAGTCAGGGAATGACCTTGCGCCAATCAACTTAAAGTCACCTGCGGTTACACCTTCGTAAGCGGCAGCATCGTCTTCTGTTGCGATTTCGACACCGTTTTCAGCGTTTGTGTTCAATCGAACACCGCCAGCCAAAATGCCCCTGTTGCCACTGGTAAAGCTATAGTCATCATTGATTGTAACTGATGCAACAGTTTCTTCTATCACGTTTGAACCTGTTGGTGTGTAACCTGTCGGAACAGTGAAGTGGTCAAAGTCATCGCCTTCATCGCCACCCTGTGAGTTCTGTGTAAATACAGCGTAGAATGTTGTAGCTGCTGTTATAGCATATGTTGTAACGTTAACTTCTGCGCCACCGTCTGTCAAAGACCAGTGAGAGAATGTGTAACCATCTTTTGCTGGAGCTGTTTCCTCTGTTGCAAAGCCGTTTTCTGCAATAGTCTGTGTTTCGCCAATCTGTGTTTCCCCATCCATAAACTTGACTTCGTATGTTGTCGGCTCTGGATCTACCGGTGGCTCTTCACCGCTGTTATCATCAGACATTACAGTCCAGCTAAACTCTTTAATAAAGTGTGTAGACTTCGCATCGGTTTTCGCTGTTGAAGGCATATTAAGCTTAGAAAATGCAAAGTCAGAATATGTTGTAAAGCCTGTAACAGCAGTTGTCTCACCTACAAGCGTGCCGTTAAAGTAACCGCGGAATGTCGGGCTTGTAACAGATTCAGAGAAGTCATATTCCCATTCAAATGTTACGTACTGGTCATAAACCATATCTACTGAGTTACTCTCTTCTCCGGTAAAAGCAGACTCAGAAAAAGAAACCTTACCATCTGTACCAATTGTAAGAGTAGTTGAACCCTTAGCTGAACCGTTCATAGAATACTGTGGTGCAAGTGCTATTGCTGTATTAAGATCCGTAACGGCAGACGGGTAGTACACTACATAGCGAATTCTTCCGATAGGGTTATCAGCGCTAAGTTGTAAGTTTGAAGCGGTTGCTAATGGGTTAGTAACTATAACCGTCTTAAAGTTCGTTGTCTTCATGTCGCCTACCTCAACGCCTCCTGGGTACGCTGCCACGTCATCTGCAGTAGCAAGCGACTGGTAATCTGCAACATTAGAACCTAAAGTAATTGTTGCAGGCTGACCTGTAAATGTAAATACTTTTGTAGAAGCGGCTACAGCTGCATTACTTGGAGTAAGGCTAAAAACTGTAGTCTCAGCCGCACTAACGGTAAACGTACCAGCAAGCATAGTCAAAGCCATGCACATGATAACGAATAACGAAAGTATTTTTTTGCTTGTTTTCATGATTATTACCATCCTTTACAATAATAGTATTTAAGTTTATTAAAAAACGTTATAAATCCTTGGCAAATCTGCCAAAAACCCCCGGAACCACGCGCCCCTCATCGTACCAAAAGAGACAGATTCCGAAAATACTTTATTCAATTATAACTTCTTTTTGCAAAAATTTCAAGCCCCTATTTCCACTTTTGTAATCAATCTGTAATTTTCGTCATTTTTAACAAAGTATTCCATCTTTTTTTGGCTATTTTATCAACTCTGCCTGACGCTACGACTTTCTTCCTTATAATATTGGATATAAAAAAGAGCCGTTTTCTTTCAAAACGGCATGTGTGTAATTCCCTTTTTCAAAACCCAACAAGATCATTATACCACACCCCTTTCGCCTTTGTAAATACATTTTCCAAATCTGTAATTATTTTCTACCAATCGTCTAAAAACCGCCCGCGCATCTTTTACAATATGCCAATTGAAAACGCCGTTTAATTATGTTACCATATAGTTGAAGAAAGGGAGGTACAGTCCAATGAAGATTTAACCCCGCTTTTAAGGATGTGGAACAGTTGGTTTAAACAACAGGCCCACGACGGTGTTACGTTTTACATATATCGCAAACACGAAAATCCTACTATTTATATTATATTTCGTTTAAGCCGGTTGTTAAAGCGTCCCTTAAAGGCAAAGAAGTCTTTTGAATCATTAAAGACAAACCCATCGGACTCTCGTTAGAGAAATAGTTTGTTACAAAAAGGGTTGGTGCTTCTGCGATGTTGCAAAAGACATCCTAAGAAAGAGAGGATAACAAAAGATGATAGATATCTACGACGAACAGAGATGACCTCTGGCTGTGTAAAGGAACAGTCGGAGGTCATCTCATTTTTTCATCTTTTTTAATATGTATAAAAAAACAGGGCTGTGGTGTTTTCACCACAGCCTTTTGTTGTTATTTGAAAGCTTAATCAATCTTGCCCATAGACAACGCTTTCTTAGGACATGCGCTAATACAAAGCCCGCAAGTCGTGCACTTTTCTCTGTCGATCTCCCAGGTCTTGTTAGGCCTGTCGACAGTGATTGCCTCCGCAGGGCACTTCTTCGCACAAAGGGTGCAGTAAACGCAGTCCTCCGAGCAGACAACGCCCTCTTTTCCCGCCTCTTCAAAAGCGAGAGCTTTTTTCGGACACTTGTTGATACAGATTCCGCACTTTACGCACTTTTCTTCGTCAACCGCCCAAGTCTTGTTCGCACGGTCAACAGTCAGCGCGCCCTCAGGACACTGCTTAGCACAAAGCGTACAGTAAACACAGTCCTCTGTGCAAACAAGCTTTCCTGTAACCTTCTTTTTAACACGGCTGCCCACTTCAACGAGGTCGGCAACATCGGTCGCTACCATATGGTAGTCCGGCGTAAGCTCTATCGCCTTAGTGGAGCAAAAGTCGCTGCACATACCGCAAAACGTACAAGAAGTAAAGTCAAAAGTGTATGTAATCTTCTCGCCGTCCGGAGTGTCCTCAGACACCCTCTCGATAGCCTGCGGGGAGCATACCTTAATACACATACCGCAGTTAACACATTTATCAGGGTAGTACGCGATTCTTCCTCTATACTTTGGCGGAGCGTCCACCGCAACAGCAGGGAAGTTCACCGTACTCGGTTTTGAAAAGAGGTTTTTAAGAGCCTCTTTTAAGAAAGGAAATGCAAACTTCATTTTACCATCGCCTCCCTTTTTTCTTTAAGAATTTCTGTCGCCTTGTAAAGCCCCTCGATTATAGCCTCAGGCTTTGGAGAGCAGCCGGCAACAGTAACGTCAACATGGGTGTAGTCTTCAAGCGGGCCTTCAACAGAGTAGCTGCCCTTGAAAACGTTACAAGAACGTGGGCACGAGCCAAGCGACACAACCACCTTCGGCTCGGGAACCTGCTCGAGAGTTCTTATCAGTCTGTCTTTCGACTGGCTTGTTATCGGGCCTGTTACAACCACGATATCCGCGTGACGCGGTGTGCCCGCAAGCTTAAAGCCAAAGCGCTCTGCGTCGTATCTCGGTGTCAAGACTGCAACGAGCTCGATGTCGCATCCGTTACAAGAGCCTGTGTTGATGTGATAAATCCAAGGAGACTTTGCCATACTTTTTGCAATCATCTTTTTAAACATTTTGCTTATACCTCCTTAAAATATCCATACTAAAACCAGACTCAGCGCCGCAAGAGCCGCAACAACTGTCCAGTAGAACTTAAACAAGTGCTCGATTTTAAGACGTGCGCAAACCGCGTGAATCAGCGTCATCGAAACAACAGTTATCAGCGCACACACAGCCAAAAGCGCAACAACGTTAACAACCGGCACATACCAGCCAACAAGGCCGAGCGCTCCGCCAACATCCACGCCGCCTAAGAATATGGAAGCGAAAAGAACTGTCATTATAAACATCTTAATAGCCGTGTTAAGCTTAAACACCGCAAGAGGCGCACCGCTGTACTCGACCAACGGGCCTTCGCAAATCTCAGTTTCAGCCTCTGCAACGTCAAACGGCTGTGTTCCAACCTCTGCCGGAATAACCAAAAGCATAGCAATCGCAGCAGGAATAAGCGCCCAGTTCGTAATCAGCGCGCCGTTTTCGGCCTGGTACGCCGCTATCTGCTCCATCGAGAAGCTAAGCGAGCCGTCAACACTAACAGCCTTTGCAACCGCAAGAAATACCAAAACAAGCGGAAGCTCGTAAGCCATCATAGTTACCATCTCACGCGAAATACCAATCCCCGCGTAAGGCGAGCCCGAGGACGAGCCTCCCACGATAAGCGCAACGGCAGGAATCGTAAGGAGATAAAGCAGAATGATCAGGTCCCCTCTGGTCTCAACCGGTGCGTCAAACCCCGCAATCGGGATAAAGAGCATCATTACAACCAAGCTTGCAAAACCAACAATCGGCGCTGTTAAAAACACCTTGCGGTTTGCCGCGTGCGGAATAATAGTTTCCTTACCCATAAGCTTGAAAAAGTCATAGAGCGGCTGAATAATCGGCGGGCCCTGTCTCTTTTGCATACGGGCGAGTACTTTTCTGTCGATACCGGCGAGTAAAAGCCCTGCCGCAGTAACAAACAACAAGCCGGGGAAGATAAAGATATAAAGCGCGTTCATAAGTATTGCCATTAAATCAAAATTCACTTTTACTCACCTCCTATAATACATTAAATGCTTTTAACACAAACGCAAACACAACGATTACAGCCGTGCCTGCAACCGCCATAAGCGCATAGTCGTTAACGTTACCGGAATGTGCACCTTGTACGACCTTGAAGTATCCTTTAAAGTCGTGCTTGAATCCCCAGAAGAGGTCCGAGCCGCCGATATGAGAAGGTGTGCTCTTTTCTCCGCTGAAGAAAGTAGCGTACTTTCCGTCTGTCTCTTCAACGCCTTCGCCTGCGCGAACTGCGCCGCGTGTGTTGTCGCTAAGTATTACGATAATAAACACCGCAATCAACACAATCGCAAAGAGCAACAGCCACATTTTCGGCTCCCAGATGAGTCCCGAATGTACAACATCTTCAAGCTGGATGTTTGCAATCCCTACTTTTTGAGTAGCACTCATACCCATAACAGCGTTTATGTATCCGCTTACATCCGTTGTTGCCTTGGCAACAGGTGTAAGCACGTTGTCGCCGATAAATCTGTAGAAAACACCGGTCGCAACACAAAGCGCCGCCATAATCCACATCGGAACACGCATCGCAAGCGGAGCTTCCTTAACGTCTTCAAGCTCTTTTGGAAGCTGGCCGAAGAACACCGCCTGAGTAACCTTTATAAACGAAGCAAGCGTCATAACCGAAACCACAAGCGCAACAACTGTGATAGCAGCGTAAAGGAAGTTGCCCTCCATAGCCTTTTCGAATGTTGCCTGATAAATCATCCACTTCGAAGCAAAGCCGTTAAACGGCGGAATACCCGAAATAGAGAACGCACCGATTAAGAAACAAATCGTCGTCTTTGGCATCTTCTTTGAAAGTCCGCCAAGCTTGTCGAGGTCCGTTGTTCCAACCGAGTAAAGAACAGCACCTGCCGCAAGGAACAAAAGCCCTTTGAACAAAGTGTGGTTTACAGCGTGGAATATACCCGACTCGATACCAAGGGCAGTTCCAAGTCCAACAGCCGTAATTACGTATCCAATCTGTGAAATACTGTGGAAAGCCAAAAGCCTCTTAAAGTCGTGCTGAGCAAGAGCCATCGTTACGCCGATAAACATCGTAACAGCGCCAAACACCACAAGCATAATCTGAATCTGTTCAAGCTGCATAGCTCTGAATACAACATATACAAGTCTGATCAAAGCGTAAACGCCCGCCTTGTTAACCATTCCCGAGAACACCATCGAAACCGATGTCGGCGCAGCCATGTAGGCGTCGGCCGCAGGCGCGTGGAACGGAACAACGTACGACTTAACAAAGAATCCCGCAAGCATAAGCGCAAAGGCAAACACCGAAGCAACGCCCAAGTTTTCACCAAGCACAAGAGAAATCTGCGCAATGTTAAGCGTATGGCACTGCGAATACAAAATTGCAATACCGGCCAAAGTAAGCGAAGAACCAATCGAGCCTACTATAAGGTACTTAAACGCCGCCTCCAAGGCACCGTGGCTATTGTTTCTAAAAGCAGTCAGCGCAACGGACGCAAAGGTCATAATCTCAATCATAACGAACATGTTGAATATGTCGCCCGTAAGAACAAGACCAAGTACCGAACCTGCCAGCATCAAAAACAAAGTGTAGTAATGACCAAGATGGTGGTCCTTTTCCATATATTTCGTCGAATAAATCGCCGCAAGGAGAACGGTTATTACAACCAATAGACCGAATATAAGCGAAAGCGCGTCAATAGTGTAACCGATACCAATCGCAAAGCCTGCAACCGGCTCCCAGCCGCCCATCCAGTAGGTGATTATCTTCCCGTCAACAAATACCGGCTTAATAAGAGCCGCGATAAGCAAAAACGCACCGCCGGACGCAATAAGAACAAGAGTGTTTCTCACATATTTGTTTTTAGCGCCAAAAAGCTCAACCAAAAAAGCAAAGAGGAAAAGCCCCATAACCGCAATAACGGGGAAATGCTTAAAAATCTCAAAATTATTTAATATATCCATCATCCGCGAATCCTCCTTACCTCATCGGAGTTAATCGTCTTGTACTTTTTGTAAATCATAACAACAAGAGCGAGAGCCATTGCGTCAACGCAGGCACCAATAACAATCGATGTAAGCGTAAGCGCCTGAGGAACGGGGTCCACGAAGAATCTTGTAGCTACACCGTTTAAAAGGTCAGAAATCGTGTATATCGGAGCAGTTCCGACACTGTTCCAGCCAATGCTGACGATGAACAGGTTAACACCATAGTCGATAACACCAAGACCTAAAACTACTTTAATAAGGTTTTTGTGTGTGCAGGTTGCGTAGAGTCCGAGGACGATAAGAAATACTGCCACTACATAGTTTACAATAATCATGTTTTCCATTAGTTGCTTTCCTCCTCTTCGTCATCGTTAGATAGTAGACCAAGCATTAAAAGAACGAGGAAACCAACACCTGTTAACACCTTAAAGCCTACAGAAAATCCCATAAACGTAATGTTTCCGGCGCTTATAAGGTCTCCTACGCTGCCGTTGTCAAAGAATATGTTGCGGCAAAAGCTTGCGCCAACAAACACACCCAAAAAGCCCAAAATAGCGTAAATCGAAGCGCCAAGAGCCTCGCTCACACGCAAAGCCTCCGTGTTGATTGCAGCTTTCGCTGTCTTGTAGCCGTAGCCAAGGTACAAAAGCACCGCCGCAGCCGCAACCATAACACCGCCCTGGAATCCGCCGCCCGGGCTGACTGTTCCAAAAAGTATAATGTAAAAACCAAACACCAATGCAAATGGAAGCATCATATCCGCTCCGCATTTAACGATAATGTCTTTTTCTTTAATTCCGTTTTTAAATTTCATTGTTATTCCTCCTCCTTCTTGCTCTTTTTTGCCATAGAGAGAATAACGTATGCACCCGCAATAGATGTAAGAAGTATGAACGACTCGCCCAAAGTATCAAATCCACGGTAGTCAAACACTACTGCCGCTACGTTGTTAGCCGCCATAGTACCAACTCCGTCTTTTTCGCTGAGGTTTTGGTTAACAATTACGTCTGCCACACCTTCCGCACCGAAGTTGTCAAAGCTTTCCGGGTCTTCATAAAGCGCTACAACGTCTGTTTTACCACTGTATGTAGAAAAGTCGTCCGCCAAATCGCCGTTTACGTTTGGCAATATAACTGCATATAGCCCTGCCAAGAGGATAATTACAAGAGAGATAATCGCAATAGTTCTTTTAGTTCTCATTTCTCTTCATCCCCCTTTTTAGTTGTTTTCTTAACAGCTACGATAAATATCGTAGTTGCCAAAACTGCGCCGACAGAAGCCTCCGCAATCGCAACGTCGGGCGCATGGAGAATTATAAATTCAAGCGCCATAAACGCACCGGTAACACCAAGCGCAATAACAGACGAAAGAACTTTCTTGGAAAACACCGCAAAGCAAGCGGAAACAACAACGCCAATCATTACAAGCGTGTTGAGGATCATTACTAAATCAATATTATTCATCTTCCAAATCCTCCCCGTACTTGTCACATTTAAACGCAGTCTTTGGTTCAACGCCCTTTTTGTAAGCCGCACGAGCGATAGAATGTCCTGTAATCGGGTTAGTGATTATGTAAAACAAGCCCAAAACAGCAAGCTTCACAGCCATTCCCCAGTCGGGAGCTTCAAAAACAAAAATCGAGTATAAAATTCCGCCGATTATAACGCCCAAAACGCCAAATGTCGAAATGTTGGTGCTCGACTGCATTCTGCAAAACGAGTCAGGCATTCTTATCATACCAACAACACCGGCAAAAGCAAAAACAAGGCTGAACACAATAAATGCGTCAATTATAATTCTTATTACCATATTATCCATTATAATCTACCCTCCAAATAACGCGCCACCAAAACAGAGCCGATAAATCCAAGCACAGCTGTTACAAGCGCGATGTCAAGATAGATGCTTCTTCCACTGTGAAGAGCAAAGAGAATAAGGGCCATATCAGCCAAGACGTCAACGCTGTCTGCGCTGATAGCACGGTCAACAACGCTCGGGCCTTTAATAAGTCTGAAACAAAGGCTAAGAGCAAGCATAATAAAACATATTGCGAAAAATACAAGTTCACTCATTATTCCCAAATCCTCCTTATCCATTTTTCCAAGGTGCCCTTAATCGAGCTTCCCGCCTCTGCTACATCCTCAGCAGCAACATCAATCCAGTGTATGTAGTAGCAGGTCTTGCCGTTTTCCTCGGCAACGTCCATCGTAATAGTTCCGGGAGTAAGTGTGATGGAATTTGCAAGCATTGCTTGCGCATATTCGCTTTTAAGGTCAGTTTCTACCTTAACGATTCCCGGGTTAACACGAGGCTTAATCGACAGCGCACGAAGCGCAACATCGACGTTTGCCTTGGTAAGCTCCCACATAAATATCACAAGGCTGTAAAACAGTAAGGTTATAAGCCTTATCGGGTTAAACAAATAAAACGCCTTTTCGTGAATAAAAAATCGTGCAGCAAAGAGCGAAACCAATACAGAAATTATAGCTCCTGCGATTAATATCTGTGCCGAAACGGGTGTGCCTGCTGTAAAGAGCTTCACAATTTCTCCCGTAATCAAAAGCCAGAAAATATAGCACACTATTGCAGTCGAAAAGACTGCCGAAAACTTGGTCTTTTTCAAGAGAGCACCTCCAATTTAACTTTTTATTTTGTCGCAAACCTTCTTTGCGACCCACTCTGCAAGTTCCTCTGCGCCGTCGCCCGTCTTGGTCGATACGCAAAAGACTTTGGACTGTCTGTTCAAATCAAGAACGTTTTTAATAACACGCTTGTCGTCAAATTCAAAGTAAGGCATCATGTCATACTTGTTAATAACAAGCGCCTCGCTTGTTGCAAAGACAAGCGGATATTTTTCAACCTTGTCGTCTCCTTCCGGAACGCTCAGTATCGCAATCCTGAAATCCTCGCCGATGTTGAATTCGGCAGGGCACACAAGGTTTCCGATGTTCTCGACAAACAAAATATCGATATCATCAAGATTAAAGAACGAAAGCATATGTTCAATAGACATAGCCTCAATATGACAAGCGCCGTCCGTTTGAAGCTGGACAACAGGTATCCCCATTTTGTCAATCTTGTCCGCGTCAATTTGTCCTGCGATGTCCCCCTCGATAACCCCGATTTTAAACTCACCGCGAAGCCTGTTTATAAGGTCGGTTATCAGGCTGGTCTTTCCCGCGCCGGGAGAGCCCATAACGTTTATAAAACAAACTTTTTTCTCTAAAAGCAGCTTTTTAACTTTGTCGCTGACGTCCTCGTTCCATTCTAAAATCTGCTTAACAATTTTAATTTCCACTATTCCACCTCCAGGCTGTCGACGAAATACTCTCTGCCTTTTAGGATTTTTATTTCAGGGCCATCGCACTTTGGGCAAAATATTTTTCTCTTAGGGATTTCGCCCTCGTAGCCACATGAATTACATCTTATTTCTATCGGGATTCTTTCCGTCACCAGCTTCGCACCCTCTGCAATCGTGCCACGGCTTACGATGTTGAAATACTCCTGAATACATTCGGGCAAAACCCCCGAAAGCTCACCAATCTTTAAGCGTATTTCCAAAATCTTTTTAGCGCCGTGCCTCTGTGCCTCAGGAACTGCGGCCTCCATAATCCCTTCCGTAATCGCAAGCTCGTGCATAGCCTATCTGTCCATACAGCTAAAACACGGGTCGATACTTGCAATAATAAGACCTGCGTCCGCAACAGAGTTTCCGCGTAACATAGTAGGAATAGTAGGTGCCGTTTTAAAGGTAGGTACGTGAATACTAAGACGCTTGTTGCACTCGGTTCCGTCCGTAACCACCTTGTAGGTAACCTGACCTCTTGGTGCTTCGTGACGGACCATGTACTCGCCTGCCGGCACCTTCGGAATCTTAACGCCAAGGTTGATAGCTCCCGTAGGAAGCATTTCAAGAGCCTGACGAATAATCTTAATACTTTCAAAGTTTTCAACAACACGAATAACAACTCGTGAGAAAACGTCGCAAGTCGGGTAAACCGCCTTTTCGAACTCAAAGTCCTCGTAGCAGCAGTAAGGCGAATCCTTTCTTACGTCAACCGCAACGTTTGACGCTCTCGCGTGCGGACCTACTGCGCCGATTCTTAAGCAGTCCTCTGTTGTAAGGACACCAACGCCCTTTGTTCTAAGAGCAACTGTCTTGTCAGTAAGGAGTATGTCACGAAGACGAATCATCGCTGCTTCCACCTTGTCGAGCATAACTAAAATCTTCTTTCTCTGCTCGTCATCGATATCTCTGCGTGAACCACCGATTGTAACCATTCCGTAGTTAACTCGGTTTCCTGAGATTTCTTCTAAAATATCCATAATCGCCTCGCGCTCATTCCAGCAGTGCATAAACAAGCTGTCGTGGCCGATAAGGTGAAGCGCAATACCAAGCCATAAAAAGTGCGAATGAAGCCTTTCTAACTCGTTCATAATAACACGGATATACTGGCCTCTCTTTGGCACGTTCATGTTAGCGATGCTTTCAAGAGCCATCGCGTACGAAAGCGCGTGAGAGTGCGAGCAAATTCCGCAAACCCTCTCTACCATAACGATAGTCTGGATAAAGTTTTTCTGCTGAGAAAGCTTTTCTATACCACGGTGGTTGTATCCGATAAACACTTCCGCGTCGGTAATTTCCTCGCCGTTGGTATAAAGCTTTGCATGTACCGGTTCTTCAAGAGCGGGATGGTACGGCCCGATAGGAACAATATAGCTCATCTGTTACTCTCCTTTCTTTTCGTGCGCGCGGTCAATAAGCTCATCCATCGGTGTAACCAATATCTGCCCTTGTCCGTCAAGCATATTATCCGGCATGAAGAGACGCTTTGAGGTATCAAGCCCCTCAAAAGTAACTTCCATAAGCTCAACAATTTCTCTTTCTGCCCACTCTGCACCGAGGTCGTATATACCCGAGATAGTCGGCAAAACTTCCTCGCCGTCTACCGTGTAGGACTCAATTCCGTTTCCAACCTCATACTCATAGGAAATGTTAGGTTTGCCCTCGTCGTTTATGAATCCGTGAATCATAGCGAGCGCTATCCCGTCCTTTTTCATCCTTTCGGCTGTAGGAATAACCTCATCCTTTGTGATGGCAATTTTCTTATATTCCTGCATTTTTCCACCTCACATATATTTCATTTTGTTTTTTTAAATTTTCCACATTACATTATAACATACATTTGTTCGTTTGAAAAGACTAAAAACGTCAAAAACCAACATTTTTTATTGTTATTTTTAAGTCAATCTTCTCAGCAAATTCTGGGGAGCAGCGCCCCGTGCAGTTTCGACACAATTCTCGAGCCAAATTTGCCACGCACCATAACCTTCCCTGCTCTGACGCTGGTAACCTCGCCGATAATCGTGGCGTTTTTGCCCTCGTCTGTTGAGCGCATAATTTCAAGTGCTTCATTAGCTTTGTCAGGCGACACAACTGCCAGAATCTTCCCCTCGTTTGCACAATACAGCGGGTCGAGCCCCAGTATGTCGCACGCGCTAACAACCGAAGCAAGATACGGAATTTCCGCCTCGTCAAGCTCAATCGAAAGCTCGCTCCCCTCGACAAATTCACAAAGCGTGGTCGCCACCCCGCCTCTTGTCGGGTCACGAAGCACTCTTAACGAGTCCCCAAGCTCAAACAGCTTTTCACAAAGTCCGTTCAATGTCGCACAGTCAGACATAATCTCTCCTTCTACAAGGCTTTTCTCCCTCGCGAGCATTATAGCCGCCCCGTGGTCTCCCACCGTTCCGGAGACGATTACCTTGTCCCCCGCCTTTATGTTTTTAGGCGATAGATTGTCGTGCGATAAAAAGCCAACTCCCGCGGTGTTGATGTATATCCCGTCTCCTCGCCCGCGCTCCACGACCTTGGTGTCGCCCGTAACAACCGAAACCCCGGCCGCCTTAGCCGCCTTTTTAACAGACTCGATTATTTCACATAGCTTTTTTGTTTCAAAGCCCTCTTCGATTATAAAAGACAGGCTTAAATATTTCGGAATCCCGCCTGAGACCGCGATGTCGTTAACGGTTCCGCATACCGACAGCTTCCCTATATCTCCGCCGGGGAAAAACTGTGGAGAAACGACAAAGCTATCCGTCGAAAAGACGATTTTTTCCGCTCCTTTTAAAACCGCGCCGTCCGTAAGTTGTGATAGAGCCTCGTTGTCAAAGCTCGGCACAATCAGCTCGTCAATCAGCGCAGAGGTCTTTTTTCCACCGCTGCCGTAGTCAAGAGTAATTATCTCGTCCATATCTTTCTCCTTATAAATATTTATACCACGCCGCGCACGCTCCCTCGCCGGACACCATACAAGGCCCAACCGGGTTTTCGGGCACACACACGCTGCCAAAGAGCGGACACTGGTTCGGCGAAATCTTGCCGCAAATCACGTCGCCACAGCGGCACGCGCTCTTTTTCTCTTCCTTTTCAAATTTTATGTCAAACTTAACTTCCGCGTCGTATTGTTCAAATTCTTTTCGGATTTTCAGCCCGCTTTTTTCAATCTCGCCCAGCCCCCTCCACACGTCAGTACGCGGGGTAAAATACTTTTCAACAGTTTTCTTCGCAATCGGGTTTCCGCCTTGCCTTACTGCCTTTTGGTAGGCGTTTTCAAGGCGCGCTTCCCCTTTTTCTATCTGGGACAAAATTCCGTGTATCGCGACTAATATCTCCTCGGGTTCAAAACCTCCGACCACACACGGCAGCCCGTAATCATCAGCTAAAAAGCTAAAACCCTCCGCGCCGATAATCGTCGCCACGTGCCCCGGGCAAAGAAAGCCCGAAACGTCAAATCCGTCGCCCGCAACAAGCGTGCGAAGCGCAGGCTCCACCGTTTTTAGCATCGACCAAACGGAATAGTTTTTTACCTTTCGCTCGTCTGCGACTGCAATCGACATAGCAGTCCCCGGCGCCGTGGTCTCAAACCCCACGCCTAAAAACACTACCTCATCTTTCGGGTTTTCTGCCGCAATATCAACAGCGTCAAGCGGAGAGTAAACGACTTCAACCCTCGCCCCCGTAGCCTTAGCCTGTGCAAGACTTTTTCCGCACTCACTTCCGGGCACTTTTATCATGTCCCCGTATGTTGCGATTATAACGTTATCTTTTTTTGCAAGCTCCAGGACTTCGTCAATAACCCCGCTCGGCGTCACACACACAGGGCACCCCGGCCCCGACAGAAGCTTAATGTTTTCAGGAAGCGCACTTCTTAGCCCAGACTTTGCAATCGCCATAGTGTGCGTGCCGCAAACCTCCATTAGTTTTACGTTTCCAACATTCATCTTTGCGATTTCGTCGAGCATCTTTTGGTAATCAAAGTTTTCTAAGCTCATTTTCCACTTCCTCCGCGGCGGCGATGTTAGCCTCCGCCTGTTCCTTGTCCATTCTTTCAATCGCAAACCCTGCGTGAACTATCACATACTCCCCGACCTTTGGGTCTTCTATAAAGTCGAGCCTGATTTTTCTTCTTATTCCGTCTCTTTCGCCGACGGCTTCTTTTCCGTCTATTTTTGTAATTCTAAGCGGTATTGCAAGACACATTTTTACCGCCCTCCTTTACTTATTTTTCGAAAGCATCCTCTCGGCAACCATAAGCTGCCCCAAGGCAATCCCCTCGTCGTTTGTCGACACCCTCTTGTGGCAAAGCACTCTAAGCCCAAGCTCTGTTAGCTTTTTCTCCAGCCTCGGCAAGATGTACATGTTCTGAAACGTCCCGCCTGATAGCGCAACGGTCGTAATATTCGTTTTGTCCGATATCTCTTTGGCAATCTTTGCCGCCATGCTAACAAGGGTGTTCATAAACTGCGCGGCAAGGGCTTCCCTTTTAACTCCCTGCTCTTTTTTTGCCACTATTTCGCGCACCATATGCCGCCAGTCGAAGACAAAGAGTCCGTTTTCGCTTTTTATTTCAAAGTCCAGCACTTCCTCGTTTCCACTCTCTGCCGCCGCCTCTAAAAGCATCGCTCCCTGCCCCTCGTATGAGGCCGTTTCGCATATCCCCAAAAGCGCACTCACTCCGTCAAACAGCCTGCCCATACTCGTAGCTTTCGGGCAGTTTATTCCCGACTCAATCAGCTTTTTAACCGCTCCGTCCTGGGTTTCAATTCCTGCGTCAGTTTTGAGCGCCTCCGCAATTCTGTAAATCTCCTTCGTAGCACGGTCTCCTCCGGGAAGCGTGATGGGCAAAATCGTCCCCATTCTTTCCACTTTGTCAAGGTTGCCCGCAAGAAACTCTGCCCCCCAGACAGTGCCGTCGTCACCAAGCCCTGTGCCGTCCCATATTATACCGATGCAGTCTCCGTCGTAGTCGTTGTCCGCCATACACGACGCCATATGCGCTCTGTGGTGCTGCACACGCAATATGGGTATCCCCTCTTTTTTCGCCCTTTGCTCCGCATACTCAGTCGATAAATAATCAGGGTGCGAATCGCACACAATCGCACGGGGCGAAATGTCAAATATATTTTCAAAGTGCCTGATGCTCTCCTCGTAGCACTCTAACGTTTCGAGGTTTTTAAGGTCTCCGATGTGTTGGCTTGCGAAGATATGCCTTCCTCTTGAAAGCGCGAACGACGCTTTCTGCTCCGCACCGCACGCAAGGATTTTCACAAGACTGTTTTTAACCACAATCGGGTGCGGCGCGTACCCGCGGCTTCTGCGTGCAAAGTACTCCTCCCCCTTGTGCTCCCATACAAGCGAGTCGTCACACCTTATATATATCTCTCTGTCGTTTAGTAAACAGCCGTCCGCCACGTCGCCCAAAAGGTTTATGGCATCCTCGTCTTTGTATATAATCGGCTGGTCGGACAAATTAGCGCTCGTCATAACCACGCTGTCAAGCTCCCCTGTCAAAAGCAGGTAGTGTATCGGAGCGTAAGGCAACATAATACCCACAAAGCCGTTGTCGCTAATCTCTTTTAAACATTCTTTTTTTCTAAGCAACACAATCGGCCGCCTGTGAGACAACAAAAGCCTCTCCTCCGAGTCCGAAATGTTTGCGAATCTTTTTGCCACCTCGATATCGCGACACATTATAGCAAACGGCTTTTCGTCTCTTCGCTTTTTGCGCCTTAGTCTCAAAACCGCCTCTGCGTCGTCGCATCTGCAAGCGAGGTGCACTCCGCCAATTCCTTTTATAGCCACGATTTTTCCGTCCAAAATACTTTGCCTTGCAAGGTCAATAGCTTCTGCCTCGCACCTGTTGCCGCCCTCGTCAATGTAATAAAGCGAAGGCCCGCACTTTTCACAGCAGTTTGGCTGTGCGTGGTATCTTCTGTCTTCTATGTTTCCATATTCCTCTTCGCACTCCCCGCACATAGCAAACTCTGCCATCGTTGTATTTTTCCTGTCGTACGGGATGTCTCGCGTTATCGTAAACCTCGGCCCGCAGTTTGTACAGTTTATAAAAGGGTATAAATACCTTCTGTCCTTTTGGTCAAAAAGCTCCTTTAAACAATCAGGACAAATCGCAACATCAGGCGAAATTAAGGTATCTCTTTCCCCTCCCTCGCTCTGTCCAATCACAAAGGCAGAAAATTCCTTTTTCTTTTCGGGGAATGTAACCTCCACATCTTCAATGAAAGCGAGCCTCGGCGCGTCCTCGCGTATTACGTTGCAAAGGTCTGCGATATCCTCGCTCTCACCATAAGCTTCCATAAAAGCCCCGTAAGCCGTGTTTTTCACCGTGCCAAAAAGCGAGCGCTTCTTGGTTTCCCTGTGTATAAAAGGCCGAAACCCCACGCCCTGCACTATTCCCTTTATTTTAATTTCAGCATAAATTCTTGGCATATTGCTTCACCAACTTAATTCCTCTTTGCATCCGTTTAAAATATCCTGTGTTTTGTTCTCGTTTTTGCCTATTTTCCCTAATACTATGATACTATATTTTCGCCTAAAAGTAAATATGCACAAGCAAAAAATTAAGGAGCCGCGGCAATTTGCCGTAGCTCCTTGTTTGAATAATTATTTACTGATTTCAGGCAGACTTGCCGCAGCAACAGACTGTCCGACACGTCTTGAATTTTCGTCAGGAATGTGTAGCTCGATTTTCTTTGCAAGCTCGGGGAATTCCTTGTCCAATACCTCCTGCGCCTTAGAAAGCACAAGGCTTCCGCCCTCGCCCGATGTAACACGTCCCATAATCAAAACGTGCTTGATGTCGTAAAATTCAGTGTAAAAAGCGATTGCGTATCCAAAGTAAACGCCGATTGTCTCGTAAATATCCCTTGCTCTTTCGTCGCCCTTTTCCATAAGTCCCTGCACTACTTTAAGCTTTTCGGCAGGAGACAAAGTCTCGTCAAGTTCAATACCCGCAAAAGGCGCAAGCTTAATAACACCGTCTTGTGAAAAATACTTAACACCGCAGCCGAAGTCTCCCGACCACTCGTCCACCATAGCGTCCTTGCAGTTGTCAACAGGAACAAACGCAAGCTCATTAAGCCATCCTGTTATATTGCCCTCAGGGTCTACGTATCCGCCTGCTTCTGACGTTCCCATAGCCACGCCCAAAACAGCGTTGTCGCCCAAATCCATAGCGCCCGCAAGCGCTGTAACGTCGCCGTCGTTTGCAACTTCAATCGGAATATTCTCGCCAATCTCCTTTGCAACGTCTATGTACATGTTCTTTACTTTTTTGTCAAATTCCTCTTCGGACACCTTTAAGAAAAGTGACGCAACCATAATTCTGTTGTCGACGTAAACTCCTGCGGAGGAAACGCCAATTGCATCAACTCTCGGCATCTTAGAAGCGGCAGTTTTCATCGCGTCCAGTATGCCTTGGTAATGATACTCGGGGTCCGAGTTTGTTTTGGGGAACCACACAACCTCCTCGGAATATACGCTTTCGCCGTTTACAACTGCGCTTACCTTTCTGTCACTTCCGCCGGCGTCAAATCCGATTCTGCATCCGTCTAAATGTCTGCCAATCGGGGATGCTGCCGACTTGTCCTCGGGCGCATCTTCCAAGGCGCACACTTCAACTTCAAAAGGTCTTTCGTATACAGTCTCCATAAAGTGCACGTCAAAGTCGCGGAGTCCGCCGTCTTTGTAGGCGTCCGCAATTTTCTTGCCGATTACTTCGCTGCCTGCGATGATAATCTTATATCCTCCGGCAACCCACAAAAGCGCCTTTGTCATTCTTTCAACAAACTCAAAGTTCTCCTCGTCATGACCTGTGTTGTCTAAAAACACGCGTGTCTTGTATGTAACGGTGTATCCCTTGTTTCTCTCTATCGCAATCACAAGGTCCTGTCCCTCAACCTTTGTTGCCTCGCGCATTTCTCTGCAAACCACAGAAAGAGGCGCAAACTGTGGGTCTAACTTTGCGTTTACTTTAAGCTTCATATCTGATTCCTCCTCCAATTATCGTCTTTTGTACGTTAAATTCATTGTCTAATATAACTATGTCAGCGTCCTTACCAATCTCTAATGAGCCCTTGGTTTTTTCAAGTCCGATAGTAGTCGCAGGGTTTAAGGACGCGCAGTTTACACACTCCCAAAGCGGAATTGTAGAATTAGTGTAAACGTTCCAAACTCCCTTGTTAAGAGGCAACACGCTTCCCGCAACGGTGCCGTCCTCCAGCCTGCAAACTATGTCGTTGTAAATAATTTTTTGTCCGCCCAGCGTGTACTCGCCGTATGGCAGTCCGCCTGCCGGCAGGCAGTCTGTGATAAAGCACAGCTTTCTTCCCTTTAATTTAAACAGCATGTCATAAAGCGCCGTCGAAACATGGAACGTGTCTGCAATCAGCTCGCAGCTTACGTCCGAGTTAAGCGCAGCCCCCACAACGCCCGGCGCTCTGTGCGCAAGCGGCGTCATAGCGTTAAACAGATGTGTCGCGTGCTTCACTCCGTTTTTGGTGCTTTCAATTGCTGTTTCATAGTCTGCCGAAGTGTGTCCCATAGATATCACAACGTCAGTTTCTTTGTTAATTTCCCTGATTTGCGAAAAGTCCTCCGTGTCGCATTCAGGAGCCAAAGATATTATTTTAATAATATCGGCATATTCTTTTACGAACTGAGCGTCAGGCTTTAATATGTATTTCGGGTCCTGTGCGCCTTTTTTAGCCTCGCTGATAAACGGCCCCTCGGCGTGCGCGCCTAAGATGCAGCTGCCGTTCCAGGTTTTGCTCTCTTCCTTTAACTCGCGCAAAACCCCAAGTGCCTTTTTAATAACCTTCATGTCAACCGTCATTGTTGTAGGAAGGTATCCCGTAACACCGTTCTTTACAATACCTTGCGAAATCGTCCTGATGCTTTCTGCCTCTCCGTCACAAACGTCTTTTCCAAGGTATCCGTGTATATGCAGGTCTATAAGCCCGGGCGAAATATATCCTCCGCAGGCGTCGATAATTTCTGTATTTTCAGGAATCTGCTCTTTTTTTACAATGCCTTCAATTACGTCAGAGAATAAAAGTGCAAATCCTTCAACGATTCTGTCCTTTAAAATAATTTTGCCGTTGATAATCGCCTTCATACAAATCCCCCTTTTTCTTTAATATACCATAGGAAAAGAGAAAAATCTTTGTCGTTTTGTTCACAAAATTTGCTTTTTCGTCCAAACAATGTTATAATATAAATACGAAAGAAGGTGTAAATCTATGCAATACACTCCCACACGGTTAAAAAGACCGTTTGTAATTAACGAGGTCTTTACCATCCATTATTTCGAATACGAAAAGGACTACGGCTACATAGGCGAAAAGCACGACTTTTGGGAACTGGTGTACGTCGATAAGGGCGAAATCATTATAGATATGGATAGCGAACAGTTCAAGCTCGAACAGGGCAACATAGTTTTCCACCAGCCCAACGAATTTCATAACCTGCACGCCAACGGAATCGTAGCGCCCAATTTAGTAATCGTAACGTTTAACTGCAAGTCTTCGGAAATGAATTTTTTCAAAAAGCGTATCCTCCCCCTGTCCGATATCGAAAAGGGTTTCCTCTCGGGCATAATCAAGGAGGCCATGCAGTCTTTTTCCTCCCCTCTTGAAGATACCTTTTTAACAGGACTTACACGCCGCGAGGAAGCGTATTTTGGCTCGGAGCAAATGATTTCCATTTACTTAGAGCAGCTTTTAATCTCTCTTTACCGCAATTTCGGCAAGCTTCCAAAAAACACCACCACCCTAAAACGCGGCATCCACCAGGACGTTGTAAACAACATCCTCGGCTTTATGAGCGAGCACGCGTACGAAAAGCTTTCCCTAACGCAAATCGCAGGCGCCGTAGGGGTAAGTAAATCGGGCTTGTCCACCATTTTCAAAAGCCGTATGGGCGAAAGCGTGATGAACCATTTTTCAAAAATGAAAATCGATATATCCAAAACTATGATACGCGAAGGCAAGTACAACATCTCCCAGATAGCCTCCTCCTTAGGCTTTGAGTCTATCCACCTGTTTTCGCGCACCTTTAAAAGAATTACAGGAATGACCCCCACCGAATACGGCAAATCCGTCAAAGTAGACTTTGAAAATATCTCCATACAAAAATCGACTTTTTAAAAAAGTCGATTTTTTTACTCTGTGTTAATTTTTGTTGGAACAACTACACATACTAATCATAAAAAAAGGAGTCTTTCCGATGCAAAAATCAATATGGAGCGATACTGTAAAAATACCTTCCCACAACAGCCTAAAAGAAGATATAACAACAGATGTTTTAATAATCGGCGGCGGACTTTGCGGGTTGCTTTGCGGATATTTTCTTAAAAAAGCGGGCGTAGACTGCGTAATCGTCGAGGCGGATAAAGTCGCCTCCGGAATAACCAAAAACACAACCGCCAAAATAACCTCCCAACATAGCCTTATATATTCCGACCTTGTAAAAAACGCAGGTATAAATAACGCTCAGCTTTATCTGGCTGCACACCAGTCCGCACTGGACGAATATGAGAAGCTGTGTAAAAACATAGACTGCGATTTTACGAAGCGAAATTCCTATGTCTATTCAGTTGATAATAAAGCAAAAATTGAGGACGAAATCAACGCCCTCGACAAAATAGGTTTCAAAGCCCTTTTTAAGGATGAAATTGAGCTGCCGATTAAAATCCAAGGTGCCGTTTGCTTTGAAAACCAGGCACAGTTTAATCCGTTGAAATTCATAGCATCCATCTCAAAAGACTTAAAAATATACGAAAACACAATGGTCGAAAAAATCGTCTCAGGCAAGGCTGTAACAAAAGACGCAGTCATTAAAGCCTCCAACATAATAGTCGCCACCCATTTTCCGTTTTTAAATAAGCACGGCTTTTATTTTGTAAAGCTTTATCAGGAACGCTCCTACGTTTCCGCCTTTAAAAATGCACAAACCTTAAACGGAATGTACCTTGACGAATCAAAGGACGGTTTTTCGTTTCGAAGCTATAACGATATTTTGTTGATAGGGGCAGGAAACCACAGAACAGGCAAAGACTCACGCGCATGGCAGCCAATAGACGAATTTGCAAAGTCCAATTACCCTGACGCCTCACTTTTGTATCAGTGGGCAACTCAGGATTGTATGAGCCTTGATAACGTCGCGTATATCGGACAGTACTCAAAAAACACACCCGGCTTATATGTAGCAACCGGCTTTAACAAGTGGGGTATGACGTCGTCGATGCTGTCTGCCACAATTCTTACCGATATGATTTTAGGGGTCAAAAACGAATTTAAAGGTGTTTTTAGCCCTCAGCGCAGTATCCTAAAACCACAACTTGCAGTAAATACGTTCGAGTCCGCCTGCAATCTTATAATCGTCTCAAAAAAACGTTGCCCGCACCTTGGCTGCTCGCTCAAATGGAACAAGCATGAACATACATGGGACTGCCCCTGCCACGGCTCTCGTTTTGAAGAAAACGGTAAGCTTATAAATAACCCCTCAACAAAAGATTTAACTTAAATATCTTCATCATAAAAAGGGACATTTTCTTTTGGAAAACGTCCCTTTTTTGCATTTAACGTTGCCACACCTGTTTTTGTGGCAGAATTCATCTGTGCTTTTTACCGAATAAATCTAAATTCAGTTTTCGCGTATTACTGTTAAAAAACCTTTGATTTTTCAAAGATTTTAACAAGGATTAAACCTATGATAAGTCCGGCAACCCCCTGCACGCCGTTAGCGGGGATATTAACAACAGACGGCACAAATCCATACATGAATCCCTCAAACACAAAGTACCCGAAAATCATTTCAATTTCCGCAAATACTCCTCCAATTATTCTTGAAAGAGTGTTGCCAATCCTGTTACGCATTCCTTTAAAGCAGTAATGTGCAATAATTGCCATAACGCCCTTGATGATAAAAGTTGCAGGAGCATATACAATATACCCTGAAAATGCGTCCGCAAGTGCAGAACCAATACCCGCAGCCGCAAACCCATAAGCAGGTGATAAAAGCCATCCCGAAAGGAGCACAACGCAATCGCCTAAATTTATGTAACCTTTTAGCGGTGATGGTATTTTGATTATCATAGTAGCTACACAACAAAGTGCCGCAAGCATTGAAGCCACTACAATTCTGTGAGTGTTTGTTTTCATTCCAATAAGCTCCCTCTTCATTTTTTATTTATTATATACTAATTCTGAATATACTTCAATTGCCAAATAAGGAATTTTTAATATAACCAGATGTAATGCCAAATTGACATTATAATATCCCGCAAGGTTGCTTATGTGAAGAAAATTGAAGACAAGGCTCTTTAATACCCACAAAATATATAATACCCTCGTTTTTAAACAAACGAGGGTGTTTTTTCTTTACTGATAGATATTTCCCAATCTGCGCTGTTTTTCGTCCGCAAAAATGGCTGTGTACATATAAATATATAAAGAAAAAGAAGACTGTTTAAAAACAGTCTTCTTCGTTTGTTCCGGCAACGTCCTATTCTCCCGGGCAGTCTCCCGCCAAGTACCTTCAGCGCTGAAGAGCTTAACTTCTGTGTTCGGAATGGGTACAG